>JAZMZI010000037.1:0-9810 GCA_045585895.1 Eubacteriales bacterium
ATCGAGAAAGCCTTGTGCTTGCTTGCTTTTTCCGTTTATGCACTCTGGCGTACCCTTGTACGCCTACGAATGCATGAACGGAAAATATACCTATCTTTTTCGAAGTCTCACAGCGTGTCGAGACTTTCTCGACACGCTGAAGCCGATGCAAAACTTCGCATCGGCTTATTTTATTAATTCTCGGAAAGCTTTTCAAAAAACTTCTTCTCCGCCTCGGAAACGCTTATCTCCATAGCCACCGCAAGCTCACAAAAGAGGCAGTGCATAGCGCGGTCTTCAAAATCGGTATCGGTCTCGGAAAGCCGACGCTTTTGCGCCAAAAACTCCGCTCTGCGCCGCCTGACCGTTTTGATAATACTAACGCAGGCTTCTCCGCAGCAGCCGTTCATAACGCCACGGTATACCTCCCGTCGGTTTCTCTCCTTTTCCACCGTGACCTCGGGGATCAAGGGAATACGCTCCAAAAGCGCCGCTGCTTCTTCGCGGCAGATAACCTCTCGCATAGGTGTTACTCCGCCCTCGGAGGGGGTGACGATAATATTGCCGTTTGAACCGAAAACGGGACGCAAAACGTAGAAAACGCGTTCATCGTTTTTATCAATAGGCGACGTCGTATATTCCGATACGACGAACACGCCTTCACAACCGTAGACGATCTTATCTCCAACGCAAAACACTGTGTCACATCCCTTCTTTGGTAATCAAATTATTCTATTATAATTATTTTACCATATTTTTCAAAAAAAAGTAATTGGCAAAATAAACAAAATTTTAGCCTGCTAAATTGTTACAAGTTCCGACACACTTCTGCAAAGAGTAACAAAATACGAGAAAACGCATACAATCTTATTGATAGGCTAAAACTTTCAGCCCGTCAAAAACTTTTTCAAGATCGGAGTTTTTCAAATGTACAATGACAAAAACCCACTTTATTCGTCTCGCTTGCAGAGAGATCTCCCGCCGCGAGAGATAACGGGTCGCTCACGTCCCACCTTCGCGAAATTTGAAGCCGAGGAGCAAAACATCCCCCGCCTTGACGAAAGACAGGGCAGGCGTCTCTGCGACGGCACCCTTCCCCGCGCCGACCTCAACAACGGTATGAACGGCTGCGGTTGCGAAAACGACGTGCCCGACCACGGTTGCGGATCCCACGTAGGCGGATGGGGACTGACCTCGTACCCCCTCGCTATGGTCTATTCTCCCCTACAGGATTTCCGTGAGCTTTACGACCTCGACAAGGCTCTGGAGCGCGGAACGCTCTTCGCAGAGCTTGATCTTCCCTTTGAGGGCGGAAAAGAAGGCAAAGGAGGATGCAGATTATGTTAAATCCCATTAATAACCGACGCGCAACGCTCTCTTGCGGTTGCGGCAACAAAGAAAACGCTCTCCTTCGCAAGCTTCAGGCGGTCGATTTTGCGCTCTACGACACGATCCTCTACCTCGACGCGTACCCGAATTGCCGAAAGGCTCTTGCGTATTATCATTCCCTTCTGGAGACGCAGAAAAAGCTTCAGGCAGAGTATGAAGCAGAGTTCGGTCCCGTAACCGCCTTCGGCAATTTAAGCCGCGACGAGTGGAAATGGACGTCGACCCCTTGGCCTTGGGAGACCTACTGATAAGGCAAAAGTAATTGAATTCACCCGTAACGAAACAGCGGGCAAAAGCCTTCGATTAATTGCCCGAAAATAATATTTTTTGGAGAACACCTATGTGGATATACGAGAAAAAATTACAATTCCCCGTTAAAATAAAGAATCCCAATCCCCGCGCCGCGTCGGTCATAGTCAGCCAGCTCGGAGGCCCCGACGGCGAGCTTGCTGCGTCGATGCGATATCTCAACCAGCGCTTTTCAATGCCCGACCGTAAGATCGCGGGGATTTTGACCGACGTCGGAACGGAAGAGCTTGCCCATCTTGAAATGATAGGCAGCATCCTCTATCAGCTGACCCGCAATCTCTCGGCGGAGGAGATCGAAAAATCCCCTCTCGCACCTTATTTCACCGATCATACCACGGGAGTCTACCCCGTCAGCGCCGCAGGCGTCCCCTTTGATATGAAATACGTCGGTATCAAAGGCGACGTCATCGCAGACCTCAACGAAGACCTTGCGGCAGATGCGGCAATCCCATAAGCGCAACCTTTGCCCCAAAATCGTCGAAAGCCCTTGTAAAAGAAGGCTAAAAATCCTTGTACGAAAAGGATTTTTAGCGCTTGAACCAAAGGATTTTTCGCGCTTCGGCAAAACGCCTAAATTTTGCTTACCTGCTATCATATAACAGCAACAACACGGATTTTACACTGAAATTCAGATTAATTTATTTAAAAATGATAAGGACAAGCAGTTTTTTATGAATTTTCCGTCATCAAAAAACGCCGTCAGGGCTTTCACGCTCTCGACGGCATTTTTATATAAAATTATTTTAATCTGCCAAGCTTTGTTGTATTGGCAATCACGATCAATGAGCTTTCCGCATCAAGCGCCTGCTCGGGATTGATATTAACATTGACTTCCTCGCCCCTTTTGATCGCAACGATATTGAAGCCGTATTTTTTACGGAGATTCAACTCAATAAGGTTCTTACCGCACCACTCGTCCTTAACGTCGATCTCAACCATCGACACGTCCTTTGACAGAGAGATCATATCAATAAAGCCGGAGCTTAACAGATTCTTTGCAAGACGGATACCCGACTCATTTTCAGGGAATACCACTTGATCAGCACCTACTCGGAGCAATATCTTTTGATGCATCTCGTTGGCGCATTTTGCAATCACATTATTAACGCCTGCTTCTTTACAAAGCGTTACAGCCATAACACTTGCTTCAAGATCGCTCGCCATACAAACGATTACCGTGTCAATATTGCCAATACCAAGGCGCGAAATTACTTCCGCATCGGTCACGTCCGCGCATTTGCATACGGGCAGATATGCCGCCGCATCGTTAACGATTTTTTGTTGGGAATCGACAGCAATGACCTCCACGCTGTTATCAACAAGTTCTTTTGCCACTGCTGTTCCGTATCTTCCAAGTCCGAATACTGCGTATGTTTTATTTGCTTTCATAATCTTCTCCTTTTAACCTATACTGATATCTTCCGTCGGCTCGGAAATGACGTTTTGGCTTTTATTTTTACTGCCGAGCGCTACCGCTAAAGATATGGGGCCAACTCTGCCGAAATACATCGTTACAATGATAATCAGCTTTCCAAAGGTATTAAGCGTTGCAGTCAAGTTCCTTGAAAGTCCAACGGTTGCTGTTGCGCTGACGGTTTCATAGACAGCATCAAGGGCAGAGGCATTGCTCGTTGCCATCAGTAGAACGGTGGACGTAGCACAAATTGCAAGAAACATTACAACGACTGCAACTGCTTTCTTTATTGATTCTTCGGATATGCGACGGTCGAACAGCGTTGCACTGTTCTTGTTTCTTATAGTTGCGAATGCAGAGCATACGAGAACGGCAATCGTAACCGTTTTCATACCGCCTGCCGTTCCTACGGGTGAGCCACCGATCAACATCAAAACAATGGATAGAGCTACAGAGGCATTCGTCAAATTCTCTTGAGGGATAGATGCAAAGCCCGCCGTTCTCGTTGTAACCGATTGAAAAAAGGATACTTGAATCTTATCGAACAGGGACATCTCTCCGATTGTAGATGGGTTGGAATATTCAAAAACGAAAATAAGAATTGCCCCCATAAGAATAAGTCCTGCCGTGACGGTAATGGCAATTTTGCTATGCAAGGTCAAATGCTTGAATATCTTTCTGTTCTTCGGCGAACGACTCTTGATAACACGAAGCACATCCCACCATACGATATATCCGAGTCCTCCAAGAATGATAAGCAGCGAGGTAACAATGTTGATAAGAGGATTTGCAGCATAATTGCAAAGGCTGTTTTCTGCAATGATATCTATACCTGCGTTGCAGAATGCGGAAACAGAATTGAACACCGAAATCCAAATGCCCTTTGCACCAAATTCGGGGACGAACACGAACATATACAGAATTGCACCGATGCCTTCGATAATCAGCGTACCAAGAAGCACATTTTTGACGAACTGGGAAAGCCCTGCCATCGTATTCAAATTAAAAGCGTCTTGAATCAGCAACCTATCACCGATTCCCATTTTTCTGTTAAGCATAAGCATCAGTCCCGACATTATCGTGATAAGTCCAAGACCGCCGATCTGTATCAAAAGCAATATAACGACCTGCCCAAATACGCTCCACGTGGACACCGTTGGAAGCGTAACAAGTCCGGTTACACAGGTGGAGGTGGTTGCCGTAAATAACGCATCAAGATATGGCACAGCTTCGCCGCTTGCAGAGCTGATCGGCAGTGCCAAAAGCGCACTTCCAACAAGAATGGTTGCGAGGAAGCTGAGTAGTATTATTTGCGTTGTTGATAATGAAATTTTCCTTTTTTTAACCATATAGCATTTCCTCAAAAAAGCATAAAGAAACCAATATCCTCTGCAGTCGGCTGGTTCCTTTTATCATGATTTGTTTTTATAATTGTATCATGTTTTTCGCTTTCTGTCAACACTTGTTTTATACGAAGTTTTTATAATCCTTTGACACCATAGGTGTATTTGTAAAATCACCGCCAAACAATGACGGTGACTTTCTTAATTTACTTAAACGACGGTGCGTGTGTCTCGCCCGTCGCAAAGGTATTCGGTCCGGGGTTTGACATGGAGAAATACATCTTTGCCGCCTTGGTCGTGCCGAAGTCGCGGTTCGAGCCCGTTTCCTGAACCTTGTTGAAGGCGTCGCGGAACATCTGATTGTGCGCTTCCTCGCGGTTGAGAAGAAAGTCGATGGTTTCCCGTACCTTCTTGTCCTCGATCTGACGGTAGAGATATTCGTAAACCACCTTGGCTCTCTGCTCGGATGCGATATTGGAGAGCAGATCGGCGCACAGGTCGCCCGTGACGGTCACGTAATCCGCCGTCCAGGAATAGCCAGAGGAATTGATGAGGCCGGGGTTGAGTCCGAGCAGAACGTGGGTCTGCACCTCGCCCGCCTGCACCTTCGTGGCGTCCACGTCGTGACCGTTTAAGAGATTGATGGTCTGCGCCACCATTTCCATGTGTCCAAGCTCCTCCGCGGCGATGTCAAGGAAAAGATCCTTGATTTCGGGGTCTTTGATTCTGAAGCTCTGCGACATATACTGCATAGCCGCCTTAAGCTCGCCGTTGCCGCCGCCAAGCTGCTCCTGCAAGAGAACCGCGTACTGCGGATTCGGCCGCTCCACCTCTACGGGATGAAATAACATTTTTTCGTGTTTGAACATAAATACCTCCGTTTTTTGTATTCACCGTTATTATTTCCCAAAACGGAGGAAAATATTTGGTCGGAGGTATAAAATGATGTAACGAAGGTAAAAATTTACCGCCAATTCTTTTTCATTTAAAATTCCTCGTCAAACGGATAGTCCGGCGATGTGCCGTATGTATCGAGGCAGTATTCAAGAACTTCTTGTTTTGTCATTTTTTAATTAGACCATTGTCCTGCATAAATTTTTGCGCCTGAATTAGATTTTGCATTTGGTTGATTCCCTCGTTAGGATTAGTCATCAATGTAGAGAAAAATGATTTTAGAATTTCATTCTGTATATCTTCTTGCGTTGTATGTGCTGTACCCATTTTAACGGAATCTCCGAATGCGGTAAGCATTTGAGAGAAGCGAACTCCAATATTGTTTTCAAGTTGCTCTAATCTTTCGGGAATTCCGTTTACTTTCAACAGTAATTCAGATAGAACAGCATCGTTTCTGTCAGCCTGATCGGAAGATAAATTTAAAATTCCTGACACAGATGTTACAGGATTGAGTGTTTTTACCCCTTCCTCTATACTATCAATGGCTTTCTCAATTGCTTGTTTAGCTTTATCGGCACCGCTCACGGATAAATCATATTGAATTGTTCTAACATTATGCACATCAAAAGGAATTGTTGATGTATCATCGCGAGTAATTTGAATCGCGGGCAATCCGTAAGAATGTCTTATGGCTAACTCATAGAAAACATTAGCATTTCTGCCTGTTATATCGATGATGGCAATATCATCTTGCAAAATATGTTCAATGATAGACTGTGTAATCATTCCCGTGTCGGATATTTTATCAGCACGAATTGCTTCATATCCTTTAGATGCACATACCGGTTCGATAACATAATGTAGTACATCATCGGCATTTTTGCGGATGTCAGATCCTTCTTCTCCTATTGGTGAAATAATAAAACATTTTTTCATTTCTTCACTCTCCTTTACACTTGACACAAAAAATTATTTATTATTGATTTCCTTTTTTAAGATTACAATCTCGGCACAGCATTTGGCAATTCTCGGGGGTTGTATGACCGCCCTTAGACCAAGCCTTGATATGATCGGCGTGCATTTCCTCAAACTCAAATTCTTCGCCGCAGATTGCGCACTTATGACCTTGTTTTTCGTAGGCGGCAAGAGCATCACGTCGGTCAAAGGCTCGGATAGAAAGCTTCTTTTCTTCTCCCGTCAGTAAGTATTCGTAAATACCGGATTTCTTTGTAACATCTTCATCACCTATAAGGCGCTGAATTTCAAGCTCGAGCTTTTTAGGATCAAGATCGGTGCGCTTGCCGTGATCATTATACAGCAATCCCCAAGCCAAACCTTTCATCTCTTTACGCTTCTTCGGAAAAATAGCTTGTACCCAATCAATAACGGAACGGAAGTAATTCCAAAGAGTTATAGCACTTGGATCGTGCTGATGCTCCGACATATATCCTTCAATACTTTTGCCTTCAGCCGAAGCTGCCCAAAGTATGGCGGTTTCGAGATATTCTTGACGGATACTTGAACCCTTCAAATAATCTCCCGCAAGTGAATCTGCCGCACATCCCGTTTTAGAAAAATATCTCTTTGCATCGGACGTCCAAGAGCCGGCATATACCGCGTTGCGCAGTTCTTGATCTGTTAATTGCTCACCTGCAATATTGATAATTCTGAACCAATCAAGCTTTTCACTATCGGTTCCATCGCATACATAGACGAACAATGGATAGTCCAATATCTTTTTCTTAATGTCGGCGGGTAAATTGTAGAAATATTTATCATCAACGGAAAAAGAACCGTCAACGTATTCACAGAGAGATATTGTTCGTTGCTGTCCGTCAAGCACTTCGTATGTATCCTCGCCGGTTTTGCACCAATAGATAACATTTAACGGAAGTCCTTTAAGAACGGTACGGATAACCTCGTCTCTTTGTGCATCCTTGTAAACAAATTCACGCTGATACTTAGGTCTAATATCAAGTCGCTCATTATATCCTACTACGCCTTCTTCTGCGTCGTTAAAATATCCTTCGCAGACTTCACCAACCGTTATTTTTCTTTCTTCAATAATCATTTGTTTCCCTCCTCTGGATGTTTGTTTTGAATCAATACTCTTGCATATGGTACAACACCTTTTCCGTCCTTAACGTAATACAGTGTTCCGTCACGTGAAGCCGGTGTCTTATATTTTCTATCGTAATCACCAACACCTATAGATTTTCCAAGATCGGTTATTCCCAAACCGATAATTTTAAATTGGTCGGGGCAATATTTATCCATGAATGTAATGGGAACACCCATAACACCGGGATAATCGCAAGGAATATCTGCCGTTCTTGATACTTCTATTGCATCAAAGTTTTCATATTTTGGATATTCTTCCTTGTTGAATTTCTTTATTAAAATCAATTGTTCGTGACGCTTTTTTAAATCTAAGTTTGTAAACCACATAACTCCAGAAACTCTAATTAAGCCTTTTTTGTGTTGCGAGGATACTGCTGTATCTTCATAAGGGCTTTCGAAAAATCCTACATTTCCAGAAAAACCTCCGCCTAACCACACTTCATTATTTTGGAGTAATGGAAAAATTTCTTTATATGCAATAGCATTTTGATTACCAATGATGATAAAGTGCTTTTGGCAAGCAATAAGTAAAGACACATATTCTCTAAACAATGAAAACGGTGGATTAGTCACAACAATATCTGCCTCGTTTAATAACTCCATACACTCTTTTGAACGAAAGTCACCGTCGCCATTTAATTCTGCAAGCTCATTTTCCCCTGTTTTAAAAAGTTCAGCTATGTCAAACATATCTACTCCGCCGTCACCGGTTTTATCATAAACCTTGGTAACAATTGCTTTATACGGATGTCTTGCATTTTCATCCACAGTGGGTTCATCACCAAATGAAAAAGACATTTGTCCGTCTTTGCCAACGTGATATTGTAATTGACTTCCCATTATAGGAGAAGTAGCATAACAAGTGGCAATTAACTTTTTCAAACCAAGACGATTGAAATTCAAAACAAAGTATTTGAAGAAATTGCTTTCAAACGGATCATCACAATTGCAAAGAATCGTTTTATCTTGAAAATGTTTCCGATAATGACGCATTTCTTTTTCTATGTCAGTTAATTGCGTGTAAAATTCATCTTTTTTCCCAAGCTTTGCATTAGCCAATTTCCTTTTTTCTGACATTTCATTTCTCCTTTATCTTATTCCTTTATATCATCCAAACCGGCACGATGAGGTTCTCCCTATCAAACGCGCCGAACTGCTCTGCCATGCAGAGGACGGCGCCTGTGCCGACCTCAAGGGGCGCTTTGTCGATGACGCCGAAGGTGCGGATGATGCGCTTATCGGGCGTTGCGGTCTTCTTGATCTCCAGAGGACACAACTTGCCGTCGCCCTCCATAATGACGTCGATCTCCTTCGAGTCCTTGTCTCGGTAGAAATAGAGATACGGCTCAAGTCCCGCATTCTGATAGCCCTTCATGATCTCGGACACCGTAAAGTTCTCAAGCAGTGCGCCGCTCATAGCACCGCTTTCGGCAACCTCGGGGCTTGACCATTTCGTGAGATAGCACACAAGACCTGTGTCGTAGAAATAGACTTTGGGCGTCTTGATGGTGCGCTTCAGCACGTTATTGGAATAGGGGTGAAGCAGAAAGATGATTCCGAGGGTTTGGAGAATATCCACCCATGCCTTTGCGGTTGGCATATCGATCTCGGCATCGTCCGCAATCGCCTTGTAGTTGAGCAGTTGCGAGGTTCTCGCGGCGACGGCTGTAATAAAGCGGTTGAATTTCAGCGCATCCACCGTTCCCGAAAGCTCGCGAACGTCGCGCTCCACATAGGTGGAGATATAGGACGAGTAATACATATTGCGGTCGGGATAAAGCCCCGAAACGATACCCGGCATGGAACCGCGCCAAATGCGCTCAAAGAGCTTGGGGGTATCTACGGGAGCGATTTTCTTGCTCTCCGTAAGTAAGGTTTCCATATTCGTCGTAAATGGAACACAGTCAGCGCCGATGATCTCACGCTGGGACATAGGCGACATATGCAGAAGCGCTACACGACCCGCAAGCGACTCCTGTACGCCCTTCATCAAGCGGAAGATCTGCGAGCCCGTCATCCAGAAATCGCCCGGATTGTGATGCTCGTCGATGTGAATTTTGATATAGGTAAAAAGCTCCGGCGCATACTGAACCTCGTCGATCAGCACGGGGGGCTTGTGTATCTGCAAAAAGAGCGCGGGGTCGTTCTTCGCCATGTCGCGCGTGGAGAGATCGTCCAGCGACACGTACTCGCGCCCCTTGTTCTCCTTTTCCGCAAGCGAGCGAAGCATCGTGGTCTTGCCCGCCTGACGCGGTCCTGTCAAAAGAATGGCAGAATACGACTGCGACAGCTCCATGATTCGATTTTCCATATGACGGTAGATGTAATTCATAAATTCCTCCACTATGGCATTTTAATACT
>JAZMZI010000038.1:0-5412 GCA_045585895.1 Eubacteriales bacterium
TCCTTCGGACTGGACTTTTGTTGTTACATTTTCTCCTAACTCCGAAGTTGCATATTACAAACTTGTTGATGGTGTATTTGTTGAGAGTCAACCATAAGACTAATTCCAATTTGACAAAGCAAAAACACAGCCGCCGATCAATCGACGACTAAAAGCGAACACGGTGGTACTGAAAAGTAAAGGAGTGTGATTGTATGATTTGGGTAATTGGTATGATTAGTGTTCTTGGCATTGCCACAGGTATATACTCTCTCACGAAAATAGGCAAGAGCAAAGGAATTGCAGAATTGTTGTTGGCAATACTCTGCCCAACCATTGCTATTCTGTTTGGCTCTCTCCAAGATGGGCGTGCCTTTGGTGGAACTAAGTTGGAGTTCTTTATCCATTCGGCAACAGTTGATGGTGACATTTGGCCTTGGATATTACTTGCCCTACTTATTGCAGAAGTTATTTGTATTGTGAGAACTGTTTGTATGGTCGCAAGAGAAAAGAAGTAAGCCAATTCCAATTTGACAAAGCAAAAATACAGCCGCCGATCAATCGACGACTACAAGCGAACACGGTGGTACTGAAAAGGTATCGCCGTGTTTTGCTATATTGACACATAAGAAATCTGCCGAAAGGAAGTGAAAAGATGAAAAAATTGATACGCCCGAAACCTCCAAACTTAATATACGAGCTAAACGCCCGACTTGAGATTAACAAAATCTTGAGTCGGGCGTTTTGTTTTGTCTTGCGAAATTTGTTGCTTCTTGACGAGCGAGCATTTTTCGCTTCTTTCTTTACGGCAACACGAAAACGCATAACAAGGAGGTATCGCTAAAAAGGTTGTTCGTCTGCCTATGAGGATGGACAAGCCTTTCCGTACATATCGCTGCCGTTCACCGCCCTTTCAATTCGCTATCGAGATCAACCCGAAACGAATTGAAAGGAGACGCTATATGAGCGACAGAAAAAATAATTTTAAGAAATTTTCCGAAAATCGGCCAAAACCCACCTCCGTCAGACCAGTAATGGATGAAAGGGGAAAGAAGGACCTGCCTCCCGGCACGAAGGGAGGTGAGAAAATGAAACCTGATCTCCATGAAATCCATAAGCAGCACACCTTTGATAGCTTCTGCAAGAAGGTGTTGAAGCATGAGGCCAACAACGGTCATAGGGATATCAATCACAGGGCGCTTTGGGAAATTCCTATGAGCGACCTGCCGGAAGGTGCGATGGAGCAGCTTGCGGTGTACGATGAATACCCCTGGGAGTACACTTCCTTCCAGATTGGAAAAGAGACTGTACTTGTCAAGGACGACCGACTGGCCGAGGCGCTGTCTGCTATTCCCGAAAAGGAACGCAATATCATCCTTATGTATTGGTTCCTGGATATGGCCGACCGTGATATTGCCGACCACATGGGCATAGCAAGAAGAACGGTCAACACGCACCGGCAGAGAGCCTATCGGCTGCTGAAAAAGCTGATGGGAGGTGAAGCGGATGAGTAATGCTACCCAGCATACCCGCATGATCCCGTACCCGGTGATCGAGGCCGCCGTCCACGGTGAAACGGACGCGGTCAATGAGGTGATCCGTCATTATTCCGGCTACATAGCTACGCTTTGCAGAAGGACAGGCCGTGACGAGAACGGCAACTACTGCACTTATGTTGATGAAGAATTGCGTAGAAGGCTGGAAACGAAACTGATTATCTCCATCCTGGGCTTTGACCTGAATTAAAGCGCAGGAGGCACCCGTGAGTTCCCCTTTCCTCGCGGGCTGCCGAAGCTCCTTGACAAGAACGCCGGGCGGATAATTCCCGGCCGGCATAGGGCAGACGGATACGATCTGTTTGTGACGAGCCATACGGACGGTGCGCCACGACCTCTCGCAGATAAATTATCTGCTGGGAGCGAGCGAGAAACACGAGAACGTGAAGCAGGTTCGGCAGCTTGCGGGCGACGACGCACAAACAGGATAATGAGACTCCCTTACAGCTACAGCCCGAGCGTGCAACCATATTCAGGTGGCGAGGCGTCGCAGGCAATAGGTAGGGTCGCGCGAGAACCGCGTGGGGGTGAAATTCCCGTGGAGCTGAGCCAAGCAGCCATCCGTTCAGCCTATTTTCGTTTTTGTTAAATTAGTTACTGAAAGGGGTTACTATGCAAGAAAATAAATTGCCGGAAGGCAAAGAAAATAAAGCAAGTGAAAATCCTCTGGAAGAAACAACGACCTACCGTATCGAAGGTAGGTCGTTTGTCGTAAAGCCGGTATTCAAAGAAGAAAACGCCAATACCTTCGGCGCGATCCTTTTACGCCTTATGCAGGCAGATTGTGAAAGTAAATCGTAAAACTTCTGCAAACCCGGCTGACAAGTGGCTGTCGGGCGCGGTATAATATAAGCGTGAAGTAATGCTCACGCAAGAAAAATTGTTGTCCGACTGTCCCGGAAAGGAGGACTTGTGAAACAGTCGAACAATAAAAAATCCCGTGACGTGACAGCCTTTCTTTATGAGAGACTTTCCCGTGACGATAATCTTGAAGGTGAGAGCTACAGCATTGGCAATCAGAAAAAGCTGCTCACCAAAGTAGCCAAAGAAAAGGGCTACACGAATTTAATTCATTTTATGGACGATGGAATTTCAGGCGTAACGATGGATCGCCCCGGCTTTGTGGATATGATCCGTCAGCTTGAAGAAGGACGCGCTGCTGCCGTGTTCGTCAAGGACCTATCCCGTCTCGGACGAAACTATATTGAGGTCGGACGATTGACCGAAGAATTTTTCCCCGAGCATGATATCCGTCTTGTGGCAGTCTCGGACAATATCGACACCGCCGAAGGTGAAAACGAGTTGGCACCGATCCGCAACCTGTTCAATGAATGGTATGCACGTGATATCAGCAAAAAACGCCGTATCAGCAATAAGATCAAGGGCAACGCAGGCGAACCGATGGGACAGCCTCCCTACGGTTACATGAAGGACCCCGACAATCCGAAACGCTGGATAGTGGACGATGAAGCCGCCCTGGTAGTCAAGCGCATTTACAGTATGACCCTGGACGGCCTCGGAACGGAGCAGATCGCGGCACAGCTTGAAAGGGATGGAATACTTACCCCTCGCGCCTATTGGCTGCAGAAGGAGCTGTAGCAAAACGATCATTCAAATCGGAGTAGCTACAGCTCCAAATTTTATGTGAAAAAATAAAAAAACATAAAAAAAACCAAAAAATGAGCGCAAAAACAAAACCGGTGAGATACCATGCAAAAAAATATTCGTTTTTTTAATGGTCAATCAGAAAGTACACAGAAAAGCTGGGAACCGGTTCTGTTGTTCTGAATCTTACTGTGATATTTGTTGATGTTGAAAGCGATGGCAAGCAGCGTAATTTCCGTCGAAACTTTCTTTCGACCCCTCAGTAAAAATTGCCTGAATTTGTAATTTTCCTTGATAACTCCAAAGGCTCCCTCGGATTGTATGCTTCTGTTTCTGCGAAGTAATATCCCAATCGGAGAGGTGATATTGTCAAGAGATTTTTTTCTTTGGTTAATGAATTTCTTCGACAAGCTGATCTTTCGGTTTCCCTTCGCTCTTGTACAGGCCTTTTTGTGAGGACAGCCTTCGCAGCTTTCGCATTCATAGTATGTAATTTCACTTTCAAAACCGGATTTGCTTTTTCGTTTACCTGTATACACCGCTTTCAGAGTTTTACCGTTTTGGCAGGTGTATTCATCCTTTTCGGCATCGTATTTCATATTCTCCCGAAGAGACATATTGTTCTTGAATTTGCGTGTCTTTGAACGCTCGTAATTCTGGGGCTTTATGTAGCAATCCTGACCTTTATTTTCAAAATATGTGTAGTTTTCTTCGCTTTCGTATCCCGCATCGGCGGTTACATCCTTATAACTGCACTCAAGATGCTCTTCCATTTTTTCAAGCAGAGGTATCAATGTCAGCTGGTCGCTTCTTTCACTTGAAATGTCAAGTCCGGTAATATATTCTCCCTCAACGGCAAGCTGCAAATTGTATGCCGGCTTAAGCTGCGCGTTTTTCATGTGATCTTCCTTTAAGTGCATAAATGTTGCATCGGTGTCGGTCTTTGAAAAGCTGTTCCTTCCGGCGAATATTGCCTGATAGCCTTCGTATTTTTCTTTTCTTTTCAACAATTCATCGAGCTGTTCAATATCCCTTTGAAGCTCGCTTTTTCTTTTTCCTCTGCCGTACACAAACGGTTCAGATACTGTTGCTCTTAATGAACTCAGAAGTTCCTCGGGGGAATCGGGAGCTGCCATATATTTTGAGCATAATTCCATATATAGCCTTTCAAGCTTTTCAAGCAAACGCATTTCGTATTTTGATGTACTTTTCTTCCACACAAAGCTGTATTTGTTGGCATTTGCTTCTATTTTCGTTCCGTCAACAAACAGGTGCTCAAATTTTATTTCCCCAATCTTTTCAAGCTTTTTCACAAGCTGATAAAACAGCTCTTCCTTGCATTCGCTGAGCCGTTTACTTCTGAATCGTGCTATTTCATGATAATTCGGAGCTTTTTCTCCGTTCAGCAGCCACATGATACAGAATAGGTGTGGACAAACGGCGCATAATATGATATAATATAACTATGAGAAAAGCAAAAGAAAATGCAGACAGACATTGTCCGATCTGCGGAAGAACGGAAAATCAGGTGAACGCAGGGAAAAATCGTTCGGGAACACAGCGGTGCTTTTGCAATGAATGCAAAAAATACTACACCCTTGACCCGAAAACACGAGAGATCCCTGAAGAAATTCGCCAGCAAGCTATCAAAACTTACTATGCCGGAGTCAGCGGACGAGGTGTCGGAAAAATTTTCGACATGAGCAAGGCAAATGTTTATAACTGGATTAAAAAAAACAAGACGGTACATTAAATAATTACCATAATTTGGAAATCGATGAGCTTTATTGGTTTGTCGGACAAAAAGGAACAAGCGAAACGAGGGAAAATTGCTATGTTATCCCTCTTGTCAGTCGTGTTCCCCGTCAAATTGTCGGTATCGATGCAGCTTATGACAAGTCCCCTGATCGTATTCAAGCATTGGTCGATAATTCTCCGCCGGCAAATAATTACTGTACCGACGGTTATACAGGATATATTGATGTAGTCTATCCGGGTAAGCATATCCGAAATATCCACAATAAAAAAGATACCTGTGGCGTAGAAAGCGTTAATGCCGATCTGCGGCACTATATACCTATTTTGCGTCGTCGAAGCCGATGTTTTCCGCGCAGCATTGATACTTTGAAGGCTGTTTTGGAGGTTTTTGCCGACGCTTACAATGCATTCGGTATAGCCAAAATGAAGTACAGACAAAATTCATCCTCTAATTCTCGTGAATTGCCTTTTTCTGTCCTTGATTTCTTATAATATGCGCGTTGTGTCCACACCT
>JAZMZI010000039.1:0-12661 GCA_045585895.1 Eubacteriales bacterium
CGCCGCGTGCGCGCGGCGACCAACGCTCCGCGCGTTGGATCAGCGGTCGCTTTTTGAAAAAAGCGACGGAAAAACTTTCAAACAGACAACGTTTAACTGACCGCTAAACCCCAATTTATTTCATTCTTACCTCGTCTGCGATTTCTTTCGTTATCTTCAGAAATCTATCGATATCCTCTCTGCCGTGGCTATGCATTGGCGAAACGCGGATGGCTCCCTCGCCCTCGATGCCCAAAGCCTCCACAATTCTTCTCGCGTACATACTGCTCTTGGGTCTGTCGCATACCACTACGCCGCGCTTGTAATACTCCTCTACCGTTTCGGAAAGTGTTAACCCTTCAACGGCAATTGCCGCAATAAGGTCTCGTTTCGTAAGGTCTCCAAAATCGGCAAAAACTCTGACACCCTCTATATGCCTAAGTCCCGCAACACCCTCGCTTCCCTCCAGAAGTCTGTGCAAAAGCCCTCTCTCCTGCAAATGAATCCGTCTCATTCCTTCGGCGTAGAGCAGATCTCCGTCAGATTCGTGAGGCAAAAAATGCATTCCTATTTCCTTCACATACTTGACTATCTCAAGCACCGCCGCAAAATTTGCGGGCGCGGGTGTGCCAAGTTCGAAAACGCTTTGATCTTTAAGAATCAGCTTGTGATGAGGAAGTGCCGCCACGCGCGGCGAAAGGTAAGCATAACCGCAACCGCGAATACCGAAAAACTTATAGGGCGCAAAGTTCATTCCGTCGATCTGAAGCTTTTCCGCCTCAAGACGGCAATGCGGAGCGTGCTGAACCGCGTCGCTGATGATAAAAAGATCGGGCTTCTTGGCTCTGGCAAGTCTTACTATCTCCACGATATCGTTTATTGCACCGCTTACGTTGGATGCCGACATAACCGACAAAAGGCAGGTATCCTCGTCCACAAGAGCGGCGGCGGTTTCGGGGTCGATGCCTCCAGTCACGGGATCAGCGGGGATCACGCGAAGCTCCCGTCCCGTCTTTTTACAGTAATATTCCACCGCGTCAAATGCCGAGGGGTGCTCCAGCGAGGAAACGACTGCGTTTTTGCCCTCTGCATTTTCCATTATTATGCCAACCGTCTGAAACATCGTCTGGGACGCAGTCAACTCGGTCATAATTGCACCGTCAGTCGCGCCGAAAACCGTATGAAGCAAGGTAGCAGTTCCGTCTTGAACTATCTTTTTCAGCCGCATTGCTCTCTCGTGCCCTCTTTCGGGGCAATCGGGAAATGCTTCAAGCTCCGCTTTAGCCGAAACACAGCTTTTAAGTCTCAAAGACCCTCCCGAATTATCGAAAAAAAGCCTCTCTCCGATTTCGGGATCAGCGTCAACCATGTAAAATTTGTCTTTTAATTCCTTGACGTATTCTTCGTCAAAAAGCAGACCGCAGGGATATTCCATATCAATCTCCATTCCACCGCATTATGCGGCATAAACAGTATATTCCTTAAAACTATAATAGCACACCAAACAGGAAATGTAAATTGATTTTTTGGCAAAAATATTGCAAATCTTGCAAATTAATGTTATAATACTATTATGAACACTTATTTTGAACACAAAAAAAGCGCACGCGGCGCAGACCTTTGTTATTCCAGAAAACCCGTCATAGACGAGCGTGAGATACATCCATACCACGAAATCCTCTACTACCTTGACGGCGGCGCAATGTTTATTTGCGACGGATTCACAAAGCCGCTCTCTCCGCACACCCTTATTCTGATCCCTAAAGGCTGTTATCATTTTTTGAAGCTGAAAGCCCCCTCGGATTTTGAAAGACTGAAAATAAGCTTCAATTCCATCGAAGGATTTGAAGAGCTTTCTCACCGCCATTTTTCTTCAATAAGAATTTTCGAAAATCCCGACGAAAACACGCTGGCTTTACTTGACGGTCTGTGCAAAAACCTGCCCCAAAGCGGTGACAGAATAAGAGACCTCGCCTTTACGGAAGGCTCACTCTTGCTTTTGCTTGCAAGTCTCGAAAGCGACGACTTCGTTTTAGAGGAAGATCAGCGAAACCGCCTGACCGCCGAGGCGCTCAGGTATATTGAAAGAAATCTTACTGCGGATCTAAGCTCTGAAACTATGTCAAGGGCACTGGGGGTCTCGTCCTCTACCCTCTCGCACACTTTTAAAGCTGAAATGGGGATCTCTCTGCACAAATACGTAACTCAAAAAAGGATAGCCTACGCCAACCGTCTTATCAGCGACGGTAACAGTCCGACGAAAATATACTCCGAGTGCGGATATGGCGATTATTCCTCGTTTTACAAGGCATACGTAAGATTTTTGGGTCATCCGCCGTCATTGGGCGCTGAATTACCAAAAATTTAGGGGTTACATTTTTCTCTGATAGGTATTATAATAATAGTAGACGTATTTTATTTGAAAGGAACTGTTATGGAACTTATACTTATCAGCAATACCAAGCTGAAAATAATGCTTGATGAAAGCGATATGAAACAATACAATATAGGAAGCGAAAGCGATTGCGCCAAGGGCTCCACCCGAAAAGCCATCCGTTCGCTTCTCGACCGAGCCAGAGATCAGATCGGGTTCGATACCGACGGACAGGAAATATTCGTTCAGCTTTACGCCTCAAGGCGAGGAGGATGCGAGCTTTTTGTTACCAAATGCGCCGCGGAGGAGAAAAACGAACGTGAGCTTATTCAAAAGATCAAGAGTCCCACGGTATCGGTCAACGCCTCGGGCGAAAAGGGAGAAATCGCGCGCCGTCTGCCCGAGAGAAGATCGGAGGAAAGGGCCATGATAAATCTGCCCGAAGGTCGCAGTGAATCACTTCCCGCGCCGAGAGAGAAAAGAAGCTCGCGCATAGCCTATTCATTTGAAGATATGGCGTCGCTTCTGAAGGTCTGCAAAATTCTGAACACAAAATCTATGCGCGCGGAAAGCAGCGCGTATAAGGACGATTCGGGCGGATTTTATCTATTGCTTACCGACACGGGGACATCCGCATATTCAAGACTTGACGCTTTGACCTTTATAACCGAATACGGCAGGAGAGAAAACCCCGATTGTCTGATCTCCTACATATCCGAACATGGCAGTGTCATCTGTGGAAAAAACGCAGTTGGAATATTAGCAAAGCTTTAATTCAAATTTTGATTTGTCGCGGGGGACGCGTGCCTCCGGTCAACATTGCGCTACGCGCAAGTTGGGTCGCTTTTTGGAAAAAAGCTCCGCAAAAACTCTTAAAGCTTTTGGGCGCTCTAGTAGTGACGCAGGATTTTTCGCTCCTTCGGAGCTAAAAAAATCCCCCACTGTCACATCCCCTTTAAAGGGTGTTGAACCCAGCCTTCACAGTTTTATTTAAACCTAAATATCTTTAAGTTTAAATAAGTTTTCATTTCGAGTCGTCGGCGAAGCCGACAGGGGTTGGGATCCTTAAGGGAGGGGATGTCGTGACGAATAAAAATGCGGCTTGCTGCTTTTTTATTCGTGAGACCCCCCTACCCTTAAGCGGTGTTTCTTTGGTGAGAGCAAATGCCCGGCATTTGCGAGCCGAAGCGTAGCGTAGGCAGTTTTCATTGCCGACGCGGGCAAGAAATGAACGTATAAACTAACCGACAAATCAAAATTTGAAACACAACTCAAAAAGCGAAGGAATTTGTTTCCTTCGCCTTTTATAATTGAAATTTGTAATTATTCGATAACTTCAACTTTTTCAATAACTATGGGAGTTACGGGGACGTCGTCGTACCAGCCGCGACTTACAGTTCTTGTATCCGCTATCTTGTCAACTACCTCAATGCCCTCGATAACCATGCCGAATCCCGCGTACTGCGCGTCAAGATGGGGAGCATCCTCGTGCATAATAAAGAACTGGGAGGATGCGGAGTTGGGATCGCTGGTTCTTGCCATGGAAAGTACGCCTCTCTTGTGGCGAAGGTCGTTGGACATAAATCCGTTTGCAATAAACTCACCCTTGATAGCAGACGCTCTCTTCTGGTTGAAGGAGGGGTCGAATCCGCCACCTTGAATCATAAAGCCTTTGATAACTCTATGGAATATGAGTCCCGAGAAAAATCCGCTCTCTACGAGAGAAAGAAAGTTCTCAACGGTAGCGGGAGCCTTTTCGGGATAAAGCTCAGCGACTATTTCGCCGTAATTTTTAACAGTAAATTTGATCTTTGGATTGTTCATTTCGATATCCTTTCAAAATATGTAATAAATTTTTATTCTGTATTATACCTCGTTTTCGGGATAGGCGGCGGCAAAAAGATAGTCTATTCTGTCTTCCTTGCCCGAAAGATGAAGATATCCGAAAAGGGCTTCCATGCCCGTTGCGGCGCGGTATTCGGACATAGTAGCGCTTTTAGGTACGTTTCCGCTTGACATATTTCTGCCGCGCTTGTATGCGGCGGCTTCTTCTTCGGTAAGCAAAGGGAGGATGTTGTGCATGGCTTTTGCCTGTGCGGTCGCCTTAACGTAAGCCTGAGAAGCCTTGTTAAGATTTCCCGAGCTTGCGATGCCTCGGTTGACGAGGAGAGAGCGCACTTTAAGCTCAATGACGCAATCCCCGAGGTATGCCAGCGCCTCCGCAGACACCTCTTTAATGTTGATACTCATAAATATCTCCCATAATATAAACGCTTACAGCAATTTTAGCACATTTTTGCGTATTTTACAAGTGCTTTGCGAAAAAACAACCTGAAAAAACGAAAAAAACTTTACAAATCAGAGAAAAATTTGAATTTTCCCTTGATTTTTTTCTCAAATAATTATATAATAGTATTTGTATTACTATTTTTGACCGAAAAGGAACGGAAAAATGAAAAGAACACTTATAAAAGACGTGTACGCCGACAAGGAAGCTTTCGGCGGCAAGGAGATCACCGTCGGCGGCTGGGTGAGAAACCTCCGCGACAGCAAGGCATTTGGTTTTATCGATCTTAACGACGGCTCTTACTTCAAGAGCGTTCAGGTGGTTTTTGAAAGAGATATAGTAAATAATTACGATGAAATAGCTTCGCAGAACGTAGGCGCGGCTCTTGTTGTTACGGGAATTTTGACCCTTACTCCCGAGGCAAAGCAGCCCTTTGAGCTTAAGGCGACTAAAGTAGAGATTGAGGGAACAAGCACTCCCGATTATCCCCTCCAGCCCAAGCGCCACAGCGTTGAATTTCTTCGTGAGCAGGCGTACCTCCGCCCCAGAACCAATCTTTTCTCGGCGGTATTCAGAGTAAGAAGCGAGGTCGCTTTTGCTATCCACTCCTTCTTTAATCAGAGAGGATTCGTTTACGTACACACCCCCATCATCACAGGCTCCGACGCCGAGGGCGCTGGCGAGATGTTCAGAGTTACCACGCTTGATATGGATAACCTTCCCAAGGCCGAGGACGGTGCTGTCGATTACTCGCAGGATTTCTTCGGCAAGAGCGCAAACCTGACGGTTTCGGGTCAGCTTGAGGGTGAGACCTACGCTATGGCATTCGGAAACATCTATACCTTTGGTCCTACCTTCCGCGCTGAAAACTCCAACACCGCGCGCCACGCGGCAGAGTTCTGGATGATCGAGCCCGAGATCGCATTCGCCGATCTTAATGACGATATGGAGCTTGCGTGGGATATGATAAAGTACATCATCAACCACGTTATGGATAACTGTCAGGCAGAGCTTCAGTTCTTCAACAGCTTCGTAGACAAGGGACTTTTGGCGCGCCTTACCGCTCTCCGCGATGCTGATTACGCAAAGGTGACCTACACCGAGGCTATCGAGATCCTCGAAAAGTCGGGCGCAGATTTCAAGTTCCCCGTATATTGGGGCGTTGACCTCCAGACCGAGCACGAAAGATACCTCACCGAGCAGGTTTATAAAAAGCCTATCTTCCTTATAGATTACCCCAAGGAGATCAAGGCGTTCTATATGAGACAGAACGACGACGGCAAGACTGTTGCGGCAATGGATCTTCTTGTTCCCGGTGTCGGTGAGATCATCGGCGGCTCTCAGAGAGAGGAAAGACTCGACCTGCTGCTTAAGCGTATGGAGGAGTGCGGACTCAAGGAGGAGGACTACTGGTGGTACGTAAACCTCCGCAAGTTCGGCGGCACAAAGCATGCGGGCTTCGGTCTCGGATTTGAGAGAATTATTATGTATCTCACCGGTGTGTCGAACATTCGTGACGTTATACCCTATCCCAGAACCGTAGGCAACGCTGAATATTGATATCTATGTGTTAATGAAATTAAAAAGCGCAGGCTTTCCGGAGGAAGGTCTGCGTTCTTTGTTTGAAGATATAAAATAAGTAAGTAAAACAGCAGATTTAAAGACAGTTTGCACAAAAAGAAAAGCGCGAAATTGTGAAAAACGGGGAAACGCGGCAGTAAACGAAAAAACCTCTTGATGTTTTTATCATTTTGTGATAAAATGATATACGTAGAAACCGTGTAGGCACGATAAGTCCTTAAAAACAGAAAGGAATGTGGATATGAGTATGAGTTTTAAGAAGATTACAGTCTGCTTGTTGTTATTTGCACTCTGCTTGGGTGTGGTAGCTTGTACCGACATAGATGATACCGACGGTACGTCGGAAAGCTCGTCGGTTATAGAAAGCCCAAACAATGGCAACGGGACCAATGAGCCCGAAAGCAGCGGAACCAGCGCTCCCGAAAGCAACGGAACCAACGTTCCCGAAAGCAGTGGAACCAACGTTCCCGAAAGCAGCGGAACCGACGCTCCGGAGAGCAGTGACACGGGCGTACCCGAAAGTAGCGGAACCGACGCTCCCGAAAGCAGTGACACTCAATCTGAGGAAACCGAGTCCACCGATACCGAAGAAACCGTGCTTGAGCCTGATCCCAACGAGCCTGAGGACACGCGACTTTCTGCGGAATACGCTCCCGTAAAGTATTTCAGCGCGGCTGATCTTTATTGGTTGACCAAGGACGGTGTTTACGAGGATATGGCTCAGCTCTTCTTCGGTTACGACGAGGTAACCTATCACAAGGAAGAGGGAAGCAAGCCCTATGTAAAACTTCTTGCGTACAACGATTACCAGACGTCGGCAGAGGCGTTCATTTCTCTCTGCACGGGCAAGATGACCGTTGCTCCTATTTTTGCGGTCAAGTACAGAACGACTTCTGCCGTTTCCAATATGGAGATCTACACCGATTCGTTAAATAACGGAGTAAACGGTAAAAACTTAGTCCGTATCCCTATCGAGTCTGATGGCGAATGGCACGTTGAGTACGTGAACCTTAAATCTATTAAGGATTTTAACGGAGAGACAGTCAATTATTTCCGATTTGACTTTATGAACGCAACGGTTCTCCCCGTTGATTCTTACATTGAATTTGAATACGTGGGATTCTTTAACTCCGAGGAAGAGGTGGAGATGTTTGAAACGGGCAAGTACGTTCCCGTCGTTTACGTCGACCCCGCTTCGGGATATAAGGAAAGCACCGATATAATCCACGCTTCGTCTATTGATATGATAAACGGCGCGGGCGGAGCAACCGCTACCAAGTTTGATTACAGAGGCGGAAACTCCCTTAAGGGTATTGATAAATTCAATCATAACGCAACCACTCTCAGCGGCGGTAAGCTGGTATTCTCCGGCTGGACCGTGGTTGACGGCGGTATTGAAAAGTTCGTTTGGTCTATTGACGGAATTACCTGGTACGACGCCGTTCCTCACAAGGGCGGTATGGGTGACCTGGGAGACGCTCATATTACCGCGACCCAGAGCTATACGGACGGCACTCTGACCGACGCCGTTAAAGCAATAAAAGGCGGCGGCTATCAGGGTGACGTAGGAGCGGTCAACCCCGAGGACAGAGCAAAGGGGCTTGCTTGTGAGCTTCTCAAGGCGGCAAACGTCGGTGATAAGGTCAACGTCAGATTTGCGGCTGTTCCCAAGAACGCGCCCGATCAGCTTTGCCTTATTGCGTACGTCAAGAACGTTGAGATCGTAGAGGAGTTTATATACGAGGAGGAAGTCGAGGAGCCCGAGGTTATAGAGCCTACCGTTGATCCTTCCGAATGTCAGGAGCATCAAAGCTCTAAATATTGGTATCCCGTAGCGGGCGAGCTTAAGGAAGTTACCCTCTGTCTGCTTTGCGGATCACCCGTTGACGAAAGATACCCTGCGTTCTATTCCTCCTTTGATATTATAGAAGACGTTAACGGACAGAAGAATACGGGCCTTTGGGGTGCGAACAAGACCTACGAAAAGGACGGCTCTTACATAGTGCTTCGCGGCGGCTACGATTTCATCCTTCAGGGATGGTTTGCTTGTAACGGAGGCGTTAAGGATTACGTTTATTCCGTAGACGGCGGCGAGAACTGGTTGGTTGCGGGAAACAGCAATCAGCTATCCGAGAAGTTCGGAAGTGCTCATAAGACGGCAATAAAGGGCGCCGATCTCGGAATCGCTAACTACGACGTTAAGGGAATGTACCGCGTAAGTATTCCTCTTATAGATTTTGCTGCGGTTACAGAAAAAACCGTTGACGTTCTCTTCGGTGCGATACCCGCCAATAACGAAACGGTCGTTATACCGATCGCCAATATCACGGGTGTTAAGATACCTAAGGTAGCGTGCCTGCATCCCGACGCTTCGTGGACTCCCGTTGAAGGTCAGCTTAAGGAGACCCTCAGCTGTGAGGCTTGCGGCGAGACCGTGGAGAGAGACGTGAAGTTTATGAATAATATTGATAAGATCGAGGGAACGCTTAACGGAGCTTCGCATACTATCAATCCTCCCGACGGAGTAGATCTTATCTCCGAGCCTACCGCAACCATAACTACTCGTTTGGGTAAGGATATAGTCGTTCAGGGATGGCTTGCGGTCAACGGCGGACTTCATAAGTACGTCTATTCCGTAGACGGCGGCGAGACCTGGCTCGATTGCGGAAATCAGCCCAACTATAACGATTCGAAGTTTGCGGCTTCCCAGGATCATATTAACGCTATCAACGGCGGAAATCTCGGATTTACCGCTCTTGACGCCGACGTAAACGGTATGTACAGAGTATCCTGCGACCTGTCAAGCAAGGCGGGTGAGACCGTGACCGTGATACTTGGCGCGATACTTGAAAACAACAGAACCGCGGAGCCTTTGAGAATACTTATAGTGACCGTGGATGTTCTCCCTAACGCTACGGAGCCCGATCCCGAAGATCCCGAGGGTGGCGATCCCGAGGAAAGCGGAAGCGAGAGCGGCACGGAGTCCTCGGAGACCGAGACCCAGACCGAATCCGAGTCCGAGTCCGAGGCTGATACCGATACCGAAGAAGAGATCAAGTACCTCAAGGCTATAAACGATCTCGTTATCGGAGGAACCAATATTCACAATCCCGCAGGCGGATACGGCGGCGCGCTCTTTACCTACGATGCGAAGGATATTACCGTAACCTCTTTCACGGTAACGTGGAAGGGTTGGGCAGGCGTTAACGACGGCTTCAATAAATGGGTATATTCCATCGACGGAGGAACTACCTGGAATGATATTCAGGGTGGTGCGAGTACGACTACCGATTCGGGCATACTTGACGCTCTGTCGGGTGCGGGCTTGACCAATGCAACTGCAAAGGGAACCTTTGCGGGCGGCGGTTTGGTCGTGGATATTTCCGGCGTTACTGCCGCTACGGTTGACGTGATTTTCGCCGCAATCCCCAACAGCGATACCGAAAAGGTCATTCCTATGGTGAAGATCATAAATATCAAGCTTCCCAACGATTGCACTCACCCCGGCGCGGCATCCTGGTCGCCAGTAGTGGGTGAGCTTAAGGAAAGCGGCGCTTGCACAAGATGCGGTGAGACTCTAACGAGAGATATTACCTACGTTATCTGCCTTGATAAGGTGATATATAACGGCGGTTCGAGAGGCTGGGCGGCTACTGCGGTTTCTAATGCGTCTGCTCCCTACGTTGTAAATAACGTAGCCTCAATGCCCGTAATAGACGGAACTGGAATTACCGTCCAGGGTTGGGTAGGTATTAACGGCGGTGTATCCAAGTATATGTGGAGTATCGACGGAGAGACGTGGTATGACGCGGGAAGCGGTTATTACCAAAACAAAGATATTCCCGGGGCCGTAAACGGATATAATACCGGTATTGCAAACGTATCGTCAGGCTGCCAATTCAATCTCAATCTTTCGGGACTTTGCAATCTCGAAGTGGGAACCTATACCGTTTATTTCGGCGCAGTGCCCGCAAACAATACGAGCGTTGTAGTTCCCATAACCCAGATACACAACGTAGTCGTTTCTTAAAGCTTTAGAGCGAATATTTCAGCAACCCCCGAAAATTTCGGGGGTTGCGTTTTTTCTATTGACAAAAAAGAACTTTAGTCATATAATAGTATATTATATTAATAAAAGGAAATGTAAAAATGTTATATAACGCAGGAGACGAAAAAAAAGAAATATCCTTAAAAATTAAAACTGTTATAATCGATGAGGAAAATCCTGATCTTATAGCCGAGGAGCTTGAAAGACTGCTTTTTCAAGCTATGAGAGACGAGCTTGACGAAAGCGAGATAGCCGATGCTCTGGGGCAGGACGCTACTGATGAGATAGAGCTTTGCACCGAGGGATATATAGAGACCAACGAAAGGGGACAGATAGAGATATCTTACAAGGAAAACGAGGACGATCCCCAGACCGCCACCCTTTCAAAGATTATTTTTTCTCCCGACGAGCCTTCGCTTCTGATAATGAGCAAGGAGGGCGCCATCAGCACCGTTCTCTCGTTTGAGGAGGGAAAGACCCACGTTTGCGCTTACGACACACCCTTTATGCCCTTCAAGGTATACGTTACCACGAATAAGCTTTCAAACAGGATCCTCGAAAGCGGAAAAATGAGGCTTGATTACGTTTTGAACATCAACGACACAGATCCTCAGCACTTTATTATTACCGTCACTTTAAAAGACGTTCCCGAGGATGTTTTTGGAGGATTTTTCGGAGAAAACGGCAAAAAATAAAGGGTTTTAGCGACAAAAGCAAAAAAATATAATTTTTTTGCAATTTTTTCTAAAACCTCTTGCAAAATGCGCTTCAATGTGCTATAATAAACCCATTAAAAAACGAGCGGATTTGCAAATCTGTGAAATTTAGTTTTAAAAAGTTGCAAATTTTTACAAATCAGCCCTAATTTACATACGAAAGGAATAAAAACCCATGTCCACTTACGTAAAGAACGTTCTTGCGGATCTTATCGCAAAGAACCCCGGCGAGTCTGAATTCCATCAGGCAGCAACAGAGATCCTTGAATCTCTTGAAGTAGTTTTCGAAAAGCACCCCGAATACGAGGCAGCGGGTCTTCTTGAAAGATTCGTTGAGCCCGAGAGAACCATTATGTTCCGCGTTCCCTGGGTAGACGACGCAGGCAAGGTGCACGTTAACAAGGGCTACAGAGTACAGTTCAACAGCGCGATCGGCCCCTACAAGGGCGGCTTCCGCTTCCATCCTACCGTAAACCTTTCCATTCTTAAGTTCTTGGGTCTTGAGCAGATCCTTAAGAACAGCCTTACCAGCCTTCCCATCGGCGGCGGTAAGGGAGGCTCCGATTTTGATCCCTCGGGCAAGAGCGACGGCGAGATCATGAGATTCTGCCAGAGCTTTATGTCGGAGCTTTACCGTCATATCGGCCCTAACGTTGACGTTCCCGCAGGCGACATTGGCGTTGGCGCACGCGAGATCGGTTATCTCTTCGGTCAGTATAAGAGACTTCAGGGCGCGTTTGAGAACGGCGTTCTTACCGGTAAGGGCCTGTCCTACGGCGGTTCGCTTATCCGTCCCGAGGCTACCGGCTTTGGCGCGGTATACTTTGCTCAGAAGGTTCTTGAGCACTACGGAGATACCATTGAGGGCAAGACTGTTGTTGTTTCCGGCTTCGGTAACGTTGCTTGGGGCGCAGTTAAGAAGGCAACCGAGCTTGGCGCAAAGGTAGTTGCTATCTCGGGTCCCGACGGTTATATCTACGATGAGGACGGCGTTTCCACCGAGGAAAAGATCAACTTTATGCTCCAGATGAGAGCTTCGGGCAGAAACAAGGTTCAGGATTACGCAGATAAGTTCGGCGTACCCTTCTTCGCGAAGGAAAAGCCTTGGGGCATCAAGGCTGACATTCTTATGCCTTGCGCTACTCAGAACGAGGTAGGCATGGCAGAGGCCGAGAAGATCGTCGCTAACGGTGTTAAGTACTACATCGAGGTATCCAATATGCCTACCAGCAACGAGGCTCTTAAGTACATAACCGAGAGCGGCGTAACCGTTGCTCCCTCCAAGGCAGTTAATGCGGGCGGCGTTGCGGTCTCCGCACTTGAAATGTCCCAGAACAGCCAGAGACTTTCCTGGTCTGCCGAGGAAGTTGACGCAAAGCTTAAGACCATTATGTCCAACATTCACGACAACGCCGCAGCAGCGGCAGAAGAGTACGGCTACGGCTACGACCTTTGCAAGGGCGCGAATATCGCGGGCTTCAAGAAGGTTGCCGAGGCTATGATGGCTCAGGGTATTGTTTAAGATCTTGATATATGGGGCTGTCTCATTAAGCGCAGAACAAAAGCCACTTTTAAAAGAAAAGACAAAATTCAACTAAAAAACATTGTTTTTGCCTTTTTGAACGTCGAAATCCGCCGATCTTTCGGCGGATTTCCTCATTTTATGTGGCTTTTTA
>JAZMZI010000040.1:0-21489 GCA_045585895.1 Eubacteriales bacterium
ATCCGCTCGATAAAATCACGCATAAAGGGGAATGCGCCGCCTTCATAGGTGGTGGTAGCCAGCACCAGTTTGCTGTAACGGAAGGCGTCTTCCACGGCCTCGGCCATGTCGCAGCGGGCCAGGTCGATCAGGGATACCTTCTGACAGCCGCGTGCGCGCAGCTCGTGCGCAAGCAGCGCCGCCGCCTTCATCGTGTTGCCGTAAACGGAGGTATAGGCGATCACAACGCCCTCGCTCTCCACGCCGTAAGAGGACCAGATGTCGTACAGATTCAGATAACAGGAAAGATTCTCCGTGAGCACCGGGCCGTGCAGCGGACAGATCTTCTGGATATCCAGCTTCGCGGCCTTTTTGAGCAGCGCCTGAACCTGCGCTCCGTACTTACCGACAATACCGATATAGTAACGTCTCGCCTCGCAAGCCCAATCCTCTTCCGCGTCAAGCGCGCCGAATTTACCGAAGCCGTCTGCCGAGAAAAGCACCTTATCACAGCTATCGTAGGTAACGATGACCTCGGGCCAATGCACCATAGGCGCGGTCACAAATGTCAGAGTATGCTTACCGAGAGAAAGAGTGTCGCCCTCGCCTACTACGACCTGTCTGTCTGCGAAGTCCTTTCCGAAAAAGTTCTTCATCATAACGAACGCCTTCTTTGATGAAACGATCTTCGCATCGGGATAAGCGTTTATAAAGTTGACGATATTCGCGCTGTGATCGGGCTCCATATGCTGGATGATAAGATAGTCGGGCTTTCTTTCTCCCACGGTATTCTGGATATTATCCAGCCATTCGTGGGTGAAGTTTGCGTCTACCGTATCCATTACAGCGATCTTTTCGTCCATTATAACGTACGAATTGTAAGAGATACCCTCGGGAACGATATACTGTCCCTCAAATAAGTCTATCTTTCGGTCGTTAACACCGACATATTTGATATCGTTAGTGATCTTCATTTTTTACCTCTGTATTTTCAAAATAATTATTTTAAAATCAATCAATTAAATAAATGGCAGGAATATCACACCGGAAGCAACCAGAGTTTTTATAAATTCAAGCAACATAGCAACCAGCTCGGGTGCAAGCGCCTCGGCAAACGCGCCAATCACTATGGGAGCTACAGCTATAAGAATAGGTCCTACTATTGCAAGGATCGGAGCTAATGCGGGGGAAAGTGCGACCAAAACTCCAAGAACTATTTCCAACAAAGTAAGAGCAATACCACCGGAAACGATAGCCAAAATAATAATTGCCGTCCAGAATATGCCCAAAAAGAGCATCACGATTATGGAAACGGACAATATCAGCGTTGAAATGATGCCGATAGCGTTTCCGATTTTTCTCTTTCCGGATTTATTCCCTTTTTTCTTGGCGATCGATGCGAAAACTATTGCAAGTATAGCAACCACAAGTATCGGAACGCACAGTATCGCGTGAAGGATCGGCGGCAAAACCAGAATAGCAAACAAAAAGCTTAGCACACCGAAAATAAGATTAAAAATCGCCCCTGCCAATGCGACAAGAGAAAAGATCATCGACAGCTTCGCCAATACTCCGCCCGGCTTCTTCACGGCTTTGCCTTTGTCGATCAGTTCGACCTTATATGTATTATCCGCCTTCGTTTCGTCGGTTGACTTAACGGTATTGACCCCATTTAAAACTTCATTGTTTTTAGCTTCCATTATTTAAGCCTCCAAAGTCATTTCATTACAGTAAAAATCCAGCGCACATCGCCGTCGGTAATATCATACCCACAAAGAAATCTACAAGCAATTCCGTTACCGGGTTTATTATAAGGAACAACACTACGGCGATCAAGAGCAAAAATATCTCCATTAAACCCAGTACGATAATGACCAAGCACAAAGCGACGATCACCAAAACGACAAAGGCAAATATCAAGATTGGGATCAAGCTTAGAATAAGTCCGCCGAGTCCCGCAAAGATTCCTACGGTCGAATATACCGATTTGTATTTATATCTCTTTGTCGAAAGCGCAACTCCGATAGCTAAAAGTGCCAGAATCGGGTTTCCCATAAACACGCTACACGAAAGTAATCCGAATACGAAGGATATTACGGCGCGCTCTTGAAGCGCCGTTTCACTGGGTGTGATCTTTGCCGATTTTTTCTTCTTTTTCTTTAAGCCTCTGCGCTTCTTATCGCTTTTCTCCGACGTATCGGAGGATTCGCTATCTTCATGCACGCGAGATTCGCTTTGCTTTTCAAAATCCTCGTCCTCAAGCCGTATCTCCAAGATCTCGTCCTCGTCCTCGGGACGGCAGCCCTCAAAGCCGCCGTCACCGTTTGAACCGTTTTTCTCGAGATCAGCTATCTCAAGCTCTGCAACGATCGTTTTCTTATCTTTGTTTTTCATACAAACACCTTAAATTTAATTGTATTATTCAACGCAATATCCGTTTTTTTCGATCTCATCGGTAACGATCTTGATGCAGCTTCTGCAGGTCTCGTCGTCCTTTGCCTCGGACATTACTCTGATCACAGGCTCTGTTCCCGATTTACGAAGCAACATTCTTCCGTCACCGCCAAGGGCATCCTCCGCTCTCTTGAGAGCCGCGAGAACCTTCTCGTCCTTCATAACCCTCGCCTTGTCCTCCTCGCGCACTCTTACGTTGACGGTAAGCTGAGGATAGGTCACGACAGGCTCCGCAAGCTTGGAAAGAGTACTCTTCTTGGCGATCATTACCTCCATCATCTTGATACTGGTAAGAACGCCGTCACCCGTTGACGCAAAGCGGCTGAAAATGATATGACCCGATTGCTCTCCTCCGATGCAGTTATTGTGCTCGGACATATAGTCGTGTACGTTCTTGTCTCCAACAGCGGTCTGGGCATAGTCTATACCTATCTCCTCAAGTGCCTTGAAGAATCCGAGGTTGGACATTACGGTAGCGACTACGGTATTGTTGGTAAGCTCGCCAAGCTCCTTGAGGTAACGCGCGTAGATATAAAGTATCTTATCTCCGTCAACCACCTGTCCGTTTTCGTCAACGCAAAGGCAACGGTCGGCGTCACCGTCGTAAGCAAATCCAACGTCCATTCCGTTTTCAACCACGTATTTGCAAAGATTCTCGATATGAGTGCTTCCCGCGTCGCGGTTGATATTCGTTCCGTCGGGATTTGCGTTGATAACGTAGGTCTTGGCGCCAAGCGCGTCAAATACCGCCTTGGCGATCGTCCAAGAAGCGCCGTTGGCGCAATCGAGAGCGATCTTGTACTTTTTAAAGGAATATTTTCCAAGAGAAATGAGGTAGCCGACGTAGCGATTCCTTCCCGCAACGTAGTCGACCGTGCGTCCGATATTTTCCTTTACCGCAAAAGGTATCTCACCGATCTTGCCGTCGAGGTAGTCCTCCACCTTATCGATGATCTCGTCCTCCATCTTCTCGCCCATAGCGTTGATGAGCTTGATGCCGTTATCGTAATAAGGATTGTGGCTCGCAGAGATCATAATTCCGCAATCAAAGGAATCAACCTTAGTAATATACGCAACGGAGGGGGTGGTAGTGACGTGCATAAGGCAGGCATCTGCACCCGAAGCGGTGATTCCCGCCGCCAAAGCATACTCAAACATATAAGACGAACGGCGGGTATCCTTACCGATAAGGATCCTTGCGCCTTCCTCGTCTCCTACATGATCCTGTCCGTAGTACCAGCCGAGGAAACGTCCTATTTTAAAGGCGTGATCTACCGTAAGAACGACGTTTGCCTCGCCTCTGAATCCGTCTGTTCCGAAATATCTTCCCATACTGTTTTCTCCAATTCAAATCTGTAATAATTCAGTTTCGCTTAACTATATTTCCGTCGGCTTTGTAGATAGAGCCTTCGGGCACTACTCCTCTGACCGAGGAAAGGGGGTACACGGACGAGCTTCTTCCGATGACCGTTCCCGGATTCAGAACCGAGCCGCAACCGACCTCAACGAAGTCGCCCAGCATAGCGCCGACCTTTTTTCTGCCTGTCTCTATCCTTTCGCCGTCGCGGCTCTTGATCACAACGAGGGTCTTATCGCTCTTTACGTTGCTGGTGATAGAGCCTGCGCCCATATGGGACTTATATCCGAGGATACTGTCGCCGACGTAATTGTAATGGGGCACTTGGACGTTATCGAAGATTATACAATTCTTAAGCTCGGTGGAGTTTCCTACCACGCAATTCTCGCCGATAAGCGCACTGCCTCTGATAAACGCACAGTGACGCACCTCTGTATTATGACCGATAATGCAAGGTCCCGAAATACTTGCGGTAGGCGCTACGGCAGCAGACTTGGAGACCCATATATCTTCACCTTTTTTGTCATAAAGCTCACCGTCGAGAGCCTTTCCGAGGCTTATTATAAGTTCCTTGATCCCCGCAAGAGCCTCCCAAGGATAGGTATATCCCGAAAGATACTCTGCCGCTACGGTGTGGTTCAAATCGTAAAGATTGCCGATCTTTGCTGTTTCCATATATTTCTCCTGTATTAAATTTATTTCAGCTCGACTACGGTAACACCGCCGTCACCCTCGCCGAACTGACCTATACGAAAGCTCGAAATTCGCTTATCGCCTTTAAGGAATTTCCAAAGGGCGGTCTTGAGTGCTCCCGTTCCCTTTCCGTGGATAAGACGAACGGTTCTGACGTTTGCCAAGGTCGCTTCGTCGAAATATTTATCGACGGCAAGCCAAGCCTCGTCACCCGTCATACCGCGAAGGTCGATCTCATCCTTAAAAGAGGTGTTCCTCGTAACGGAATATCCCGAAGCCTTAACCTTTTTCTCGCCGCTTATTACCTTTGGCTCGTTTTCCTTCAAGCGAAGATCCTTGATATTTACTCTCGTCTGCAAAATTCCCGCTTGAACTCTTACGTTACCCGATTTATCGGGTTCGTCAAGCAACGTTGCTTCGCTGCCGAGAGAAACGATCAATACAAGATCTCCCTTTTTAAGTTTTCTCGGCAGAACGTAATTCTCATCTACCTTAGGCTTTTCAACGGGATCAAACTTGTCGGAATTCTCTCTCCAATGATCTCGCACGGCTTTTCTTGCTCTGTCAAGCTCGCTTCCGAGATTTTCTGCGTCTCTCGCCTTGCGCACCTTATCCATCTGCTCCATAATAAAGTCGCTGGACGCTTTGGCGCTCGTAACCATTGAGACAGCCTTCTGTCTCGCTTTTTCAAGCTCCTTTTCGCTTTCGGCAAGTCTTTCCTTTATCTTCTTTTCGGATTCCTGCTTAAATCTTTCGTAATCCGCTCTCATTTTCTCGGTCTCCTCGCGAGCCTTTTCCATTTCGATGCGGCTCTGCTCCAACTGACCGATTATATCCTCGAATTTTCTGTTATCCGAGCTGATATAGTTCTCCGCACTCTCAATTATCTCGCGTGGGAGACCAAGCTTTTCGGAAATCGCAAAAGCATTGGATTTTCCGGGAGTACCGATTATCAGTTTATAGGTGGGCTTAAGAGTCTCCACGTCGAACTCACAGGAAGCATTGCAAACGCCTTTGGTATCAAGGGCATAGGCTTTAAGCTCTGCGTAGTGAGTAGTCGCCGCGCACATAGCTCCCTTACTTCTGACGAAATCTATTATAGATACTGCAAGAGCCGCGCCCTCTACGGGATCGGTTCCCACTCCAAGCTCGTCGAAAAGCACGAGGGAGCGATCGTTTACGGAATCCATAAATGATACTATATTCACCATATGCGACGAGAAGGTGGAGAGCGACTGCTCTATGCTCTGCTCGTCTCCGATGTCAACGAGAATATTATCGCAGACGGTTATAACGCTTCCCTCGTCGGCAGGGATATGAAGACCAGACTGCGCCATAAGGATGAATAATCCGAGGGTTTTCAGAGTTACGGTCTTACCGCCTGTATTGGGACCCGTGATTATCATGGTATCAAATCCATCGCCGAGACGGACGTTTATAGGCACTACTCTGTCCTTATCGATCAGCGGATGCCGCGCTCTTTTAAGCTCAACAACTCTTTCCTCGGTGACCGTGGGGGCGGTACCGTTTATAGCATACGACATCTGCGCGCAGGCAAATGCGAAAGCAAGCTCGGTAATATTTCTGTAATTAAGCCAGATAGCATCCGAGCTTTCGGAAACGAGAGCGGAAAGCGCAGAAAGTATCTTGTCTATCTCGTGTTGCTCCTTGGATTCAAGAACTCGCAGCTCGTTGTTAGCCTCTACCACCGCAACAGGCTCTACAAAGATGGTCGCTCCCGAAGATGAAGTGTCATGTATAAGACCCTTGACCTCGTTCTTGCATTCCGCCTTTACGGGAATAACGTATCGCCCGTTTCTGGTGGTTACTATATTCTCCTGCAAATATTTTGCGTGAGAGCCGCCCTGAACGTACTTTTGTAACGTCTCTTTTATCTTATTGTTGGTAATTCTTATCTGTCTTCTTATATTTGCAAGGGTATCGGACGCCTCGTCGGCAATAAGCTCCTCGGAGATTATCGATCGGCTTATCTTTTCTTCCAGAGTACGGTTGGGAAGGAGACGATCGAATATCTCGTCGAGCACCGTATCAAAAAGATGGTTGCCGTGACAGTAATCGGCGAGCATTCTCGCGGTACGCAACACCGAGGCAATAGCCAAAAGCTCACCCGGCGACAAGATTGCGCCCTTATCGGCTCTTTCGCAGGATTCCGACACGTCCTTGACCATACCGAAGCTTGGCATTCCTTTTGCGTCGCAAAGGCGCTTTGCGTCGGTAGTCCTTCTCTGACGCTTCAGAACGACCTCAATATCGTCCGAAGGCATAAGAAGTCTTGCCGCCGTCTTCGCCCCTTCCGTGGGCGCAAAACCCGCAAGCATTTCGGATATTTTATCAAATTCAAGCGAACGTAATGTTTTTTCGTTAAAACTCATTTCAGTATATTCTGTGTTTGATCAAACTTGTTTATTCTTGCGGCGATCGAAGACGCATCAAGTCCCGAAGCCGAAAGATAGCTTTCTCCCTCTCGCCGCGACACGAATGCGTCGCAGGTTGCGAGGATATCGTATCTAATTCCCGAAAGCAGACCGCGAGAGCGAAGAGCCTCGGACAGAAGCATACCGAAGCCTCCGTTTTTGATCTCTTCCTCAACGAAAAGAAGATTTTCGGGGTGCGCGCTGTTAATAATATATGCTATTTCCTCCGCAAGAGTATCGTACGGTGCGATATACTCGCAAAGCACTATTCCCACGTCTGATTCACGGTTATTCAGTATTGATTTTGCCCTGAGGCACTCAGAAGCAATTCTGCCGTGAGTAATAATAATAGTTTTTGGCTTATCACAGGCAGAAAAATCACTTCTGACACCGATTTTTTCAATAGTTTCATTTTGATAGAACGCGTTTTTTATGCTTTCGCACTCACCGCCGCCCGCATATCTTACCAACGAAACGCAGTTATCGTCCACCGCGCTTCTTAATGAACGGCGCAATCCGCCGTAAGTCACGGGAGCGTATATCTTAACCCCCGGGATCTGGGAAGCAAACGCAACGTCGAAAACACCGTGATGCGTAACGCCGTCGGAATTGTTGAATCCCGCTCTGTCAACGCATATCACCATAGGCAGTCTTTGAAGTGCGGCGTCGTGTATCATCTGGTCGTAGCTTCTCTGCAAAAATGAAGAATAGACCGCAAATATCGGTTTATATCCGTTAGCTGAAAGCCCTGCGGCAAACGTGACCGCGTGCTCCTCGGCAATTCCGACATCGAAAAACCTGTCGGGAAATTCGGACGCAAATCCGTCAAGACCCGTACCCGAGCTCATAGCCGCGGTGATAGCGCATATCTTACCGTCCTCTCTCGCCATATCGCACACCGCTTTTCCGAACTCCGCCGAAAAGCTTGAATCCGAAGCCACCGCGGACACGGGATGCAGACCGTGATATTTATTGGGATTCTCCTCTGCGGGAGCATATCCTTTTCCCTTCTTTGTCTTCAAGTGAACCAGCACGCTCTCACCCGCTTTTTTTGCGGCATCGAGAAGCGCCTCTACGTCTTCGTAATTATTTCCGTCGGCGGGGCCGAGATAATAAAGTCCCAGATCCTCGAAATAGTTACTACTGTATATCAGGTTTTTAACCGATTTTTTGCACCATCTTATGGCTTTGAAAAGTCCGTTACCTATAAGTGGGATCATTTTGATAAAGGAGACGGTAAACCTCTTCGCCTTGAAATATCCCCTCTTATGACGAAGATTTGAAATGTTCTTTGCAAATCCGCCGATATTTCTTGATATCGACATTTCGTTCTCGTTAAGGATTATTATAAGCTTAAGATCATTTTCGCAGTTGTTGAGCGCCTCGTGAATCATACCACCCGTAAAAGCGCCGTCACCGAGAACAACTACCGTATACGCGTCACTTCCCGAAAGCTTATCTGCTTTGGCAAAACCGAGAGCCGCTGACAGCGAGGTGGAGCTGTGCCCCGCGCCGAAGCAATCGTATTCACTTTCATCCCTGTTGGTAAATCCCGTAATTCCGCCCGCCTGTCTCAAGGTATCAAAGCGAGAGTATCTTCCCGTAAGCAGCTTATGAGTATAGCTCTGATGACCCACGTCAAATATAATATGGTCGTGAGGACAATCAAACACCTTATGTATAGCAACGCTAAGCTCGACCGCGCCGAGGTTTGAAGCAAGATGTCCTCCGTTCTTTTCGGTAGTCTCGATAATACATTCTCTTATCTCGCCGCAAAGCGCTTTTATTTCGTCCTTATTAAGACCTTTGATATCCGCGGGAGTATTTACTCTGCCGAGATAATTATATTCACTTTTCATCGGCAAATCCTCCACAATTAACAAATTAATTAAAAATATATAAATATACTATTATATTCTACCACTTTTAAGCTGTTTTGTAAAGTGGTTTTAACAAAAAAGTCTTATCTGCTCGAATTTTATATTTGATATATCAGTTAAAAGGCGTACCTACGTTTGCAGGTACGCCTTTAAATTATTTCACGGTTATATTAAATTTATTTTTTGTAATATTTTACATCACCTATCTCAATGTACTCTCCGTTGTTATCCTTACCGCTATTATACTCGTGGGTTCCGTCAACGGATTCTTTTATCCAAGCATCACCACTAAGCCAATCACCCCAACCGGACTCGGGGAGAGTGATCGTAATAGTTGCTTCTCCATCTTCATTTTCACCCATTTCAAAGGTTCCGTCAATAGAAGTGGTCTTGCCGTTATTTGTCCAACTAACAACGACCTCTTCCTTTGCGAATTCAAGAGATAAGCCTCTTTCAGATTCATAAGTTCCCTTGGGTGCGTTTGAGCAGGATGCAAATGCTACACAGAGCATAAGCGCAACGAGTGAGAGTGCTACGGTCTTAAGAATTGTTTTTTTCATAATCAAACAAAATCCTTTCTTAATCTTAAAGAGTTATTTGCGCAAATGACTTTATTTGCATATTTATTATAATCTACTTTACCCGTTTTGTCAACACTTTTTAGTGAAAAAATTACATATTTTTTGTTATAGCTTGCTCGTTTTAGGTGATTTTACCCGTGTTATCAATTCTATCAACGGCAACACCGCAACGTAAGCGATGCACATATAAACAAAGCTGTTCCCTATTATCGAATAAAGGGTGGCTTCGTTTCTAAGCTGAATATCGGACACGACAATTCCTCTTTCCAGCGCGCCAAGCTCATTCTTAACGTTACCCATAGGATCGATGATCGAAGAAATTCCCGTATTGGCGGAACGGACGACGTATCTGCCGCTCTCTATTGCGCGGAGACGCGACTGTCCGTTATGCATATCAAGCGCCGCGCTGTCTCTGAACCACGAGTCATTCGTTGAAACGACGATCAGCTCTGCGCCGTTATTGACCGCGTCGAGCACCACCTTTTCATATATGGAATCAAAACAAACGGCGCAACCGATGTTAGCCCTCTCTCCGTCTATAACTGTGCTTTCTTCCCCTGCCTCAAGGTCGCTTTCAAGCATATTGATGTTAGCGAGAGGCGGAAAAATAAACGTAACGAAGCTGCGCATAGGCACGAATTCGCCGAAAGGCACGAGCCTTTGCTTACTGTATACGGTATCGTTAACGCTTCCGTCGCTTCTTATTTCCATAATGGAATTCTTAAGCGGTCTCTCTTTATCGTCCGAACCTTCTTCTCCGTCACTTGTAAACACTCCAGCCAATATGGTAACGCCTGTCTCATCCGCGAGATTTTTGACCGCCTCGTAATACGTTTTACGGGCTTTAAGCTCTATAGGCAGAGCCGTCTCCGACCACAAAACTATCTCCGCGCCCTCCGCCGCCGCGTCTCGGGTAAGTTTTTCGTATATTCTGTATATATCCGAGGTCTTACCGTTCCATTTATCTATCGAAGAAATATTTCCCTGCGCCGCCGCTACGCGTACGCTCTCTCCGCCGTCGTTATACGCCAAAGTTACGCCGAGACCCAAAGCAAGATTCAGAGAAAACAGAGAGAGCGCCGCAGAGACCGCAAGCCTTCTCATTCCGCAATAAACGATTGCAAGAGCGAGGAAGAAATTGACGGCTACTATTACGAAGGTTATGAAATAGGAGCCGAAAAGCGACGCGCTTCTCAAAAGCAGTGTGAAATCAACCTGTCCTAACGGAAGCCTTCCCCACGGAACGCCCCACCAGCCCTGAGTCTGCCACCACTCTGCAACGACCCAAAGCGCTGCCATCAAAATCGGCATAATAAATACTCTTTTTCTGACGAACTCAAGTCGTGCCACCGCCACGAAGGCTACAAAGGTCAGCGCGCTGAAAACCGATTGCAAAAACGAGATACCGAAACACCCCAACGACACGATCAAAAACGCAACCGCGTTGGGAATGTCCTCAAAATCCATGGGATACATATAGTAAAACCAATGGAAGGTCACTGCGTAATAGCTCCAGAAAAAGATCATTCCCATGCCGTACGCCTTAAATATCCTGATTTTCTCCCCCTCGCAAAGCCAAATAAGAGCCAATGCCATGGGGATAAGAGACAGCCATTGAAGAAATCCGAGGGTCGGGAAGATCAATGGAAGTGCCGTCATAGCTCCGCTCGGAATAAGCATCAAGGGTATTCTGTGTTTAATTAAAAAATCTTTCATTCGGTAGTTCCTTTAACGCTTTTCGCGTATCATTTTTTCTATCTTTTCGTATGCCCCCGAGTATTCCTCAACGAACCAGACGTCGGCAGGGTCAAGATGGACTTGCTTACCCGAAAGGTAGCCGAGATAGCCCTCGTCCTTGCCGAAATCAAATATCAATCGGTAGGAGTAGAGCGCCTGATATTTATATCCGCGCGCCTTGTCGTCGCGGTTGACGCCGTATTTGCCGTCGCCAAGCAGTGGGTGTCCTATATGAGCCATATGGGCGCGTATCTGGTGAGTTCTTCCCGTAACCAGCTCGACTTCAAGGAGCGAGCTGTCCTTGCGGGAAGATATGACCTTATATTTTGTGATTATATTCTTATATCCGTCCTTCGGCTTATCGGATATCGTCACGAGATTATCCGCACTGTTTTTTTTCAGATATCCCGTAAGAGTATCCGACGGTTTTTGAGGCTTACCGTGAACGGCGCAGAGATAGAATTTCCTTATCTCGTCGTTTTTGATCTTTTCGTTCATAACGCGAAGCGCCTCTGCGTTTTTCGCCGCTATGACGATGCCTCCCGTATTTCGGTCGATACGGTTACAAAGCGAGGGAGCGAAGGACTGCTCGGCTTCGGGGGCATACTCGCCCTTCTGATAGAGATACGCCTTGATATGCATTATCAGCGTATTATCCTTGGCACCGTCGTCCTCGTGCACAAGCACTCCCGGACGCTTGTTGCAGAGTATGATATTGTCGTCCTCGTAAACGATATCAAGCTTGGGAGTTATACGCGAAAGCGCGCCGTCGTCCTTTTCGGGAGAATCGAAAAATTCGTCTCTGATAAAGAGCTGTATCTCGTCGCCCTCAAGAAGTATCTGCTTCTGCTCACAGCGCTTACGGTTGACCTTTATTTTCTTCGTTCTTATATACTTATACATAAGCGACGCAGGAAGTCCCTTGACGGCTTTCGTAAGAAATTTGTCAAGTCTCTGCCCCGCGTCGTTTTTATTTATTTTCAATATTTGCATAGTTAACCTATAACTATCCTTTTTTAAAGTTTTGTAAGACTTTGACCCCTTTTGAAAAGGGGTCAAAAAACGCGTACTTAAAGAGTTCCGAATATTCTGTCGCCTGCGTCGCCGAGACCAGGGACTATGTAGGCGTGATCGTTGAGCTTTTCGTCGAGAGCGGCGGTATAGATATCTACGTCGGGATGGTCTGCCTGAACCTTTGCAACTCCCTCGGGAGCGGCAACAAGACACATAAACTTGATATGCTTGCAGCCCGCTTCCTTAAGCTTGGTAAGCGCATCGCTTGCGGAGCCGCCTGTTGCCAGCATGGGGTCAACAAGAATAACGATTCTCTGATCGATATCTGCGGGGAGCTTGCAATAATAGGTTACGGGAAGATGGGTCTCGGGATCGCGGTAGAGACCGATATGACCTACCTTTGCAACGGGAACGAGATCCAAAAGTCCGTCCACCATACCTATTCCCGCGCGGAGAATGGGCACGATGGCAAGTTTTTTACCCGAAATGGTGTAAGCCTTAGTCTTCTGAATGGGAGTCTCTATGGTTATCTCCTCGAGAGGAAGATCTCTCGTCAGCTCGTAGCCCATAAGCATAGCGATCTCGTTGAGAAGCTCGCGGAAATCCTTGGAACCGGTCTTTTTGTTTCTCATAATCGAAAGCTTGTGCTGAACGAGAGGATGATCTACTATGTGAAGAGTGCTCATATTTATATTTCCTTTCTGACTTTGCAGATTTTGTTTTCTCCATTAATTATAACTCAAATATCACGCTTTTTCAAGGCTTTTTTGTATTTTGTTTAAAATTTCTTGTTTTTTATATAAAAATATATAAAAATTCAACATTCTTATTGACTTTGGCGGTTATAGGTTGTATAATTCTTTTAAACTCTCCGTTTGAAAGCGAGGTCAGATATATGGAAGATAAGCACAAGGTGGCTCTGCCTACCACTGATACGACGGAAACCGACGAAAACGCAAAAGGAGCGTGGGATTGCCCCGAATTCAAGGTTTCGGGTATTTTTTCATCCCACATGGTGCTTCAGCGCGAAAAACCTATACGCGTCTGGGGTTTTTCCACCCACACGGGGTCTAAGGTCGCAGGACATTTTATGGGCGAGACCGCTACGGCGACCGTCGGCAACGATAACAGATTCGAGCTGCGCTTCTCGGCGCGTCCCGAGTGCACAGAGCCGCAAGTCATGGTTATTTCCGACGAATTCGGTCACATAGTGACCTTTGAGGATATACTTATTGGTGACGTCTGGATAATAGGCGGTCAGTCAAACGCGGAATTGCATCTTCAGCCCTGTATGCCTCTTACTCCCAGCGTTGAATTTGACGAGAACGATAACTTCCGTCTGTTCTTCCAGCACGGTTGGAGCGGTATGGAATTCGGCCGTAACAACAATTACGCAAGCCCCGATATAATCAATCCCGACTGGGCGTGGCAGCGACCCAACGAGGAAAGCTCCCTTAATTTCTCGGCTATCGGATTTTATTTTGCCAAGGAGCTTATGAAGCATATAAGTACCCCTATCGGTCTTGTTATGATGGCTGCGGGCGGCGTTTGTCTCAGAGAGCTTATGCCGACGGAGCTTGCTAACTCCTTAGGCTACACCACGGGCGCTAACACGAGGATAGCGGGCGCGTTCGATTCGCTGATAAATCCCATCATTCCCCTGCCCTTCAAGGCTCAGATCTTCTTCCAGGGCGAGAGCGAGGGCTGCTGGTTCTCCTGCGCCAACAAGTACGACACCGACCTTGAGAAGTATTTTGCAGACGAAAGATTGAGATTCGGTCAGTTTTTCCCCGTTTACAACGTACAGCTTTCCGAATACGGCGAAAATTGCAAAAAACACTTTCCCGCGCTCGATATCGTTCGCGTAATGCAGTTCAGAGCACTTTCGAGTATTGAAAATATGACGCTCACCGTCGATATGGACCTTGGCAGTATGGAGGGCTACGATTGGGCGCACTCTCCCCGTAAGCTGGAGCTTGCGGAAAGACTTGCCAAGCTTGCCCTCGCAAAGGAATACGGCGTCGGCTTGCTGGTTGACGCAGTCTCTCCCCGTCCCGTCTCCGCAAAGCTTTCGGATGACAAGAGCGAGATAATCATCGACTTCACCGATCTCGGCACGGGTCTTATTGCAAAGGGGCAGGATCCCAAAAACAGTATCGGCCTTTCCGTAGGCGGCTTCACCGTAGGAGCTTACGACGGTTCAAAGGACACCAGAAAGCCAGCCGAGGCGACCATCACCTCACGCGGTCAGGTCACCGTTAAGGTTCCCGAGGGCGCAGACACAAGATTCGTCAACTACTGCTTTGCCATCAGCGTCGATCCCGAGCTTTACAACGGCAATAATCTGCCTTGTCCCGCCTTTGCTATTCCCGTTTCGGAATAAGGATACGTGCCTCCGTCGGCTTAAGCCTTTATGAAAAAAGGTTTAAGAATCCAAAAACTTTCAAGGAAGGAATAAAATAACATGATCGAAATTAACGGAAATCTTTGTCACAAAACCATAACGAATAAGCTTACCCCCGCTCTGGCTTTTGACAAAAACAAGGATCTTGAAGAACAGAAGACCGCGATCGGCGCAAAATTGCGTGAGCTTATGGGACTTGATCTCATCGAAGCTAACGCTTGCGAGCCTAATCTGACTATTGAAGAAGATATTATGATGGACGGCTACCGCCGTATCCGCTTCGTGTTTTTCAGCGAACCCGATACCCCGGTTCCCTGCTATCTGCTTATCCCCGACACGGGCAAAGAAAAATACCCCGTAGCCATAACGCTTCAGGGTCATTCCACGGGATTTCACAACTCTATCGGCGTGCAGAAATACGATCAGGACAAGGATTATCAGCCGAGAGGATCATTCGGTCTTCAAGCGGTCGAAAACGGCTTTATTGCCCTTTGTATCGAGCAGAGATCCATGGGTGAGCGCCGTCCTCCCGACCCTGCCGACAGAGCGCATAGCTGCTGCTTTCAGGCGCACAACGCATTTATGCTTGGCAGAACGACTATCGGTGAGCGCGTACACGATATAAGCCGCGCTATCGACCTTCTCCCGAAATTCGGGCAATGCGACATTGACAAAATACTTATCACGGGCAACTCGGGCGGCGGCACCGCCTCCTTCTACGCCGCTTGCATCGACGAAAGAATCAAGATCAGCGTGCCCAGCTGCGCCTTCTGCCCTTACGACGATTCAATCATGGCTATGCTCCACTGCGGATGCAACTACATACCCTCGGCGCGCCGCTATTTTGAGATGCAGGATCTGGCTTGCCTTATCGCTCCCAGAAAGCTTGCCGTAGTTGCGGGCAGCCTTGACCCCATCTTCCCCATCGACGGCGTTAAGCGCGGATACGAGACCGTTAAGGATATCTACGCCGCCGCAGACGCTCCCGAAAACGCGACCCTTACCGTCACCCCCAAGGATCACTGGTGGTGCGTTGATATCGTTTGGCCCTTGATCAAGGAAATTTCCGGTTGGGTATAAATTACAATTTTTCGTGCCTAAGGTGCGCGAATCTATTCGCCTGCGGCGAGTGGTATTTGTAATAAAATATCACTAAAGCCGCAGGCTTTATTAAGGAGGACGGATATGGAAAAGAATATGCGAGTAGGCATACTCACTCTCGGCTGCAAGGTCAATCAATACGAATCCGAGGCAATAGCGGAAGCCCTTACCGACAAAGGCTTTTCCATAGCGTCTCACAACGATTTCTGCGACGCTTATATAGTCAACACCTGCACCGTCACTGCCGAAAGCGACAGAAAGGCGCGGCAGATGATACGCCGAATGATCGGCAAAAATCCAAACGCTTACATACTCGTAACGGGCTGTTATTCTCAGGTCTCTCCCGACGAGGCAGCGGCTATTGACGGAGTGGATTACGTCTGCGGCAGTTCCAATAAAATGACCGTCGTTGACAAGCTTTGCGCTCTCGCCGAACGCGGCAAAAAGAACGACGAAGCCGAGGTCTGCGTCCCCGATCTTGACGGCTCGGGCTTTGAAGAGATGTCGATAAATCGCTTTGACCGCACACGCGCTTACGTTAAGATAGAGGACGGCTGTGAATCAAAATGCGCGTATTGCACCATCCCCGCGTCCAGAGGCCCTATTCGCTCCAAGCCCTTTGACGAGGTCATAGACGAGGTCAAGACTCTCACCGAAAACGGAGTGCGCGAGGTGGTACTGACGGGAATCGAGACTGGTTCTTACGGCAAAGACTTGAAGGAAAAAGAAAGCTTTGCTTCCCTTCTTGCCGCCATTGACAAGATAGACGGCATCGGCAGAGTGCGCACCGGTTCTCTTGACCCAACGGTCATAAAGCCCGATTTTGCCGCGACGATCGCCCCTTTAAAGTCGCTCTGCCCTCATTTTCATCTGTCGCTCCAAAGCGGTAGCAGTAAGATCCTTGCGCTTATGAAGCGGAAATACAACGCCGAGCAGGCTATGGCTTGCATTGAGAGACTGCGTGAGGCAATCCCCAACGTAAAACTCACCACCGACGTAATAGTCGGCTTTCCCTGTGAGACCGAGGAAGATTTCCGCCAGACCTGCGACTTCGTGCGCCGCGCGGGATTTCTGATGATACACGTCTTCCCCTACTCCAAGCGAAAAGGCACCGTTGCGGCAGAAATGAAGGGACAGATTCCCGAAGCGGTCAAGCACGAAAGAGTCAGAATACTTTCGGAGATAAGCCGCGAGATACGCGCCGAGATACTCGACGAAAAGATCGCAAAAAACGCTCCCGCAGAGGTACTGTTTGAGACCTGCAAGGACGGCTTTGCTTACGGTCACACCTCGGATTTTATTGAGGTCAAGGTCAAGACGGACAAAAAACTTCACGGTCTTTTCCGTTCAGTCAAGCTCATTTCTCACAATGGCGAGATCTGCGAGGGTGTTTTTGAGGACGTCGACGTATGAATTTGAGAGAAAAACACCCGAAAAACGAAGAAAACAAAGGATTCTTTCATAACAAATAAAAAAATCAAAAAAAATTGAAATATTTTTCAAAAAACTATTGCAATTTAGAAAAAAGTGTGTTATAATATCGAAGTTGCGTAATGTTTAAAATTTAGATTACTAATAGATGCAAGTATTGCAAGGAGGAAATTATCATGGCAAAGTGCAGTGTTTGTGGAAAAGGCGTTGTTTTCGGTCAGAACGTTTCTCACTCTAACCGCAAGACCAACAGAACCTGGAAGCCCAATATCCGTAAGGTAAAGGCAGTTGTTGACGGTACTCCCAAGACCGTTGCTGTTTGCTCCCGTTGCCTTCGTTCCGGCAAGGTTAACCGCGCTTAATTTCGGTTAATAGGTTCATATTTACACAGATAGGGTGCGTGTTTTCGCACCCTTTTGCGTTTTTACTTTGTTTCAGAAGGATAGTTAAAAATGTTGGTAATAACCGATAGAAGAATTGACAGCTCTTCCCTTTCATCTCTTGAAAATTACGGATTTGAGCCTATATTACTCCCACCCGCCGACTATTTGGCAAAGGCTGTTTCGGCACACACTGATATGCTTGTTTTTATTGGCTTCGAAAGGCTTTTTTGTCACGAAAAATACTACGCTAAAAACGCTTCAGTCATTGATCGTATTTCTTCGCTTGCCGCGCTTGATTTGGTTTTATCCGATGAACAGACAGGAGAAAAATATCCTTTTGACGTGCTTTTTAACGCTTGTGTCGTGGGAAACAGACTGATCTGCAACGAAAAGACTGTTTCAAAACTGATTCTTGAATTGGCAAGGGAGAATAAATATGAAATAATAAGCGTTCCCCAAGGCTATACAAAGTGCTCTGTCGCGGTAGTATCGGACAATGCCATAATCACCGCCGACAAAACAATAGCGTCGGCTTGTGAGAATGTCGGAATCGACGTTTTGGAGATTTCCGAGGGGCATATTTCCCTTCCGCCATATAGTTTCGGTTTTATCGGCGGAGCAAGCGGTGTGTGCTATGACAATGTCTATTTTTGCGGCTTGCTTGACTCTCATCACGACGGCGAGAGGATAAAGAAGTTTTGTGAAAAGCACCATAAAACCGCAATTTCACTGACGAATGCTGAATTGCAGGACGTTGGAAGTCTTTTCTTTATTGAGGTGTTAAAATGATAATAAAAACCATATACGGTGACAACAGAATAACCCCCAACTCTCACGAGCGAGCCTGCGCCAGAGGTATTGTTGTTTCAAATGGCAAAATTTTGCTCTCTTACGTTCCCGAAAATGATTTTTTCATGACTCCGGGCGGGGGGCACGAGCTTGGAGAAACGCTTTTGGAGTGTTGCGTGCGCGAGATCGCCGAAGAAACGGGATATATCGTTGAACCTCAAAGCGAAAACCCCTTTCTCATTCTCAACGAATATTATCGTGAATACAAATTCATCAACAATTTCTTCATCTGTCGCTTGACGGGAGAAATTACCGAAACTCATCTGACCGAGCTTGAAGCAACTCAAAAAATGGTTTTCAAATGGGTTGACCTTGTCGAAGCGTTTAATATTTTTTCGCGCCATGACGATTACACCGCCACATATGAAGATAAGCACGGCTCTTATCTGCGAGATTACACCGCTATAAAAATAGCACTCGACATTGGATACATTTAAGAATTTTGATGTTTCAACAAAAAACTACAGTTATAACGATAAAAAAGCGCGGGCAAGCCCTTTAAATAGGCTTGCCCACGCATTTTTTAATATTAGTAATTTTCTTCGTGAAGCTCGAAGTATGCCTGAGGATGCGCGCAGGTGGGGCACATCAAGGGAGCCTTGGTTCCAACGACGATGTGACCGCAGTTGCGGCACTCCCAAACCTTGACCTCGCTTCTCTCAAAGACCTGAGCGGTCTCAACGTTCTTAAGAAGCGCTCTGTATCTTTCCTCGTGATGCTTTTCGATAGCCGCAACCATACGGAACTTTGCGGCGAGAGCCGTGAAGCCCTCTTCCTCAGCGGTCTCTGCAAATCCTGCATACATATCGGTCCACTCGTAGTTCTCACCGTCTGCCGCATTGGCAAGGTTCCAAGCCGTGTCACCGATGCCCTCAAGCTCCTTGAGCCAGAGCTTTGCGTGCTCCTTCTCGTTGTCAGCGGTCTTTAAGAAAAGTGCCGCGATCTGCTCGTAGCCTTCCTTCTTTGCCTTGGATGCAAAGTAGGTATATTTGTTTCTTGCCTGAGACTCGCCTGCGAATGCCGCAAGAAGATTAGCCTCGGTTTTAGTGCCAGCGTATTTGTTTGCCATAATTAATATCCTCCGTTTTATATTTTGTATTTATGGAATAATATTCCCTTAAACTTATAATATCATACAAATACGATTTTGTAAATATGTTTTTTTGAAAATTTTATATACACAACAAAACTATTGCAACAACGCCCAGAGCAACACCTATTATTTAAATTCCTTTACTCGCTCTTATTTATACAATTTACAAACTTAACGTGAGCCCTATCGATCTCGCCTATCTCAACCACGCTCATAGGTATCTCACAGTTCTCAAATATCATATCCTCGATATGATACTGAGGCTCACCCTCAGAGGCTTTTCTGTGGGAGCCGATGTGGAAATAGGGCTCGGCTTCGTCGTCACACTCAAATTTACAATCTGTAAAATGAATATGCTTCGGAACCGGTCCCTCGCCTATCGCTCCCGGGAACCATGTGTCGAGCCAAAAACGCTTGGTCTCAAAATGCGTATTTTTAACGTCAATAGGACCGCGGAGACGGTAGGTCCCGTGGAATTCGCAATTCTCTATAACCGAGCCGGGCGCAACGAGATCAAGAACGTGAACTCTTGAGTCTACCACGTTTTCAATTCCCTTTATTGGACGGTCAAGGCGAAAACGGTTGTGGCTGCCTTCGCGCTCGACTATTTCCACGATCTTTGCCTCTCCGTAATCCTTACCCGTTGCGAAGTCAATAACCGAGATCGTATCTCCTACGCGCGCACTGCCGTAAATACCCTTGGTCTCATTCCAGATGAAATCTATATCGTCCTCGGCGTATACCTTCTGTACCGCGAGAGTCGACGCGGAAATATTAAATATGTCGTCGTTGCAATATTCGCCGTAGCAATTTCTCCATATATATTTCGCATGGCTTTCCTTAACGTGGAAAAGGTCACGCCAGCCGACGATGTTAGCATTGTCATTCTTCTTAGCTCTTACGTTTTCAAAGAGCATAACCCCGTCATTATTAAATAGCGCAAAACCAAAGCGAGCAAGGCTGTGAATCGTGCAATCCTTAAATGTCACGTTGGTATTTCCTATGACCGAAAATCCGCGCTCGATGCAGTGACCGAAACCGGGTACGGGAATAATAAGCGGATATTCGGAGAGGAACTTGAAATGCTTATTGGTACAGGGATCGTCGTTGAATTCGATCTCATAGACAAATTTATCTGCGTCAATGGGAGTTACCGTTCTCGTAAACATATGGTATCTGGAGTCGGGACGTTCAAGAACTCCAAAATCTCTTAAAACTGCTTTTTCTTTTATAAAAAGGCTTCTGTCGGTCTTGAAGGTTGCTTTGTGAGAATCAAAATCCATTTCGAGCATAGTGCCCTTGACGTATGGATGGGTACTGTAATCAAAGATCAAGCCCTCGATCATTATATTTTCGCTGTTGTAAATATTGCAATAGTTAAAGGGCTTGTCTATGAGGATCGTGGTGTTGTTTCCCTTTATATGTACGTTCTTTGCACCGTCGATAGCGATAGGTGCAGTGCAGTTCATCGACGCGGGATCCTGACGGAGTCCGCCTACAAGCATCTGATGTTTTCCGCTTTTTTGATCCTCGGTGGGTCCGAAATGGTAGGTCTTATCGGCTTCAAGAAGCACCTGTGCTTCTCCGTCGTATTTGCTTGCCGCCGCGATCGCGCTCCATAATGCTATGGCGTCGTTACGTATTCCGTCGGCAAAAGCTCCAAAATCTTCGGGTCTGAATATTTTCATTATACTGCCTCCAATATAGCTTTTATTAATTATACAATCAAAAAAAAACGTTGTCAATACGGTTTTGGGGCAAAAAAGCTTGCCGTTACTATGAAAAATGGGATTTGATTTTTATTGCAAACAAAAACCGCCGAATATTCGCCGTAACAAGCTGCAAACTCGCGCACAAAAAAATAAGACCCTCAAATTTTTTCGTAGGCAAGGCGCACCGGAGAAAGCAAGACGAAGGCTTACTTACGTAAGTCGAGTCGCTTTCGAGGAGCAACTCTAATATAACAAAAAACCGCCGAATTTTTGTGGAGACAAGGCGCACCGGAGAAAGCAAGACGAAGGCTTACTTACGTAAGTCGAGTCGCTTTCGAGGAGCAACTCTAATATAACAAAAAACCGCCGAATTCTTGTGGAGACGA
>JAZMZI010000041.1:0-2146 GCA_045585895.1 Eubacteriales bacterium
ATCACGGGACCGCTTTCAACAATGGTATTCAAACTCAAATGCGGCGGAGTTGCTGCAGGTATGGGTACGTGCGGAATGGTAGGGCCCATCGGGGTTATAGACGCGACGGAAAACGGCGTTATGAAGTGGGTCGGACTTGTACTTATCTGTATCGTTCTCCCCGCGGTGCTTTCGCTTCTTTTCAGTGAGATACTCCGCAAGATCGGCTGGATCAAAAAGGACGATATGCTTCTTTCTGAATAAAATAAAGAACGCAGAAAATTAGCGTAGTGCCATAAGGACACAACGCAGCTAAGTTTGCCCTTATGGCAAGTGAAGTTTTGCCTCGGCAAAGTGAGCAAACTTAACTTCACTCGTGCGATTGCAAGAACTTCACTGTATAGCAGTTTCACTAAATTCTCATTTTTGTATACAAATGCAGTGCTTCGTATGCCTTAATTATAGACATGCGAAACACTGCATTATTTTGTACTGTGAAGTTTTGTTCAATAAGGGTGAAGCCCGTCATTCAACAATATATTCATAACGGAGTAGTCTGCGAGGCTTTCGGAAAACAGAAGCTTTGTTATTCCTTTTTTGTCGGGCTCGTTCCAAAGTATTTCAAATATACACGGTAGAAATTGCTGTAATTTTCGTAGCCCACCTGTGTCGCCGCTACGGTATGGGGAACGCCTTCACCGATCAGTTTGCTCGCCAGAGCAAGCTTTTTTTGCAAGATATAGTGCTTTGGGGAAATATTCATTTTTGCCTCAAACAGATGACAAAAGGAAGATTTTGATCTCGACGTGTGTTTTGCAAGATCGTCAAGCAAGATTTTTTCATGCAAATGTTGGTCGATATAGCTGAATGTTTTTTGCAAAAACTCGTCAGTCTCAATTTTTGTAATAGTTTGCGGTATTTGTAAGGCATCATAAAACGTCTCTATCATTAAGCTTTGTAGCAACGGAGCATAAAACGACGCATCTTTCTTTTGACAGATCTCCTTGATTTTATCTATACGAGAGGTAGCAACGGTAATATTTCTTTCTTGATTTGTAAATGCATCTTGCAGTACACTCGGAATGGCATCTATGCCAAATAATGCGGTGATTCTACGATAGCGTTCTCCTCCGTTTGCCGTAACAGAATGATAAAAAAGTGGTGGAATAATAATGATTTCATTTTTCTTTAGACGATAATTTTGCCCTTCCAGCATAACCGTAATATCGCCTTCTGACACCGCGATCATCTCATATTTCGCGTGGCAATGGTTTTCCCATAAGATCGGATGATCGATCTTACTTTCAACATATTCCATTTCAAAATCCTTAGTTTTCAACTCAAATATCACGAAAATCACCGCCTTTGGATATATTTTATCACATGTTTGCAAGAAAAGCAATATAATATGCAAAATTGGTGATATACATATCTTTTATTTCATGGTACAATTAAAATATAAAAGATAGAAAGGTATGCTACCAGATGATAGAACAATCAATTCAAATAGAAAAAAAGAAAATCGCTAATCGCGTGGTATTACAGCCCATGGAGGGATGCGACTGCAATACGGATGGAAGTCCGAGCGACTTGACGGTTGAAAAGTATTTGAGGACCGCAAGAAGCGGCGCGGGGGTCGTCTGGTTTGAAGCCAATGCCGTTTGCCCCGAGGGACGGACTAATCCCCGTCAGATGATGCTGACCGAGGAAAACTTGCCAAAATTCAAGAGACTCCTTTCCGAGATGCGTCGGATCGCCATGGAAGAATGCGGAATATCACCGATTTTTATTTTGCAGCTGACCCATTCCGGTAGGCAGAGTATGACTCCCATGATTGCTTACCGCCACCCGATCTACGAGGAAAGACGACCTGTGACAGATGAAAATATTGTAACTGATGAATACCTTGACGAACTTCCGAGAAAGTACGAAGAAGCTGCCCGTCTTGCGGTGGATGCGGGCTTTGACGGAGTGGACGTCAAGTCCTGTCACGGATATCTCATTCAGGAGCTTTTGTCGGCTTTTACACGTGACGGTCAGTACGGTGGGAGCTTTGAATATCGCATAAAATTGTATCTTGGTTGTGTTCGTGCGGTAAAAAACGCAATTCCAAGTGATGTTTTGCTTGCCACACGGCTTGGCGTTTCGGATATGGTGCCAAAGCCCT
>JAZMZI010000042.1:0-1871 GCA_045585895.1 Eubacteriales bacterium
TACCACTCACCCAGCCGCCACCGTTGACTATATCCACGGCATTGCCGAAACACGCGCCCTTGCCGCAGGAGAAAACGCCGTCGGCTTCCTTTTCGACGGTATGCAAAAGGAAGACCTTTTCCCCACCGTGGAAAAGGACGGCGCGCTTGTGAGAAAGACCTTCTCCATGGGCGAAGCCTGTGACAAGCGCTATTATATCGAAGCGAGAAAGATCTAATAACCGTAAACGAAAAAAGGAGCTGTAAAAAAACAGCTCGTCAAAAAAAGAACAAGACTCGGCGAGAAGATGAGTCTTGTTTTTTATGCACAGGAAGTGGAAAAGAGGAAAAAATGGCGCAAGGAAAAAAGCTGTAGTCGAAAATCGAAAAAACAGCTGTTGAAATGTGGAAAAAAAGTGGAAAGAGAAAAAATATCAGGCGGCAATAGATAGAGAGAGCCTACTTAAATGGAATTTATGGAGGTTAAAACCAATAGAAACGAGTCCAATCTCCAAAAGAAAGCTTTTTAAGCCCCGTCTTCTCGCACGGGAATAGGCACGGTTCCATTTGATCGAAGCAAATACCCCCTCGGATTGAATGCTTCGATTCATGCGAAGGAGCGCACCGTGGATGCTGTTCAGATTCTCAAGTACCTCTTGGTGAAAGCCAGTCAATTCTTCATTCAGGCGAATCACGCGATTGCATTTCGATTTGTGGCACTTCTCTCTATATGGGCAACCGGTACAATCCTCACACTGATAGTATTCCTCGCATCTGCCATATTGGTTACCCTTGACAGGAGAAGTCTTGAGGTGAAAAAAGCGCTTTCCGTTCGGACAGATCGGATTCCCCTCTTCATCAATGGGAAAATTCACTGCGCGGTAAGGATCGTCACGGAACGCTGCATTCGTACTTTCTTTTTGAAACATGGTGAATTTCATATACTTCTTCATGCCGTGTTCTTCACAATATAAGTAATTATTATAGCTTCCGTATCCCGCGTCCCCGATGGGATATTCGGGATAAAAGCCATACCATTTGCTGAAGCGTCCAATCAGGGGCTGAAAACAGTCCATATCCGAGGCAAAACGCATGGCGTCGAATACCGCAATGTACCCATCACAAACACCAAACTGAAGATTATATGCAGGAAGCAACTGATCGTTTCCCATATAGTCTCTTTTTACACGCATAAACGTCGCATCATGGTCGGTTTTGGAGTAACTGTTTCTCTCTTCGCCACAGATCGATACGTGTTTTGCGTAGCTTTTCAGGCGTCTGATAAAGCCGTTAAGCTCATCGTAGTAGCGAAGCTCGGGCGTTTTATGATGTCCTCTGCCTCGCACTTTCTTTTCGGGCTCAAGATAGGTAAGCTCCGCAAACTGCACAAGGATCTCTTCCAGATATTCGATGGCATATTCGCTTCGCGTTCCAAACTTTACCCCATAATAGGCAACTCGCTCGTTCATCAAAGGCAGCAGCTTGCTGATTTTGGCAAAGATCCTGTCTCGGTTGGTAAGACAGCTCTTCTTCCATACCCAGCTGTACATATTCGCATTGGCGCGAATTTTGGTTCCGTCTACGTAGAGGTGATTCAAGTCAACCGATTCCTTCTCGAATATGTAGCGATTGATCTCCACAAAGATCTCTTCGATTGATTCTTTCAGAACGCGGTTCATAAAGTTGTCCACCGTCATATGGCTCGGCGGGGGATTGTCCTGCAGAAGCCACATGAAGCGGATGTCTGTCTTGCAGAGCTTGACGATCTCTCTTGTCGATACGTAGCCTCGTTCCATAAACGCAAATAGTATTACCTTCAGCAACGTAAATCCATCATATCTCGGTCGACCTGTCTCGCGCTCCTTAACTGCGAGATATTTACTTAGGTCAATA
>JAZMZI010000043.1:0-20078 GCA_045585895.1 Eubacteriales bacterium
TCATACTTTCACCCTGCACCTTAAGGGCAAAAAGCTCGTCAGTCGAATATTTCGCGCTGTTCCAAGGCAAATCAACGTAACCATCAAAATTTTCAACTGCAAGAATTGGACTTCCCGCAGTAATAGCACCAAGAAGTGGCACTTTTCCCGCAACACGGGCATACGGCGCACAAATGCGAAGTGTTCTTTTCTTGCCCGCATCCTGCTCAATAAAGCCCTTTGCCTCAAGATTATGCAGATAGAGATGCACACTTGATGTGCTCTTTATTCCAAGATCAGCTACAATATCACGAACAGATGGTGCATATCCGTTTTCATTTATTGATTGTACAAGGTAATCAAATACCAATTTTTCCTTTTTTGTGAGGTCTTTTTTCATAAAAAATCTCCCTTTTTCGATTTGTTGATACCATTATATCACACTTTTTTGAAAAATGCAAGAGGTTTTTGAAAAAAAGTTGAAAAAATTTTCGATTTTTTTTAAAACCCCTTGCACTCTTATTGAACGGTGAAAATAATTGTCGAAAAATCCCTTTTGGTACAAAGGATTACGGGTATTTCACCAATGCGAAAGCTATGGGTGCGGATTGCAATCTCGTTCCGATTGTTTTGCCCGTTTTTCTCTTTTTCGAGAAATTTTCCTAAATTTTCACCCAAAAATTTCGATTTAGACTCTTTTTCACTCCAGATTCTTGCAAATGCCTCGGGGCATTTTTTTACGATCTGAAATTCCTCTGTGTCAAAGTATCTTTCCGCCATTTTCAAGGCTCTTTCGGGGGGGAGGTATGAGGCCTCCACGTCCACGCCCAATTCTTCGTCAAGCGCCGCGGCGCAGGCAACGTAACCTTTGGAATGACTTAAATTGAATTTTACGTCGCTTCCTTGGAAATAAGGCTTTCCCGTCTCGGTTCTCGACAATATCAGTGAATCGGTGTCAGGATTACAGGGGAGTGAGCGTATCTGCTCGTAGAGGAGCGAAAGGGCGAAAAGGCTTTCGATAGCCGAGCCGTCGTTTTGGCGACCGCGTATATTTTCGATATATCGGTTGTTGTGGGGGTGGGGAAACATAAGAGATACGGCTGTGGCAAGCATATCCTTATCAAGATCTTCGGGAATCTTCGCGGCAGTGAGCAATATCATGACAGGCTGCCTATCTGCTCGAGGAGTCTCTTGTTAAATTCTTCGGCGGTGTTATATCCCATTTTTTTCTGACGGTTGTTCATTGCCGCTATTTCAAGTATAATGGCAAGGTTGCGTCCGGGCTTTACGGGGATAGTGATAGAGGGGACCTGATTTCCGAGAATGTCCACCTTTTCTTCGTCAAGACCGAGTCTATCGTACATTTTTCCTTCGACCCAAAGCTCAAGGTTGATAACGAGGTCGATCTTTTCGGTTTCCTTGACCGCGCCCATACCGAATATGCGGCGGACGTCGACTATACCGATACCGCGAAGCTCGACGTAGTGGCGGATTATTTCGGGCGCGGAGCCTACGAGGGTCTTTGCCGAAACTCTCTTTATCTCCACCGCATCGTCGGCTATAAGACGGTGACCGCGCTTTACAAGCTCGATAGCGGTCTCGCTCTTACCCACGCCGCTGTCGCCAACCAGCAAAAGGCCCTCGCCGTAGACCTCGACCAGAACGCCGTGACGGGTGATTCGGGGCGCAAGATGTGTATTGAGGGAACTGATGATCGACGCCATAAAGGGGCTGGTCTTTTCCTTGGTGCGGAGGATAGGAACTCCGACCTTTTCAGCTTCTTCTATGAATTCGTCAAATACGGTAAGGTTTGACGTAAATACTACCGCCACGGGGCGCGCGTTTACGTAATCGGTGATCTTTTTTTTGCGATCCTCGGGGTCGAGACGGAGAAGATAACGGTGCTCTGCGTTTCCTATAATGCTTATGCGAGACTTTTCAAATATTTCGTAAAATCCCGCAAGGGCAAGTCCCGGTCGGTTTACTTCGGGAGTTTCTATCCGAATATCATCGTAATTTTCGGGGACGCTGATTCGCTCAAGGGCAAATTCCTGCTCGATTTTAGTCAGCGGTATTGTGTATTCTGCGCTCATTTTTGCCTCCTTGGATATAAAATGGATTATTCTTTCCTTTAGTATACCATAAAAAAGCAGATTTTGCAAATAGTTTTTTGAAAAAGATCATCGAAAAAAAGTTGCAATTCACAAAACATTCACAATGTTGGTGTATAATAAGATGTTATATTGGGTTTTTATGCAATTTTATAAATAATAATATTAAACGGAGATAAATATGTCGTTAAAAAATGAGATCGCGGCTGTGGATAAGCCGTCCGAAAAGAAGAAATGGTGGACTAAAAAGAAGATAATTATAGTATCGGTCATCGGTGCGGTGGTGCTTGCGACGCTTATCGGAGCTATCGCCGTTATCAGCACGTCGGTATTTCCCATCAGAAGCTCCAAGGAGGAGTTGAGAGCGGTGGGAACCGTTGGCGAATACGAAGTGAAATACGAAGAGCTGCGTTTCCTTACTCTTATGCACAAAGAGGAGCTTGATAAGGAGCTCGGGAAGTATGACGCCCTTGACGCAAACGGTAAGGCGGAATACGAAAGGCTGCTTGAAGAAAGGGTAGCGGAGGATCTGAAAAAGACCTACGTTATATTTTCTCTTTGTGACAGGTACGGGATAAAGACCGATTCTCTCAATGTGAAAAACTACGTCAACGATTCTATGAAGGAATACGTTAAAACGTATTTTGAGGGAAGCACGTCGAAATATAAAGAGTGGCTTAAAGAAAACGGAATTACGGACAGTATTATAAGGCAGAATTTCAAGACCGATTATCTTGAAGTGGAGCTTTTAAACTACTTTACCGAAAACAAGATCGGTATAAAGTACGACGAGGATAATATCGAAGAATTTATCAGCTACGTCATGACGGGTGAGGACTGGGTCAGAACCATACACGTTTACTATCCCGAAAAGCATCCCTTTGAAACGAATCCCGAAAATCTTCCCTCGGACTTTAACGCAAGCAGTATAATTGCCGCTTACGACGCCAAGAGCTCTATCGACGAAGTGAAAACCAATGTCAGCTCGATATACGACGACTCAAGAAGACTCAAAGCCTTTAAGTCGGCTATCGGCAGTGCGCCCGGAACCGATTATTCCACCTCGGGCAACGGATTTTATTTTACCTACGGCTTGATGGGCGACGAGTATGAGAGGATAACCTATTCACTTGATATGTACGGGGTTAGCGAGGTGTTCGAGTATCTCGACGGTTACTGCTTGATAATGAGATTGCCCCTTGAGGAGTCTCACGTAAGATACGACGCGCTTGATCTTTTGGATAAATATCAGTACGTAGTGCTGAAAAACCATGTAGACGAGGAGAGCGAAAAGCTTTCTTTCATCGGCAACGAATACTACGATAGCATTTCTTTAATAGATATAGAATAAGATTTAAGGAGTAAAGCATGGGAAGGCGAGCGAGGATAAGCAGGTATTCAAGACGCAAGGCGATAAGCGGAAGAGCGTCGCGCGTCTGGATAATAGTCGTTGCCGCGCTGACGTTTCTCTTGCTTTGCGTAGTTTTGTCGGTTGCTGCGGGGCTTGCCCTCGGCAAGGCGGCAGAGGACTTCGAAAAAAGCTCCGAGCCGAAATACGACGTTTCGGTAAATGACTATTATTCGGGAGATAAAAAGGTCAAGGCGGTGAATGCCCACGAATATTCTTGGGGATACGGCACGAGCTATTACCAATCTATCGGAATAAACGATTTTTCCGTTTGCCTGCGTGATGCAGACGGATTCGTTACGTATCATACCGACGTTGCCGTTTCCTTCGGTGAAGATTCGGGCATGGGAAGCCGAAAACTTTCCGACGAGGTCAAAACGATACGTAACGGCGGCGGATACGTTTGCGGTTACTTTTATTCCACGGCTTTTGAGGAAAAGGACGAGTATAGGAGAAATATCCGAAAGGCTTATGAGATCGCCCTTATAAACGAGGCGGGAAAGAGTGGTATAGACGAGATACTTATTATAGGTCTTGATCCTACCGAAAAGAATATTGACGAGGTCGAAGCCTTCGTCAGCGAGCTTTCGCTGGCGGCGGGCAAGTCGGCGCTTGGAGTTCTCGTATCCCCCGCGGCGGTCGAAATGACCGATAGCGGCGTTTATCTCGTTCCGAGAGTGCGTTCGGTCTGTGATTTCGTAGCCTTGGATATGAGAGATATGTCTCCCGATGCGGCAAGCAGAAAAAACGGCGACGGAGTCAGTGAGCTTTACGGCTTTTTGGGAAATATGGAATATTACATAAAGTCCGACAGTTTGAGATTGGTATTCTCCAAAAAGAACGCGTCGCTTCTTGAAAAGGCAACGGAATACGGCATTACGAGCGTTCAAATAGTGGAATAGACGGCACTGAAATAAAAATTCAAAAATTTTTTGACGAAAAAAAGTGATTTTGGATTTTTTAGCGTATATTATATATACGTGAAAATGCCGCGGTGAGAAAATACGGCAAAGTATTGAATTTGGAAAGGAGGCGCAGCTATGAGATACAATAACGAGAAGAATATATGTGATATCTTTTTGGAAAGAGAAAGAACGACTCTGTCACGCTACGCCTTTCTGACCGCCAATACTAAAGGGAGAGATCATCCTTATACCCCGAGTGCTATGCGAACCGAGTTCCAGAGAGACAGGGATAAGATCATACACTCCCAATCCTTCCGTAGGCTTATGAATAAGACGCAGGTCTTTTTAGCCCCTCAGGGAGATCATTACAGAACCAGACTTACACACACCCTCGAGGTGACCCAGATAGCCAGAATCATAGCGCGCGCCCTTCGTCTTAACGAGGACCTTACCGAAGCGGTGGCGCTTGGTCACGATCTCGGACACACCCCCTTCGGTCACGCGGGTGAGACCGCTCTGCAGATCTGCTACGACTCGGGATTTACTCATTATAAACAGAGCTTGCGCGTCGTTGAGAAGCTTGAAAACAACGGTGAAGGACTCAATCTCACATGGGAAGTGAGAAACGGAATAGTCAATCACACGGGTAAGAGCATGGCGGCGACTCTTGAGGGAGTTATCGTTAAATTTGCCGACAGAATAGCTTACATAAACCACGATATAGACGACGCCTGCCGCGCGGGTGTGCTGACCGAAGACGACCTGCCGCGCGACATAGTTGAGGTATTGGGCAAGGGACACAGTGAAAGAATAAATAATATGGTCAAATCCATAGTCGAATCGAGCTATGATCGTCCCTATATTACCATGGACGGGGACGTCGGTAAGGCTACTAACGATCTTCGTGACTTTCTCTTTCAGAACGTATACCTTAATCCCGTGGCTAAGGGCGAGGAGGCAAAGGCGAAGGAGCTGCTTATCAAGCTTTTTGAGTATTACGTAAAATATCCCGAGAAGATCCCCGACAATTACAAAAAAAATATTGAATCTGAGGGCGTGGAGCGTTGCGTTTGCGACTTCGTTTCGGGAATGACCGACAGATATGCGATCGATACGTATACAGATCTTTTCGTTCCTAAGGTATGGAGGGGAAGATCATGATGATATCAAGAGAAATTATTGAAGAGATCCGCTCAAGAAACGACATAGTAGAGCTTATCGGCTCCTACGTTAATCTTAAGCGCGCGGGAGCAAACTATAACGGTCTTTGCCCCTATCACAGTGAAAGATCGCCTTCTTTTACGGTATTCCCCGCAACTCAATCCTTTTATTGCTTCGGCTGCGGAGCGGGCGGAGACGCTATAACCTTCGCTATGAGATCGGAAAATCTTGATTATCCCGCCGCCGTGGAATTTCTCGCTAAGAGAGCGGGAATAACAATAACGGTTGACGATCGAGAAGATAACGGGGTCTCCAAAAAACGGGTGCTCGAGATGAATCTGGCGGCGGCAAAGTATTTCCGCGCCTGCCTTTTTGATCCCAAGCTCGGTAAGACGGGAATGGAATATCTTTCCGAAAAAAGAAAGCTTTCTCCCGCGGTCATCAAACACTTCGGACTCGGATTCGCTCCCGAAGGCTTCGGTGGTCTTACCGATCATATGCATAAGCTGGGATTTACCGACGAGGAGCTGATCGTCGGCTTCCTCTGCGGAAAAAGTCAAAAGACGGGAAGAGCGTACGATTATTTTAGAAATAGAGTGATTTTTCCCATAATAAATACGTCGGGCGACGTTATCGGATTCGGTGGCAGAGTTATGGACGACTCCAAGCCAAAATATCTCAACTCGTCTGATACGCCCGGATTTAAAAAGAGCCGAAATCTGTTTGCGCTGAATTTTGCGAAAAATCATTGCTCGGAGAGGCTGATCCTCTGCGAGGGATATATGGACGTAATCGCGCTCCACGCGGCGGGATTCGAAAACGCCGTGGCTACCCTCGGTACTGCCTTGACGCAGGATCAGGCGAGAATGATGGCTAAATACACCAAGCAGGTAATAATCTCCTATGACTCCGACGAGGCGGGACAGGCTGCGACGAGAAAGGCTGTCAGAATGCTCTCCGAGGTAGGTCTTGATGTGCGCATACTTCATATGGAGGGCGCCAAGGACCCCGACGAATACATTAAAAAATTCGGTTCCGACAGCTTCAAACGAGTTTTGGACGCGGGACGGACAGGCTTTGAGTTCAAATTGGAGACCACGCTTCAAAAGTATAATCTCTCGGTAGCATCGGATAAGATAAAGGCGTCGCAAGAGATGTGCGAATATATTTCCGAGATCTGGTCGGAGGTCGAAAGAGACGTTTATGTGTCTGCGGTGGCAAAGAGACTCTCTCTGCCCGCCGACGGTCTGAAAAACGACGTTGAGAGCCTGAGACGCAAGAAGATCAAAAGCTATAACGCCAAGACTGCGCAGGAGGCAAGGCTTTCCGCCATGGGCGTTGGTGACAGGATAAACACCGACGGCATCAAAAACATCAAAGCAAAGGCGGCGGAGGAAGCCGTTATAGGTATGCTCCTTTTGTACGACGAGTACAGAGACGGAGTGGTCACACGAAAGATAGAGCTTGCGGGAGAGGATTTCTTCTCGGAGTTCCATCGGCGCGTTTTTGAACGTGTGATCAAGATGCAGAGCGACGATCAGTACGATTTTTCGCTTTTGGGCGAGCATTTTACCCCCGACGAAATGGGCAGACTTCAAGGTCTTGAGCAAAAAAGAAGAGCTTTAAGCGATAACGGAAAAAGCGTATTTTTTAGTTGTGTTGAGACTCTGAAAAAAGAAAAAAGTCTGTCTGCCGAGTCGGGCGGCGACTCTATTGACGCAATACGCAAGCTGCTTGAGAGCAAGCGCGGAAAATAAAGTGTAATTTTTGAAAGGATATTTAAATATGAAGGAAGAAATTTTGAATGAGAACCTCCCCACTGAGACCGTCGAGGAGACGGAGTCCAAAAAGGTAGAGGATTTCATAGAAAAAAGTAAAAAAAACGGTCTTTCCGAGGAGGATTTTGATCAGGCTCTCGAGGAAATGAATTACGACGTTGACGAGCTTGACAAGCTCTACGAGGCACTTGAGGACAGCGGTGTTTCGCTTCCCGGTACCCTTTCCAACGCCGAGCTTGAGGAGATCGAAAAGGAGGTCTCCAAATTCGAGAGCAGCGCAAGCATGGAGAAGATACTTGAGCAGGAAGGACTTTCTATCGACGACCCCGTTCGTCAGTACCTTAAGGAGATCGGACGTATTCCGCTTCTCGATTCCGAGGGAGAGAGAGAGCTTGCCGAAAGAATGCTGAACGGAGACGAGGACGCGAAAACCAAGCTGGTTGAATCCAACCTCCGTCTGGTAGTAAGTATTGCAAAGAAGTATCTGGGAAGAGGAATGTACTTCCTTGACCTTATTCAGGAAGGTAACCTCGGTCTTATGAAGGCGGTCGAAAAGTTTGACTATACCAAGGGATACAAGTTCTCAACCTATGCTACGTGGTGGATACGTCAGGCTATCACCAGAGCAATTGCGGATCAGGCAAGAACTATCCGTATTCCCGTCCATATGGTCGAGACTATCCACAAGGTAACCAAGTATTCGCGTCAGATGCTTCAGGAACTGGGACGTGAGCCTACCGCAGAGGAGATCGGAGATAAGATAGGTATGAGTGCGGACCGTGTAAGAGAGATACTCAAAATTTCTCAGGATCCCGTCTCCCTTGAAACTCCTATCGGAGAGGAGGAGGACAGCCATCTCGGCGATTTTATTCCCGATGACGATACCCCTGCCCCCGCAGATGCGGCGGCTTCTACCATCCTTCGTGAGGTGATCGAAAGAGAGCTTCACACCCTTACACCCAGAGAGGAGCACGTTATCAAGCTTCGCTTCGGTCTGTACGACGGCAGAACGAGAACTCTTGAGGAAGTCGGAAAAGAATTTGACATAACCAGAGAGCGTATCCGTCAGATAGAGGCAAAGGCGCTTAGAAAACTGCGCCATCCCAGCCGTGCCAGACATCTGAGAGGTTTTCTTGATTGATAATTTGTAAATAATTATCTTTCAAGTATTAAAATTTTTTGATCGCTAAATGTGCAAAACACACAACGCGCCAAACTTGATGCACAAAAACCTTGCGCTTGATTTGTATATCTTGCATAACGGTTGCCTTCGGCTCTTGTCGAAGCGCGTCCGCAAAGGGAATTATAATATAATTATTAATAAATATTTACTTGACAAAATTTCGATTTTGTAGTAAAATATGTATTGGTATTGTTCCGCTTTTTCCGACGGAGCAAATGATTTTTTGCCCCTTTAGGGGAAAAAGGAAACTTTTGCCGCAGGTGCGGCGGAAATGGAGATTGAACATGAAAAAAAGACTGTTTTGCCTGCTTCTGAGCTTGGTTCTCGTGTTGCCTTTGGTGCTTTCGGCTTGCTCCGGTGAAGAGGATTCGGGTGCAGACGTTAGCGAAGATCTCGGAGCGCAGACCATTACTATGCGAATGGTTACCGAGAGAAGAGTTTGCAACACCGACAAGGAGCTTGAGGATTATCTTGCCGAGCTGAAGGAACAGGGCAAAGACGAAAACAGCGCCGAATATAAGGAAATGCTTGCCGTCAAGGCAAACTACGACAGAGTAGAGGCTGAGTTTTCCAGAATAACCAAGTCTAAGTATAACGTTAACGTTGATTTTATCTTCTATACTTGGGACGAGTATTTCGGTGAGGATTCCGAAAAGAAGATCGAAAACACCATGGATAAGTATGCTCTTGAGACCGTTAACAAGGAAAGAGCAAAGAGAGCTATTGAGAAGTACGTCAGCGATTTTCAGGCTGCTTTCCCCGACAGCTCCTATCCCCTTAAGGCTATAGGCAAAAACTTCCTTAAGAATTATCCCGAGTTCGAGCCTTACATAGATCTTGATACGGTCTTTGAGGATGAAGATGAAAAAGATAAGGTCGCCGAGGATCAGTACAAGGTAAACGAGATCACGGGTATCAAGGAGCTTGTTTATCCCGCTGCTGATGAAAATCAGCTTGACATCATTTACATATCCGGATTTGATATGTATAACGAGTTTGTTGAAAACGAGTGGATCATTCCTCTTGACGAGCATATCAATACTACGGGAAAAGAGCTTAGAACTCAGATACCCTCCGCTCTTTTGGACGGTGTAAAGAAGAATGGTATTACTTATGCCATTCCCAATAACACCCAGATGGGCGAATATACATACATGATGGTAGATCAGGAGCTTTTTGACAGATACCATTACATAGGTCAGAATTATCCGGATCACACTCAGGTGAAGGACGTAATTGACCTTAAGGATTTCCTTGAGGATATTGCCGAGAACCATCCCGACGTGCTCCCTATCGATTCTTCATATAAAGAATGTATGGATCTCTTCGTATGGTATTGGAATATCGACTATACTGTTGACGAGGATGGAAACTATACGTATTCCGTAAATAAGGACAACGAGTTCTCCCTTATAGGTTCGCTTTACGGCGACCCCAAAAATGCGGGACGCGGTCAGATAGAGCTTGGATTTGACTATCTCTTCGAAAGCGAGGAGTATCAGGAAATATTCTTTGCCCTTAAGGAATATGAATTTAACGGATATTACAAGCAGGACGATGAGACTCGCGGAGATGCTGCCGTTAAATTTATGAAGGGTAACTATGACGTTCAAAGTCAGGCGGCAGCAAACAACGGCGTTTACACCGATGAGAACGGCAATAAGTATTATCCTTACGTAGTAAAGTATCCCGTTGCCGATGAGCAGGCGCTTTACGGTAATATGTACGCGATCTCCGCTAACTCTCAGCACACCAAGGCTTGTATGGAAGTGCTTACTCTTATTAATACCGACGCTGAGGCTCGCAATATCCTCCAGTACGGCATAGAGGGTGAGGATTATACCATAGATGAAAACGGAATGCTGAAAAGAACTCAGGATCAAAAGAATTCCAAGGGAGAGATCATTTCTCACGGTACTTATTATAAGATGGACGTCAATAAGACGGGTAACTGTTTTATAGCTCATCCCGACGAGGGGCAGGCTCCCGATTATTGGGAAAATGCAAAGCACCAAAACAATGATGCCGTAATCGATCCCCTGCTTGGTTTTGATTTCAATATGCAGCTTGCAAGCAACGGTCAGTTGACTATGGATAATCAGTTGATAGACTATGCGGGACTTGATGCTGATCCTAACGTTGAAGGATACGATAGCGGCGACCTCGGCACGTTGATTTTGAACAGGATCAATGAGTATTCCGCCAAAAAGGATATGGATGGATTGAAGAATTTTATTACCAAGGATGTAGGGGAAGAAATGTGTAAGACCGAAAACTCCTCTCCCGAAGGCGTTGCCGGATTGGCTGCCGCTCACGAGGGAAAACCCTTCTTCCAGGTAGTTGTTCAAGTGTCCGAGGATAAGCAAACTATAAATAAGCCTTCTGTTAATATGGCTAAGCTTACCAGTTCAAGCACAGAAGTTTCCAAGGACGATAAGAATGGTCCTTCACCTTACGCAATTTACTATTCTTGGTTGGTTCAGTATAATTATCTTCCCACAGATTCGTCTGCTAAATAATAATTCAAATAATAACGCCTCCGTCGAAAGTTTCGGCGGAGGCAATGTTTAAAAAAGGATAAAAAAGTGAAATATACACATCTTTTTTGGGATTTTAACGGAACTATTCTTGCCGATATGGCGGCGGGAATGGATAGTACCAATCAAATGCTTTCAGCGCGAGGGTTACCCGAGATAGCAGATCTTGACGCATACCGCGAGGTGTTTGATTTCCCTATAAAGGACTATTACCGTTCCTTGGGCTTTGATTTTGAAAAGGAGTCCTACGAAGCTTTGGCACCGATATGGGTCGATCTGTATAATGAAAACAGTAAAAATTGCCCCATGATATCGGGCGTTCCCGATACCTTGAAGCGAGTCGGGGAGCTTGGAATCAAGCAAGTGGTTTTCTCGGCTACCGAAAGAAAGATGCTTTTAAGACAGCTCTCAGAGCTTGGTGTTACGTATTATTTCGATGAAATAATAGGACTTGAAAATATTCACGCCGAGAGCAAGGCGCATCTTGCGCGAAAGTGGAAAAAGGCTAATCCCGATGCACGCATACTGTACGTCGGGGATACCACCCACGATGCGGAGAACGCAAAGATACTTGAGGCAGACTGCCTGCTTTTTACAGGTGGACACCAATCGAGAAGAAGGCTTGAGAAGTGCGGATGCGAGCTTATTGAGAATATCGGAGATATAATTGATCATATAAAATGAGGTTGGAGAGATCCAACCTCATTTTTATTATTCGGTTATAATAAGGACGTCGTAAGCGCCGAGAGTAAACTCAAATCTCGTTCCCGATTTATCGGGATAACGCTTGCAGGGCCTGTTTTCACCCTCAAGAGGTGAGTAGAGGTTCGGATTTCCCGTGTTTTTTAAAGCGCAATTGACGTTTGCTGATTCGGCTCTTGAATTGACGAACATATATCTGTTCTTTCCACCAACGCTTCTGCAAAGGCAAGCCACTCCTCTGTGAGGGGTGTCAAGATCGACGAGGAAGCCTTCCTCGTATCTGTCGAAGGAGGTGACGAGGGCAGACGCGGTTGAAAATTTTTTACCGAAGGTCGCGCTTCCAAGCTCGGGAAAGCAGGAGTCACGCATAACGCATATCTTCACTCCCTTGGCTTCAAGATATGAGAAAACACCGTTCATTTCGGGTGTCAGCTCCATGGGAGGAAGAACGAGATATTTATATTCAACGCCGTGTTTTCCCTGAAGCCTGCCGTCTCTTACAGGGAGCTTCTTTATTACGTCAAGATCGGCGAAATCAAAGTCTACCTGAGCGTCGCAAAGCTCGTACATGATGCTATAAAGACCCGATTTGCAGGCGTTTTCCTCGGGGGTGAAGTTGCCGTAGCTGTTTTTGTCCTCGGGGGAGAGGTGATTCATCATAAAGGTCTCGATAGGATAATAGAGAAGCACGTCGGCGCGGTGATCGCCTGCCATAAGGCCTCCAAATTCACCGATAGCTCGGTTGTATTTTTTGTATTCGCCTTCTTCGAGGAATGTGTCGGAATAGTAGGACGTGAAGATGTCGACTCCGAAAGCGTATTGTAGGGCGATCGATGCGTACATCTGATCTGCCGAGACCTTGCCTCCTTGGGCGTGGGCAGATACCTCGCTCATAACGTGAGGACGATCGTACGCGTGAGCGATGGAGGAGATCATTTTGGGAGTGAACATATCTCGGCGCACGTTTTCGGGCAGGGAATGAAGCATATCGATTCCCGGGATGTGCATGTGACGGATGAGAGAGAAAAGATTTCCCTCGAAGATCACATGGTGTCTTATGTCGTCCTCAAGGAGAACGTGACCCGAGAAGCGAGTGTTATTTGCAGCGCAATAGTTGGAGATCTGAGCGTAAAAGCTGCTTTCCAAAAGGTCGGACGTGGTCTTGTGGAAGTAATAGCGAACCTTTTTTGCCATCTCGCCCTTGCCGTAGAAAAGATAGACGAGATTTTTGCGGAAATTCAAGCCCGAAAGAGACTCAAAGGTGTTCTCAACGTCTCTGCCGTAGTTGACCATGGGGTAGAGGGGAGTGTTCGCTTCGTCGTAGGCGTCACGGGTTCTGGCGGGGAAGAGTCCCGCGTTCAGATAGCATCCCATAAGAGATGGCTCGTCGGTAAAGTAGGCTTCTATAAGCCCCGTACCGTCGGTATAGTGCTTTTTTGCGTTTTCGGTGTATTTTTCGTAAGTGTTTGAGACGAATTCGCGCACCGCGTCTTTGTTGGTCAGATCGATATAGCGGCGAGCCTCAAAGGTGTTGTGAAGGGCGTGGCTGCCTTCGTAAAGGTATTTGTCGACGAATGCGCAGATCTTAAGCTTTTGAACCGTTTCGTTGGTAAAGGTGATCTCGGTCTCGTCACCCGTGCATTCTTTCTCGTAGATCGGGGCGGTGGGATTCAAGTCACCTTTGGCGTCACAGGGATAGCAGGCAGCGTACAAAAAGCCGATATGCCCGTGCGGCAGGGGAAGAGTTTTAGTTTCTCCGGGCTCTAAGCAGCAAGTCATATTGGCGATGGCGCGGCATTCGTATTCGGGATGCGCCTTGAGTGTAAGTCCTCCCGCGCCGCCGCTCGGATAGCCGTTTTCGTCGTATATCCAAGCTCTGAGACCCATTCGGTCGCATTCGTCCAGCGCGAAACGAAAGATCTCCCAAGCTTCGGCGTTTTCGGTGTAGTCCTTGCTCCAAGCCACGTTGGTTACAACTCCGCCAAAGCCCATGTTTTCAAGTTTGTTGAGCTTTGCCTTTATGTTGGCGCATTTTTCTTCAAAGGTGTCTCCCTCGGGAGAGCAAAGTCCGTGGACTATTTTAAGCGGAAGACGGTTTTTGTACAAAATATCTTTCATAGTGCGGCTCCTTTCGGGTCATTCCTTTTCCTCGTATTCGGAAAGGTCTATTTTTGAAAGCTTTGACGCGTCAAGTCTGCCCTTGGTGCGCTCAAAATACTGAATATTGTTGCGAAGCATAAAGATGAATTGGTTGTTGGGGGTTCTGCCCTCTGCTTCGGAAACGTAGATAAGCTTTCTCATAAGATCCTCGGAAAGCTTTATCTTGACTTCGTACTGATTTTTCATTTGATTTCTCCTTTAGTTTTTATTCATACGCCTTGCCGACGCGCGAAAGGCGGAAGGATTCAGTTTTTTTAAAAGCTCTGCGGCTTTTTCGGTTACGTCAAAATATATTATGTGACGCTCCTTTTCCTCCTCGAATATGCCGTAGTATACGATCGGAGCGGAAAGGGAGGAGACGCATATGTGATCTTTTTGCAAGGAGAGTTTGCTTATTTCCTCAAATGATAGCTCATCGTACTCTCCAATCTCGGAAAAACTGTTTAAGCTTCTGGAAATCACCCTTTTGCTGATGCTTTTTCCGTATATTTTCGTAACGGTGATCTCACCGTCACGGATGACTATCTCGTATTCGATGCAAACGAAGCGCCATGAGATGAAAGCCGCAAGCGCAACGATCGCAGCGATGATCACTAAAAACGGGAGCTTAAGGGCGGAGGGAGCAAAGGCGAGATCGAGCGACGACAGAAAGACTGCCAAGGCGACGTAACTCAATATAAGAGAAATCTTTTTTGCCAGCACCATTCCCTCGCTTTTTTGCTTGATTATGTATTCGCAGGAATTATCCGTAATTTTTCGCCTCCTTTTAATCTTATAAATAAAGTATAGCATACCTTTGCAGTATTTTCAACGATATTTAATAAAAATAATAAAAAAATAATGCTTTAGCCTATTGAAAAATTTGAAATAATGTTGTATAATATAATAGACGATTTGTATAAGAAAGTGAGATCAAAAATGAAAGCAGTTATTACCGTTACGGGCAAGGACAGCGTTGGAATTATTGCAAGCGTTGCAAACGAGTGCGCTAAGTACGACGCTAACATAGTTGATATTTCCCAGAGCGTTCTTTCAGAGTATTTTGCTATGATAATGCTGGCTGATATAGATAAGCTGTCGGTTCCTTTTTCGGATTTCGTCGATGCTATGGCTATCGTAGGAAAGGACAAGGGACTTGACGTTCACGTTATGCACGAGGATATTTTCAATACGATGCATCATATCTGATCGGAGAGGCAAATGGTTAATACTAAAGACATTCTTGAAACAATAAATATGATACGCGAGGAAAACCTCGATATCCGTACCATTACGATGGGTATTTCTCTTTACGACTGCGTAAGTGAGGACGAGGACAGACTTTGCGAAAAGATCTATGATAAGATCACAAAATCGGCTGAAAAGCTGGTGGTGACGGGTCAGGATATCGAGAAAAAATACGGTATTCCGATCGTAAATAAGCGAGTTTCGGTCACTCCCGTGTCCCTTATAGGAGGCAGTGCATCTCCCGAGGGATATTATAAGGTCGCAAAAACTCTCGACAGAGCGGCAAAAACTCTCGGCATAAACTTCATCGGCGGATTTTCCGCTCTCATTCAGAAGGGGATGACCAAGGGCGCGGAGAATATGATATCGGTGATCCCCGAGGCTCTTGCGGATACCGATTTCGTCTGCTCGTCGGTCAACGTAGCGTCCACTAAGGCAGGCGTCAATATGGACGCCATCAAGCTTATGGGCGGTACTATCAAGAGAGCGGCGTTCCTTACCAAGGACAGAGACAGTATCGGCTGCGCGAAGCTGGTGGTGTTTGCTAACGTTCCCGAGGATAACCCCTTTATGGCGGGCGCATTCCACGGAATCGGCGAGCCTGAGAACGTAATAAACGTCGGTGTTTCCGGCCCCGGCGTTGTAAGCTCGGCAATTCAGAGGGCAGGTGACTGCGACCTCAGCGAATTGGCTGATATTATTAAGAAGACTGCATTTAAGATAACCCGCGTGGGTCAGCTTGTGGCAAGCGAAGCGGCAAAGGCGCTCGACACCCCCTTCGGTATCGTAGACCTTTCTCTGGCTCCTACCCCCGCCGTCGGCGACTCGGTTGCGCATATACTTGAGAATATGGGTCTCGAGTCCTGCGGTGCTCACGGCACTACCGCAACGTTGGCTATGCTTAACGATGCGGTCAAAAAGGGCGGTGTTATGGCTTCCAGTCACGTGGGAGGACTTTCGGGCGCCTTTATTCCCGTAAGTGAAGACGCGGGTATGATCGCCGCAGTTGAAATAGGCGCGCTTACCCTCGAAAAGCTTGAGGCGATGACTGCGGTATGCTCCGTAGGTCTCGATATGATAGCAATTCCCGGTGACGTGGATGAGGCAGTCATCTGCGGCATTATTGCCGACGAGATCGCTATCGGTGTCGTCAACACCAAGACCACGGCGGTCAGAGTTATCCCCGCATACGGCAAGGCAGCAGGAGACAGCATTGATTACGGAGGACTTCTCGGCAGAGCGCCCATTATGGAGGTCAACCGTTATTCACCCGCAAAGTTCATCAACCGCGGAGGACGTATCCCCGCACCCATTCACAGTCTTAAGAATTAAGGACAGCTATGCGAAAGCATTTGAAATAAAATATTATATAATTTGGAGGTATTAACAATGATCGACTGGAATGTTAAAGATCTTTATTCCAACGTATCGGACAAGGTTTCTTCCGTAATCTTCGCAAAGAAGATCGCGGCAGAGGCAGCAGAAGCGGCAGCTATTGCGGCAGCAGAAGAAGAAAAGAAGAAGAGAACGCTTATTATCGTTCTCGTTAGCGTAGGTGTTGCGCTCGTAGCGGCTATCACTGCAGCAGCAATCGTTCTTTCCACCAGAAACAAGGAAGGCGAGAGACGCGGTAAGGTGCTCGTTATGAAGATCAAGAGCAAGCTTCCTTCCAAGAAGAAGAAGGAAAATTGTTGCGAGGAGCTTGCAGAGGACGCTTGCGTTTTCGAAGAGCTTGAGGCGCTTGAGGACTGATTCTTCCTACAAAAGGACGCGAATTTTCGCGTCCTTTTAGACTGTCGAAAAGTCGGTCTGCCGCAAGTGAACAAGAGCAAAAAATCCGTTGACTATTTGAGATTTTTGCGTTATAATATAAGCGTAAATAATTGCTGAGGGGTTAAAAATGCGAAAATACAAAATTCCAAAGGAAAACGGCGACATAAAAAGATACGCCTTGTGGAAGAATTTGAAATATATTTTGGGTTATATCCTCTATATCGGCGTAATGGCGGCGGCGTTTCTGTTTTTCCTTAACGGAAGGCATGAAAATTTGCCCGAGATTGGCTGGTGGGTGCATCCCGTCTTTACTGCCGCGGTGCTTATCAGCGGATGGTTTATTTTCTGTATGAGTCGCTTCGTATGTGACAGAAGCTTCAGCGGTAAGATCGTGTCAATGACCTTGAGCCGCGATTTTGGCAGAGGACTTAACAGGCAGGCGGGATTTTCCATCGACGACCATACTTATCTCAAGATCAAAGCGGTAAATGAAAAAGGCAAAAAGCGCAAGGTAAAGGTAACTCTGTTTGACGACGGCTTCGGCGGATATTATGGCGAAGGGAAGACTTTGATCAAATACAGAGGTCTGAATTACCCTATCTGTCTCGAATCCGAAGAGGAAGGCAACCACATCTGCGCGGTCTGCGGAGTAAGGACGTTTTATAAAGAAGGCAGGATGATCCACGGCGAGGCGGAGCCGAAACGGATCGGAGATCTGATAGTCTGCCGCTCCTGCGGACACACGCTTATAGGAAAATAAAAATTTCAGAGCCTATTCTTGATTGAAGGCTCTGAAATTTTTTTTGCGCTAAATTGCGGAGATACCTTGACAGGTGAGGTATTGTGTGTTATAATGTAAGCGTAAGGAGGTGAGCGATTTGTCAATTACGTCGGATCTTATAAGAGGACACACCGATACGATTATACTCGCTGCTCTGATGAAGGGCGATAATTACGGCTATAAAATAAACCGAATGATCTACGATATGACGTCGGGTAGCTACGAATTAAAGGAAGCCACCCTATATACTTCGTTCAAGCGACTTGAGGAGGCGGGATGCATATGCTCCTATTGGGGAGATGAAGCTACGGGAGCCAGAAGGCGTTATTATACCATAACAAATCACGGCAAAGACGTATATAGAAAAAATCTTATTGAGTGGAACGAAACCAAGGCTGTCGTAGATAAGCTTATCAGTGAGAAAATGAGTAACGGAGGAAAAGAGCTATGAAAGCGAGACTGAAGGATTATATTGAAATGATATTTGCCGATGCGCCCGCGTGCGCCAAGACAAATGAATTGAAAGAAGAAATGTACGCTAACGTTTCGGATAAATACGACGATCTGATCTCAGAGGGTAAGAGTCCCTCCGTGGCGTACAATATAAGCGTAGCGAGTATAGGTGATATCAGCGAGCTTATCGATTCCTTAAAGCGTGAGCAGAGTGAGTTTGAGGCTTTCTCGTATGAGAGTGAGATGGGGGAAACGCGTTATACTGCAGCGCAGATGAAGGAGATCGAGGAATATCAAAAAAAATCGGGAATAATGACTGCGGTAGCGGTAGCTCTATATATACTTTGTTGGGTGCCGCTGGTAGTAATATCGTCGATCTTCGATTTTGCAGGCATGGGAGCTGACGTAGGCGGAACGATCGGTATCGTCGTTCTGATGGTAATGGTTGCAGTTGCCACGTCGCTTATGATACTTAAATCGTATATCCGTCCCGTTTTTATGAAGAGCGAGGATTGGGAAGAATCGGAGAAAAAAGAAAAGAAAAAGAACAAAAAACGCAAGAATCCCATAATCAGAGCAATAAGCAGCTGTATCTGGGGAGCGGCGTTCATATCCTTTATGCTTCTGGGTACTCTTGGGGGCTTGTGGCATCCGGGATGGCTTGTTTTTCTGATAGCTACCGCAGTTGACAATATCATTGAGGCGATATTTGAGATAGTAGGCAAGAAGTATCTTTGAGAAAGGAGAGGCTTATGGATAAGGCAACGAGAAGTGCAGGCGTAGTAAAATTAGTCATATGGTCTGTAGTTGCAGTGGTGCTGACGGCTATTTTAGCGGGAGCGATTGTAAGCGGTTCCTCGGGTGTTATCAGCTTTGGAAACGTGATCTCTTTTGGCAGTTATATCTACGACGATCCCGATTCTTACGGATTGGGTAACGCCGAATATACGGAGAACGTGGAGATTGTTGACGTATCGTGGCTTGCGGGTAACGTAAATATCGTCACATGGGACGGAAATACGTTCAAAGTCGAGGAGAGCGGTGAGATCGATAACGACGGAGAAAAAATGAGAAGCCGAGTTCAAAACGGCAAGCTTTCGGTGAAGTTTGCGAGATCAGGCTCAAATATGTCCGCTAAAAACGTAAGCCCTAAGGAGCTTACGGTATATATTCCCGTGTCAATGAGCGCAAGCGTTAAAAAGCTTGCCGTTACTGCCGCGTCGGCAAATATAACGGTTGACGGCGGTAAGAGCGCCTTTACCATTGGCGAGATAAACATTGATTCCGCGTCGGGTGAGGTAAGCGTTAAGTGCCTCAGTACCTCAAAGGTAGATATAGATACCGCCGGCGGAGACGTTTATCTTGAAGGAAGCTTCGGGAACGTTGATATAGACGCGGCAAGCGCAGACGTTGAGATAAAAGGAAGCGTTGAAAAGATCGAAGTCGATGCACTCAGCGGACGCGTGGAGATAGACGGAGAGATAGCAGAGTGTGAGGTCGGCGCGGTATCAAGCGTGGTAAAGATCAAAACCTATGCCACGGCGCCTTCAAGCCTTGACGTGGAAACGATAAGCGGTGACGTTGAGCTGATAATTCCCAAGACCGACAGCGGATTTGTGGCAAGACTTGAATCCTTTTCGGGAAAAATGATCTGCAACGGAACGAAAGGCGGTTTTTATAAGCTTGGAGCGGGAAGCGCAGAATATGATTTTGAAAGCTTGAGCGGCAACGTTAGAATTACCGCAGAATAATAAAAAATCCCGAGGTAATCTCGGGATTTCAGACTGTCGAAAAAGTCGCTCTACCGCAAGTGAACCAATAGCAAAAAACAATAAGCAATATGTAAATAAAAAAATCTGACAAGGAAAAGCGCAAGGCATTTCGAGAAAAGCCTTGCGCTTACTTGCTTTTTTCGTTCTT
>JAZMZI010000044.1:0-13724 GCA_045585895.1 Eubacteriales bacterium
ATATGGAGCAACAAAATCAGCGCCTGCCATAGCAGCAAGAAGCGCCTGAGCCGGTGTAAAGATGGCGGTAACGGTAACACCGATACCGAACTTCTTGAGAATCATAGTTGCCTTAAGACCCTCTTCGCTTATCGGAATCTTTACGAAAAAGTTTTCGCCAAGCTTTTCGCGAAGAAGTTTTGCTTCTTCAACGATACCTTCGGCCTTTTTCTGTGTTGTCTGAACGTGGAGCATCTTGTCGGGACCGATTATTTCACGGATACCTGTAACAAGAGCCCAGAAGTCGGTATGTTCTTTTGAAATGATCGAGGGGTTGGTTGTAACGCCCGCAAGGGGGTAAAACTCATTACAATGTCTGATCGCCTCAAGATTAGCTGTATCTAAGATGTATAACATATTATTTCCTCTCTTATTTTTCGCAAACAAAGTCTACCTTGATGCCGAGAATGTCGCAAAGATACTTGATCTTCGCTCTGTTATCGCCATAAGTGATTATATAGTGCTGGCAAGCAACGTTGTCAGCAAAGGTCTCAACGTCGCCTATCTCGATTTCGAGAGCGGAGAGCTGAGGCGCAGGCAGATCCCAGCCGCATTCTTCCCACTTGGGAGGATTCTTGCCGTCACCGAGAATTACCTGCATCGTGTACTTGCCATCCTTGTAAACGAGACGGCTCATGGTAACGGTTCCGGTCTTGACCTTGGAAACGTTCAGAATTCCCTGACTGAGCATACCGAACGCCGCGGGGAGAACGGTGTAGGTATCGCCGTCAACCATATCAGCCGCTACGAAGTCGGGAACACCCGCAAGCACGCTGTTATCAAAGAACTCGTAGAATTCAAGATATCCTGCGAGCTGACCCGTAAGTCTGTTCATCATAAGCTGAGTAACAGCTCCGAGAGAATCGTTTTCGGGAACGGTGGTGTATCCGTCCTCGCTCAGAAGCATAAAGATGGGAGCGGGGGGGAATCCGCAGAGCTTCTTCATACCGTCAACGTCCTTGAGGGATATAGCCTTATATCCTCTCTCGTCTGCGATCGCCTTGACCGCAAGATAATATCCTGCCGCCTTCATCATAGCGTCGTCGTTAGCACTCTTCAAGAAATTCCACTTGAGAATTCTGTTGTTAACGATCTCTCTCTTGGCAGCTTCGTCAAGAGCATCGTATCTCTGCTGGATTTCCAGCATTTCGAAGGTCTCTATCTCAACGCCCGTGGTCTTCTTCAAGGACATTCCGTCGTAAAGAGTGCCGTAGAGATTCATGTCTCTGTAGCCTGCCATACCGACCTTATCGCAAAGGAGCTGCTTTGCCGCGATAGCCGCTCTGCAATAGTCTGCAACTACGTCGCTTCTGGTCTTCTTACCGATAATATCGTATACGTACTTGAATTTATATCCGAGCCCCTCAAAGGTAGCGCGGAGACCCGTAGTGCCTGCCTGATCGGCGGTAGTTACAAGTCTGTCGCCCTCATACCAGCCGCAAAGTCCCCAAAGGACCATGGGCAGGTGACGGTAGTGCTCGGTTACCTTAATTACCGCGTGGGTGGGTATCCAGCCCGCAACGCAAACGACGAGAGCATCGAAGCTTTCCTTCTTAAGCGCTTCAACTGCGCCCTTGACCTGAGTTTCCTCATAGTCGTCAGCAACGGGATATACGCTCACAAGCTCAAGTCCCTCGTCACGGAGAGCCTTTTCTGCCGCGGAGCATTTTCTGATTATTACGTCAACGGGAGTGTTTACTTCACCGAAGCCGACAAATCCTATTTTTGCCATAGTTTTTTACCTTTCAAAATTAATTGTTGAGCAGTTTGTCATAAGCCAAATATCTATCGTAACATTCAGCGTAATCAACACCCTGACTCACGTAAGTCTTATCAAGCTCGATCATCTTCGCCGCTTCCTCAACGCTTTCAAAATATCCGACGCCAACCGCCGCCAGAATTGCCGAACCGAGGCAGGCGGTCTCCTTATTTTTAAGGGTGACCAGCTTTTTGCCCGTCATATCCGCCTTCATCTGTCACCAAAGGGGGCTGTTCGCGCCACCGCCCATGGCTCTTATCTCGTCTACGTCAAGTCCGAGGTAATCGAGGTTAGACTTCAGCATACAAGCCACCGACTCCATTACCGCTCTGACGAAATGACCGCGTGTGTGCTCGGTGGTAAGACCCGTAAAGCTTCCTCTTGCCGCGGGATTGTACTTCGGCATAGTAGAGCCGCAGAGATAAGGCAAGAAGGTCACGCCGTCGCTGCCCGCGGGGACAGCAGAAGCAAGGTCGTCAAGCTCTCTGAAAGAGAAATTCTCACAAAGTGCGTTTCTGAACCATTTGAGTGCCATTCCCGCCGTGGGAGTCCACGAAAGCAAGCAGTATTTATCGTCGTAGTTGTAGTGGCAAGGTACTATGCTTGCCGCGTTATATTCGGGAACAGTTTCGGAGGGCAGGAAAATAACCATAGTGGTACCCGTCATAACGCTGACGATTCCCTGCTTGACCACGCCCGCGCCGATAGCGCCCGCAATCTGGTCGATAGCACCCGTCACGACCTGTATTCCCTCATACTCACCCACCTTTTTCGCGCTTGAATAAAGCTCGGGGAGCATTTCCGTAGAAACACCGATAAAATCAAGCATCTCGCTCCACCACTCGGCTTTATGTATGTCAAAATAGATGGTCGAGGATTGAAGCGTTTTTTCCGAGATAAATCTGCCCGTCATTTTATAAAGTATCCAGTCCTCAAGCAAAAAGACCTTTTTTGTCTTTGCGAAGACTTCGGGCTCGTGTCTCTTGACCCAAAGGAGCTTGCAGGCGGGCCACGTGGCGGTTATCTCGGGCTGACCCGTGATCTCGTAGACCTTTTTGTGACCGAAATACTCGGTGATGATCTCCGCTTCCTCCGTCGCGCGGTTATCAAGCCACACGATGGCGGGACGGACGGGATTACCCTCCTCGTCGGTCAGAATAAGAGTCTCGCATTGGGTATCCACCGCCAAAGCGTCAACCGAAAGCTCTTTTTTGACCTTTTCGATCTCGCCCTTGACGATCTCCCAGTATTTTTCGCCGTCGAACTCAACGATATCCCCGTGGGCGTCGAGAGTATAATCGGCGGTAAGTGATATTTTCTGTTCGAGAGCTTCATTGAACACCGCGGTCTTCACACTCGTGGTGCCAATGTCTATTCCCATAAAGTTCATATAAAAATCCTTTTCTTATAAATTACCGCCGGCAATATGAAAAGAGCAGTAATTATGATAAAAATGCTCTCCTCATCCACCGCAAGCGGTCCCCCTTCTCCGCTGGAGAAGGCTATTATCTCATCTGCTGGAGATCGTAGTGGATGTCGTATGCCTTTTCCTCTTCGGTGAACTTGTGACGGGTGTCGATGACCTTGCCGTCGTTCCACTTTCTGTCGTTAATATCCTCGGCAGTACCCATAATAGTGATGTTTACCTGACGGCGACGAGCGATAACGTGATCCCAGTCGATGAAGTAGATGTGCGCGAAGAGACCGAGGTCGAGCTTGCCGTCCTTGATGGTCAGGGTCTCGCTTCTGCCGAAGAAGCAAGAACGAAGGTGACCGTCGGTGTTCATAGAAGAGTAGTCGCCGGGCTCGTTTACGTATCTGCCGTACTGAGCGTGGATAGGACCGGGATGACGGTACTGATGCTCCTCAGCAAAGTCGGGAATCATCTTTCTCATAATGTCGAGAAGGTCGTGCTGGAGGTACTCGAGGTCGAAGGAGTCGATATCGTGAGAGCACTCCTGAACCATTACGGAGCAAGTGGTGTGGTGAGAAACGATAGCAACGGTACCGTTCTTGATTCCGGAGTCCTCAACCATCTCAAGGATCTCCTTTCTGATGTCGTGGAAGGTGGGTATCCAGCCTCTGGACTGAAGCTCGAGTTCTTTCTGATAAATCTTGAATTCCATAATAAAATTCTCCTTTTGTTTTATAAAAATTTTTATTTTTTTATCAAATCTTTGAAAATCGCTTGCGATTTTCTTCCTTAAATTGCGCGAAGCGCAACATCACTGGGCGAAGCCCACATCATTACGGCTCTGCCGCACATCATTTGCGCGAAGCGCAACATCACTGAGCGCTTATTTATTTAAGCGCTCACCAACCGCTCCGCCGGGATGAATCAAGGCAAACTGCTCGTTTTTGTAATCGGTCTCCTCGATAAGCGCGGTCTGGAGCGCGTGGAATATCATACAAAGCGCGGTGGATGACGTAGTTCCCTGCGAATTGTACTTGTCGGTCTCGCGATTAACGTACTGCTTTATCACAACGTCGGCTCCCGTCGCCAAGGGCGATTCGAGATTTTCGGTGACCGTAATTACCTTTATTCCCTTTCGCTTGCAGATGTCAAGGATGGGAAGCAGCTCCTTGGTCTTTCCGCCTCTCGACGCGAAGACCATAACGTCTCCCTCCTGCAAAGATCCCATTCCGCCGTGTACTGCCTCGGCGGGAGAAACGAACCTTGCGGGCTGCTCGATACAGCACATAAGGTGAGCGAAGTGCTGACAGATAATGCCCGAGTGACCGCAGCCGCTGGCACCTATACGGGGAGCGTTTTTCAGAAGCTCGACGGCTTGTCCAAACGCCTCGTCGTCGAAGTATTCGAGCATATTTTTGATGCACTCGTATTCGATCTCATACGCCGCTTTTGCGGCAATCAAGCTTTCTTTTTTCATTTTACACCTCAGGGATGAAGCTCGTCCCAAGCCTTACGGAGATTGTAGAGCATCTCCTCGACCATCGCGTAAGGATCGGCAGCCTTCAAAATTCCGCTTGTGGAGCCTGTTGCCTGGGCGCCGAGCTTGATGGTGTTGTAAACGTCCTGTCCGTTAGAGATTCCCGCACCCTGAAGCACCATAATGTTGGGATTGATCTCGTTTACAGTCTTGATGGTCTCGATTACGTAATTTGAATCGCTGGTAGTACCCGTTCCGATAAGCTCGGTGGGCTCTGCGACGATAAGGTTGGGCGCCATGTGAGCGATCCTCTTGACGTCCTCAACGGTGTCGGCGCAAACGATAGTCGCAAGACCGACCTCATCGGCGCGGAGGATGGTCTTTTCAAGGGTCTCCATATCGAGGGGCTTTTCGGCGTGGTTAAGCATTACACCCTTTGCTCCCGCCGCCTTGACCGCCTCGGGAAGCACGCTTCCAAGTCCGCGTCCGGGCACGAGCGCGTCCATATGCTGAGCGAAAACGAGAATTCTCTCGGTGTTATCGGCAAGCAACTTGATGTCGGTATACTGGGGAGTGACGATAACGTCTACGTCGTATTTCTGTGCCGTTTTATCGATGACCTTAGCAAGAGCGAGCATAGCGTCGCCCCAGATTATCGCCTTGGGTCCTACCTCAAAAAAGGGAGGCTTGATGTCAAAATTTTTTACCATAAGATACCTCCTTGCATCTTATAAATTTATACATTTTAATTATACAACCACCCATTTCCATTGTCAAGAAAAATTTGTCTTCGACTTTCGATTTTTTTAATTGCATAATAAAACCGAAAGTTTTATTGACAAAACCGAAAGCGAGTGGTATAATAAACAAAAGAAGCGCTAAATTGCAATTTATAAGCCTTCCCCGCTGGGGAAGGCTAACCTACAAATCAAAATTTGAACCCCACAAGGAGGCAATTATGACCGCAGAACAGAGAAAGCAGAAGATACTTGAACTGTTAAAGGAAAAAGATTCTGTACGCGTTGCCAGCCTTTCGCGGCTTTTCGGCGTCAGCGAGGTGACGATAAGAAGCTATCTTGAAGATATGGAAAAGAAGGGGCTTCTCTCCCGCGTTCACGGCGGCGCGGTCAGCTCCTACAAGCCCTATTACAGTATGAATCTCAATCAGAGGCTTGAGACCAATCAGCAGGCAAAGGTGGCTATCGCAGAGCGTGTGTCAACGCTCATTCAGCCCAACGACACGGTAATGCTCAACGCGGGCACTACCACGCTTCTGGTCTTCCGCCGTTTCCCTGCCGACTATAACCTCAGCATCGTTACAAACTCTATCTCCATCGCCCTTGAGGCTTCGGGCAACCCCAATTACAACGTTATCCTCATTGGCGGCGCGGTCAATACCAAATATCAGTTCACCTACGGCAACGACGCCGTAAAACAGTTGAAAAAGTATCACGCCGACAAGCTTATCCTCTCGGTGGACGGAATCGACCCCAAGCAGGGCTTTTCAACCTATTACAATCAAGAAGCGACTGTCGCCGCGGCTATGATCGAGCAATCCGACTGCTGCATCGTTGCCGCAGACCGCTCCAAATTCGGACACAGCGCCTTCGCCAAAATAAACGACCTTTCGGTTGCCGACTACATAGTTACCAACGAACAGACGGGGCAAGAGCTTGCGGAAGCTCTTGAAGAAAACGGTGTCACTCTGCTGCTTTAATATTTAAACGCAAAAAATCTTAAACCGTATTGAAAAACGGGGATTATTGTGCTATAATAATCCCCGAAATCATTATTTTTGGACGGAATCTGCAATGAAGCTTTTTTTAAGAGGTCTGCGCTCGGGCATTCCCATCGGTCTCGGTTACCTTTCGGTATCCTTTTCCTTCGGGATCATGGCAATATCAATGGGCTTTGAGTGGTGGCAGGCTGTTATAATATCAATGTCGACCGTTACGTCGGCAGGTCAGCTCGCCGCTATCGGCATTATGATCTCCCCCGCGCAATACGCCACTATGCTTATATCTCAGTTGACCATTAACGTGCGCTATTCCTTTATGTCTATGTCACTGTCTCAAAAGGTCTCGAAAAAATTCAACGGATTCAAGCGTTGGATATTGGGTTTCTTTATGACCGACGAGATATTCGCCGTTGCGGCGGCGGAGGACGTGGTCGAACCGTCGTTTTTCCTCGGACTTTCCGTGATCCCTTACGTCGGCTGGACCTTGGGAACGCTTATCGGCGCTCTGGTAGGTAACGTACTTCCCACTATCGTTATGAGCGCTCTTTGCCTTGCGATCTACGGTATGTTCCTCGCTATCGTTCTCCCTCCCGCAAAAAGATCCAAGGCGGTTTTTGCGGTGGTCGCTGTCGCGGCGGCGCTTCACTGCGCGTTTTACTATCTTCCCTATCTTAAAGAGATCCCATCGGGTCTTTCGGTCAGCATTTGCGCCGTAGCGGCGGCGGTGGCAGGCTCATTACTCTTTCCCGTCAGGGAGGAAAAGGAGGGTGAGATCGAATGAAAGATTTCTGGATATATCTGCTCATCCTCGCGGGCTCGACCTACCTTATACGCGCGATCCCATTTGCCGCGTTGCGCAAAAAGATAACCAACGTTTACGTAAGATCGTTTCTTTACTACATTCCATACGCAGTTCTGGCGGCTATGACGCTCCCCGCGGCTATCTACGCAACGGGTAACGTTATATCGGGCTTGGCAGGACTTATCGTCGGCGGCTTTTTCGCATACAAGGATAAGAGCCTTACCCTCGTTGCCGCAGTCTCCTGTCTTACCGCCTTAGCCGTGGAAGGACTTCTCTTGCTTATTTAATCAAATCAAAGGAATCCATAATGACAAATCCAAACGACAAAAAACAAAGCGTTTTTCAAAACCCTATTATCCTAACCCTTATAGCCCTTCTCTGCTGCGCTCTTTGGGGCAGTGCGACACCCGCGATAAAAACGGGATACCGTTTAATGGCGGTGGAAGGCGTGCCGTCAATAATGCTTTTCGCAGGCATACGCTTCTTTTTGGCGGGCGTGTTTACCGTGATGATATTCAGCGTAGCAAGAAGAAAATTCCTTTTTCCCAAAAAACAAAGCTGGGGTAAGGTCTTAACGGTATCGGCTTTTCAGACCGTTATTCAATACGTGCTTTTCTACCTCGGTCTTGCCTACACCAGCGGTGTCAAGGGCACGGTGGCAAGCGGCACGGGAGCGTTTTTCTCGGTACTTATCGCAACGCTTATCTTCAAGCAGGAAAAGCTGACGGCAAAGAAGATGATCGCCTGCGTTATGGGCTTTGCGGGTATCGTTGTAATAAACCTTAACGGACTCACCTTCAGCGGCGAATGGCTCGATCTTATGGGCGTGGGATTCGTGGTGCTTTCCACTATCGCTTACGCCGTCTCATCGGTGCTTATGAAGCGTTATTCGCCTTACGAGGACCCCGTTACCATCAGCGGATATCAATTTATCGTGGGCGGCGCAATTATGGCGATCGTCGGACTGGCATCAGGCGGAAAGATCACCCTCACCGACCCCTTTGGAATTGCGGATCTTATATACTTGGCACTCCTATCAGCCGTTGCGTATTCTTTGTGGGGAATGCTTTTGAAGCACAATCCCGTCTCCCGCGTGGCGGTATTCACCTGCTCCACACCTATATTCGGAACGGTGCTTACGATGCTTCTCCTTTCGGGCGAATCAAGCAAGGTAAACCCCATAAATCTTATTATCACTCTCGTTCTCGTTTCATCGGGAATTCTGCTTTTGAATTATAAGCGAAAAGAAAAATAACTCTCAATTAAATCAGTCACAAATTCTTAAATACATTATAAATCGGAGGATTGACCATGAAATTTATTCCCGATCACGACCTTCACATACACACCTGCCTCTCTATCTGCTCTCAGGACAATGAGCAGACCCCGAAAACATTCTGAAGATCGCAAAGCAACACGGACTTAAAACCATTTGCATCACCGATCACTATTGGGACAGCTCGGTTTCCGTAAATTCAAGGTACAATTGGTGGTACGAAAGACAAAACTACGATCACATAGCACGATCTCTCCCCCTGCCCCATGATGACGAAGTAAGATTTCTGTTCGGATGCGAGGTGGATCTGGACGCCGACAATAAGATCGGTCTGCCAAAGGAAAGATACGGCGATTTCGACTTCATTATCGTATCCACTACTCATTTTAATCATATGATAGGAGAAAAATGGGAAAACTGCGATAACCAAACTCTCGCAAATTATTGGATAGAACGAATGGACGCTCTTCTCGATCTCGATCTTCCCTTCGAAAAGGTAGGCGTGGCGCACCCCGCCTGCAGCTTGATACAAACGAAATCCGACGAGGATTATCTTGAAGTCCTCGACCTCATTCCCGAAAAGGAAATGGAAAGGATATTCACGAAAGCCGCGGCGGTGGGTATGGGCATCGAATTAAATTTCAACGTTCGCGTCCGCAAGAGATGCGACGAAACCGAACGCATATTGCGTATGTTCAGAATTGCAAAGAGATGCGGCTGTAAGTTCTATTTCGGAGGCGATTGCCATAACCGCCAGGATTTTAACGGAAAGGACGAGACCTTTGCGGCGGTCGTTGACCTGCTTGACCTTAAAGAAGAGGACAAATTTATCGTTCCGACGAAATAAAAAGAACAAGCCCGTTACAGAGAGACGTAACGGGCTTGTTCTTTTTACTTATCAAATATTTCGGGAGATACGAGAACCTGTGTTGCTGAAAAGAGTTCCGCAAAATGCGCCTTAAGCTTCAAGCGCCTTCATCATAGCAACCGCAGCGTAGGATGCAAATCCGTGGTCAAGGCTTCCGTGGATAAAGCGGTTTTCCCACAGCGTTCCCGTCAATCTTTCCATATTTCCGAAAAAGTCTTCTATATCCTTCAAAACAAGGGCTTTTTCGTCAAGCTTCAAAAGCGCTTCAAGGCGGAGATAAACTCCGATAAAGGCGTTTATAGGCTCTATTTCGGGCAGATCTTCCTTTCTTATCGCGCCGAAGACCTCGCGGACAAGACGCATAAGACAGGCATACTTTTCATCTTTCGTATCGATATCCGCAAAGAGGATCGCGTAATACTGGCATATCTCGGAAATATCGTCGCAGATCGTCAGTCCGCCGTCCTCTCCTCTCACCGAGTGATCGCGGAAAAGTCTGCCGTCGAAGGACTGCTCAACGGCTGCCGCGCGAACCTTTTTGCATTTTTCAAGCCGCTTTTCGTCGCCGTAAAGCCTATACGCCGCATCAAGCACCCCTGCGTAGAGGAAATTGGTGGGATAATTTACGTTTTTAGTCCACTGATTTGCGCGGCTCCACTCCACGAAATTCCACGAGGGCAGGTCTTCAAGAAGTCCGTCGGAATTTTCGTATCGAGCATAGAATTCAAGCAGACCGCAGATGCTTTCACGGAAAAGCTCTTTGTCGGCGGCGGTATTTCTGTTAGTCAGATAGTCTTCCACCTCAAGAATATACCACATCGTCCACTGGGGGATCATTTCGTGATTGTCCTTGATGTCCGAGGGGAAGCACATAGGAATAGCGCCCTCGGGGATCATGCCGTCATCATTTTTATAGAGACGGTAGTTTTCAAGAAAGGCATCTTCAACGCAAGTGGTTCCGAAAAGGAAATGCTCGGTCTTACCCGTAAAGTAGCTGTCGCAGAGCCAGCCCGCGCGCTCTCTGGACGGGCAATCGCTGTAAATGTCCACCGCATTGTGAGCATAGGTCTTGACCGCCGCCTTGTATATGTCGCGAAGAACGGTATTTTCAAGCTCGGGAATCTTAATTTCGCTTACGTTGTTCTGGAATCTGCAAACGCCGAAGCTCAAAAGCTCAATTTCACCGTATTCAAGTGCCACCATAGCGTATTTCCAAGTGTAAGGCTCAAAGCTCGTGAAATCCAGCGTCTCGCCCGCGCTTGCGCTGACCGTGACAATATTCTGAACGTGCATATCGGTGTATGTAAATATCTCGCCCTCGATATGCTCGGAAAAGGCAATATTTATCTTAGTATCGGCATTTACTTTTGCCTTCAATTTTATAAATCCGGTCTCAAGCTTCGGAAAATCAACAAGAGCATATTCTGCACCCGAAAGCTTTACGGGGAAAGAGATATTTTTGTTTTTAGGAGTCTGCTTCTGATACTGCAGCCATTCGAAATAGAGTCCTACCTCTTCCCTTTTGTAAGTTCCCCATCTTTCGCTGGGTTGAAAGGAATAAAAGCTCTTTTTGGGCTGCACCGAGCGGTCAAGCGCAAGCGAGCCTGACACCGAGACAGTATCGCAAAACACGTTTTCGTAATAGGGGTAGGGCGCGATGCGGTCAATGTAATTCAGCTCATCGCAAATTGCGATTTCGCATTTATCGACTTCGTCTATCCAAGATTTTCCGTCCGTAAGATCCCAGACCTCGGTAAAATGACGCTGAACCGAATATCTTTCGGTCTTCTGCGTATGGCAGGAAGGCAAAAAGCACTCAAAATCTCTGCCCGTATAGGCTGAGACTTCGCCGTTCGCCTCAATTTCCGCCACGAGGAAGGAGGGCTGGAACACGGTAGAAAGAGCGCGGCAATAGTAGCCCATAACACCGATAACTATCTCATTTTCGCCATCCCTGTGATATTTATCCAGATCGATAACGTCAACTCTCGCATAGCCCTTTGCGGTTCTTGCGGGTCCGTAGGCAACGAACTCTCCGTTGACGTAGATCTGATAAAAGGTATAGGCGGTCAAATTAAGCTTTGCGCCTTTAAGCGACTCTACCGTTGTGCGGAAAGCCGCAAAAGTGTTCATTTCTCTTTCTTTTCCCTTTGGAAATATGGGCTTTGCAAAATTAAACATTTTAAAATCTCCTTGCTTTTTATACTTATTGAAACGTCAAAGCTCGTAGCCGTTTTCGGTAGCCTTAAGCGCCTTGGAATAGAACTTTGAAAGGGCGCGGACCATATATTTGGTGTCCTTTTCGCCCGCAGTCTCAAAGCTCGAATGCATAGCGAGCTGAGCAAGACCGATATCGACGGTATTGAGAGAGACCTGAGTGTTTGCGATATTTCCGAGAGTGGAGCCGCCCGCCATATCGGCGCGGTTTGCGTAATACTGCACGGGCACCTTCGCCTCGTCGCAGATAAGCTTGAAGAGCGCGGCGGAGACCGCGTCGCTGGTATATTTCTGATTTGCGTTATACTTTATAACGATACCCTCGTTCATATGAACGGTATGGTTCTTATCGGAGTATTCGGGATGATTGGGGTGGCAAGCGTGGGCGTTATCGCAGGATACCATAAAGCTATTAGCCACAAGGAGATCAAATTCCTTGCCGAGAGACCTTGCCACGCGGGAGAGCACGTCGTAAAGGAAGGTAGACGCCGCGCCCTGCTTGGTATGGCTTCCAACCTCCTCGTTATCAAATAAAGCGTAAACGGGAACAGAGCTATTGACAACCAAAGCGTCTGCCGACTCCACAAACGCAGTCAGGGATGCAAAGGCGCACTGGAGGTCGTCAAGTCTCGGCGCGCTGATATAGCTACCCCATTCATAACCCTTCTGGGGATTGTAAAGGAAGAGATCGGTGGTGACTATATCCTCTGTGGTGACGCCCGCGAGAGATGCGATATAGCTCTTGAAGCTATCCTTCTCGCCGCCGAACATAGGGAGCATATCCACTGCGGCGTTGTAGTTCATTCCGCTGTTGACCTGACGGTTCATGTGGATCGCCACGTTAGGGATAAGAGCCACGGGCTCTTTGGTATCAACGAGTTTTATCTCGATTCCCTTCTCGGTCTTGACGCAAAGTCTGCCGGCAACCGAGAGAGGACGGTCTATCCACGAGGAATATATCATTCCGCCGTAGCCCTCGGTGGAAAGTCTTACGTAGTATTTATCCGCCAATTCGGGATTTTCCTTTATCTTGAAGCACGGACTGTCGCTATGCGACGCGGTTATCATAAATCCCGTAGCATAGTCGGATGGCACGCGAAACGCGATAAGAGACGAGCCGTTGCGTCTTACGAAATAGCCGCGACCCGACTTTATCTTCCATTCGTCACCTTCAAAAAGCTCCTTGTATCCCGCGTTTTTCAACATATTTGCGCTATGCGCGGCAGCGTGATACGCAGTGGGAGCGTTTGCGATGTAGTCAAATAATCTTTCGTTCATTTATAATATCTCCTTAGATCTTATTCATCAAACTTATTATACTTCATTTCTTTACGTCTTGTCAACATCAAAATACAAGAAAAGGCAACTTCGCCGCTTTTTGCTTCATATTTTTTATTAAGTATCATTTTTTATACATTTTTGCGGATCATTGCTTGTAATTCCATTAATAAAAGCAAAAAATCGTTAAAATTATATCGGATTTTTTCGAAAAACTATTTACAATCGGGCAAAAATGTGATATTATTAAAGGTGGATTATTATGCCCTTTTGCTTTTTGGGCAGATGATCCTAACATTTTTGTTTTTAAAAAATTTTTAATAAACTTTCAGGAGGTATTGCAAACATGGCAATCGAAAGAAAAAAGCTTTCCATGGACGGTAACCAGGCTGCCGCCCACGTGAGCTACGCTTTCACAGAAGTTGCGGGTATCTACCCCATTACACCTTCCAGCCCTATGGCTGACTACACCGACCAGTGGGCAGCTCAGGGCCTCAAGAACGTTTTCGGCACTACCGTTAACGTAATTGAAATGGAGTCCGAGGCAGGTGCCGCAGGTACCGTTCACGGATCTCTCGCATCCGGTGCTCTCACCACCACTTATACCGCTTCTCAGGGTCTTCTTCTGATGATCCCCAATATGTATAAGATCGCCGGTGAGCTTCTTCCCGGTGTATTCCACGTAAGTGCTCGTTGCGTAGCGTCCCACGCGCTGAACATCTTCGGCGACCACTCCGACGTATACGCTTGCCGTCAGACCGGTTTCGCTATGCTGGCTGACACCAACCCTCAGGAGGTTATGGACCTCGGTGCGGTTGCTCACCTTTCCGCTATTAAGGGCCGCGTTCCTTTCCTT
>JAZMZI010000045.1:0-3456 GCA_045585895.1 Eubacteriales bacterium
CCATGTCTAAACATCCTAAGCTTCGGTATAGATTTTAGCCCCGTTACATTTTCGGCGCCCGGTCACTCGACCAGTGAGCTATTACGCACTCTTTAAATGAGTGGCTGCTTCTAAGCCAACATCCTGGTTGTCTCTGCAACCGAACATCCTTCTCCACTTAAACCTATTTTGGGACCTTAGCTGTAGGTCTGGGCTGTTTCCCTTTTGACTATGAAACTTATCTCACACAGTCTGACTCCCGGTATATATATTATCTTATTTTCGCCAGTGTTCTTTCATACTACTACACATAACCCATTTTCAAAAAACTTTAATAATTTATAAATATCGGTTGACAAATAAATTTATGTTGCATATAATTATATCGGATTTCAGATATTTTCAAAAGTTTTTTTAAAATCGGCATTGACTGCCGATTTTTTTTGCGTTATAATGGGGTATCAAAAAATTTAATTGATTGGGGGAATTTTATGAAAATCATAGAACAATTTATTGAAAATCTTAAAAATGAAACTAAAAATCTATTTATTACAGGACTAGCACTTGGCGTAGTTGCCACAGGATCTGCTGCTTTAGCATCTTGCGACGATCCAAGCGTTGGAGTTCAAGGCGAAACAATTGAAACAGAAGAAACTACTACAGCCCCTGTTGAACTTACAAATGAAGAAAAATTAATTGAAACATTAACAGCCTTTAATCCTGAATTTGAAAATGGTATTTATGGTTTTTTACTTCAAAGTTGGGGTTCAAAAAATGAAATTATCTTTGCTGTATATGCAAAAAATACTGAAGGTGAACTTGGCGATGCTAATCTTATAGTAAATCCTTCAGAGGAAAGCATTACTTCAATCACTACTTCACTTGAAGACAAAATGGTAGATGGCGCTGTTATTTACTCTGCTGACTTAACTCAAGATGAAATGGAATATATTTGCAATATATTCCTTAATGAATATCAATTAAGTCAAGAAAACGAAACAACTTCAGAACAATAATATAAATAATCATAAAAAAGACGCTTAATTATGAAGTGAACCCCGTTTAGTTCACAAAAAAAGAAAAAAGACGCACAAAAAGCAGGGAGAGGACATTACCTCTTCCTGTTTTTTAATCTGGAAGAATTATAAAAAATCAACCCATCTTCGACGAGTAGTAGATATTCTTCGAAAGATGTGATATAATTGTTATACAAAGTTTCTTTTTTTACAAATTGACATGCGACGGCGACTGGGCGCTGGTTTGCACGACTATCGCTTTCACGCAGCGATACCCCGACAAAGTTATGCGACCGGGGCGCGCAAGAGCCACAAGCGGCAAAAATCCCGCCTGTGCAACCAAGAAGGAACAGTCCACGATGAGGGTCTGTTTTACTCTCTTGACTTACTATCGGTTTCGTGATAAAATGTAGTAAATCAAATCTTTGGAGGTTGACAAAATGAAAACAGTTGTCATTACAGGCTCGGGCAGAGGTCTGGGCTATGAATTGGCCACGAGATTTTGCCGCGCCGGTTATAACGTAGTACTCAACGACATCAACGAAGCACAGCTGGAGATCGCCAAGAAGAATCTGGAAGAGGTCGGCGGCGCGGGCAAGGTATTGGCTTGCGTGGGAGACGTTTCGAGCATGGAGAGCATGCAGAACCTTGCGGCTTATGCCGTGGAAAACTGCGGTGGGATCGATATCTGGATCAACAATGCGGGTATCAATCAGCCCATGAAGGCCTTGTGGGAGCTTTCTGAAACCGAGATCAGACTGGTGCTGGACGTGGATCTCAAGGGCGCCGTGATCGGCAGTAAGGTCGCCATGGAGCAAATGACCAAGCAGGGGCACGGCGCGATCTACAACATGGAGGGCTACGGCAGCAACGACGCCATGATGCTGGGTCTTAACATGTACGGCACAAGCAAAAGAGCCGTGACGCACTTTACCCAGGCGCTTGCCAAGGAGAGCGAGGAGAGAGGGACCGGCGTGACCGTGGGCAGACTCAGCCCCGGTATCATGATCACCGAGTTTACCACCGGTGCTTTGGGCGGCAAGGAGAAGATCGACCTGCCCGAGAAGACCAAGAAGGTTTACAACATTCTGGGTGACTATCCCGACGTTGTGGCTGATTTTTTGGTAGAAAAGATGCTGAAAAACACCAAGAACAATGCCCATATCGAGTGGCTGACGAGTGGCAAGGCGGCTTGGCGCTTTATGACTGCGGCATTTAACAAGAGAGATTTCTTTGCCTAATCGATATGAAGATGACCGAATTATCCGTACTGGAAAACATTTGCCAAGAGATGAGTGCCATGCCCGGACACCTTGGGTTTTACTACAAAAACCTTGCCACGGGGGTTGAATACGGCATCGGGGAAGAGGAGATTTACGGCGCGGCAAGCGTGATCAAATTTCCGCTGTTTCTGCATATTTTGGCCGAGTGCGAGCGGGGAAATCTGTCGCTTGACGACCGCATTGTCACCGAGGACAGCGACAAGGTGCCCAGCTGTGGCGCGCTCAACATGTTCACGGGCAGTATCGAGACCGATATCCGCACCGTGTGCAGGCTGATGATCTGTCTTTCGGACAATACCGCCACCAACCGTCTCATCCGCCTTTGCGGATTTGAGGCCATCGAGCATGGCTTTGCCGGGATGGGACTTGAAAAGACCCGCATTCGCCGCAAGCTGTTTGATCGAGAAGCGTCTGCTAAAGGTGTGCAGAATTCCATCAGCCCGAAGGAATTGGGGCTTTTGCTGGAGCGGCTGTATCGCGGCGAGTTTGTAAGCCGCGAGGTCAGCGATTACGCTCTTGAAGTGCTCTCGGAGCAGCAGATCGGGCACAAACTGGCAGGCAAGCTTGGTGAGAACGTCAGAATTGCGCACAAGACGGGCGAGGACGACGGACTGAGCAATGACATCGGTATCGTGTATGCCGATCAGCCGTTTGTGGTTTGCTTCACGGGGCACGACACCGATGTCTACCCTTGGGAGGATCTCATGCGCCGCAGTACCTATGACCTCTATTTTGCCAATAAGGCGGAGGAATAAAAAAGAACAGACCCATGGGGCTGATGAATTAGTGGAATAATAGCAGGAATTTGTTCAAATCCGAACAAGTTCCTGCTGCTTTTTGTGGATGTAAGACGTGGTGGAGTGTCCGAGGGAGAAATCTCACCCACCGCCCGTGAAAGCTCCGCTACGCGCCCCTTTCACTCCGCGGTCCCCCCTCTCTCCGAGAGGGCTTATATCGCGCATCCTTCTCATAAGTGTAGCCGCACGGGAGTCGAACCGAATTGCCCGAGGACGATGCATTTTCGTATCTTTCGGCGTGCTTTCACTCGCAAGATGGTCATAACCGAAGAAAGTCAAATCATACGCCCTGCGACGAGCAATTTTTGTGTCTTGTGCCGAAACTCGCCTTGCAAGATGCGTATCTTGCTTCGACTCGCTTCGACAAAATCCATCAAAAAT
>JAZMZI010000046.1:0-4310 GCA_045585895.1 Eubacteriales bacterium
ATTAGCGAGCTAATAAAATCGACCGCACACTTTTGCCTTTTTGTCAACCCCTTTTTCGAAATTTCTTTAACTTTTTTGCAAAAAAAAGAGCCAAGTCCATTTCTGAACTTGGTTCTTTTCTTAACTTAATGACATTGCCCACGAGGGGGTACTTTTTATTCTGGTGGAGGTGAGGGGAATCGAACCCCTGTCCGAAAATCTCTTGATACAACTTTCTCCGGGTGCAGGGTGTCTATTTGGTCTTTTCCTCTGCCGCGCCGGCACTCAGGCTCGGCAGGGGAGCAACCGTTTTTTGCGTGATCGGTTCAACGGTAAACCGCCGATGCACGGGCACCACTGAAATGACGCTCAGTCCCGAGTCGTGGTCCTCTCGGGAGGAACGGGCGACCCGCAGGTCGCGGCACTGCCATCATTGAGCCCCGAAGGGTCAATGATTAGGCAGCCATAGCAACAGTATTGTTGTCGTTTATTTTTTAAAGTTTGAGCAGTTTAAGAGATTACTCGGCTCTACCCGCTTATTGTACCTCAAAATCCCCGTCGAAACCTTTACACCCCCGTTTGTCGGCGAATTTCGTCCGCATACGGCGTTGGTACTCGAAAGCGGCTCGACATAGGGGACTATGCCTTCGCCTTGCTTTCTCCGTTCCGCCTTGTCTGTGAACGAACTTCTTGCCAAAAACGCAGGGCAATTTCGCTGGCGAAATTGCAGTGAAATTTTAAATCGCTTTGCGATTTAAAATGAAATATTTTGCTTTCGCAAAATGTGAAATTCGTGCTTCGCACGAGTGAAATGCTTTGTTTCGCAAAGCGTTTAAAGTAAGATTCGTTGCTGTTCCGCTTCGCTTACAAATCTGCTTGCAACACGATAGCAGAAGAATTCAGGCTAAGCTCCTCACGGTGTACTAACCTGAAACGGTTGCTTTTTCCTTATTTTTTGTGGGAAGTTTCTTTGCATACTTTCTTTTCAAAGAAAGTATGCCGCCGGAGCATTAATGATCCTTCATTCTTCTCTCGATCTCGCGGTCGGCGTCGTGCTTGGCGATACTGTCGCGCTTGTCGTAAAGCTTTTTGCCTCGGCAGAGACCGACCTCGACTTTAACGCGAGACCCCGAAAAATAGAGAGAGAGGGGAATCAGAGAAAAGCCTTTTTGAGAGACGATGCCGTGGAGCTTCATGATTTCGCGCTTATGCATAAGCAATCTGCGCTTGCGAAGGGGGTCGCGATTGAAGATATTACCGTGCTCGTAAGGACTTACGTGCATACCGACAACGAACAGTTCGCCATCTTTGACGTCGATATATGAGTCTTTAAGGTTGACCTGACCGGCTCTGAGGCTTTTGACCTCCGTACCGAAAAGCTCGATGCCCGCTTCGTACTTTTCGTCCACGAAATAGTCGTGATAGGCTTTTTTATTTTGGGCAATTATCTTGTGCCCAGTGTTCTTTTCAGCCAAAACGGACACCTCCTTATAAATTTTAACCGCTATGCGGTAGACCATACAATTATACAACCTTTTATACCTTTTGTCAAGGTGTTTTTTGACGAATAAAGGTTGAGAGTAAAAATTACCGTCCAAACAAGACGGTAATTTTATGTTAAATTACTTCAAAATCTTTCATTTCCGCTGAAAATTCCAGCAAAGTGCCGTCAAGCTCCTGGCAGAGTGCGGAGAAGGTAAGACAGCCATTTTCCTGTGGCAATATCTCAAAATTAGCCACTGCGGAGCCAACAAGTCCTTCGTCGCAAGTGATGATCTTTGCATCAATAAGATCAACACGGCATGGAATGTCCGTGTATTCCTTATCGGTGGCAAAAGCGAAGTTTGAGGCACCGAAAGCCTCGCAAAGCTCTATTTTAGCGCCGACCAGCCGTTCTAAAAGGTTGATCTTTTCCCATCCGATATTTTCAGCAAGCTTTTCAACCTCAGCGTTATACGTTTCGGCGGTTGCCTCACAACGGGCATTTACGCGACCGCAAAAACGGGTTATGTCATCAACTATCTGCGATTCCGCGCTACCGAGAGCCAACACGCGAATATCGGCTACGCGGTCAAGTATTTCTTGGGGCAGATTAGCCTTGACGTAGTCAAGATTTTCGGCGTTATTAGCCTCAAACGCAGCCTCTGCGGCAACAGGATCAAACTTGACCTTATTGTGCTTCGCAATGAACTTTTCGTTCTTTATGAACCACTTTTTCTGTTCCTTGTAGAGCGAAAGATAGTATTTTTCGGAGAACTTGGCTGCCTTTGAGCTTTTTCTAACTTGAAAACACATTTCGGCGAGGATAGTATCGGCAAACCATTCTTTTGTAAAGTATTTCATTGTCAGATCAGTCCTTGTCGAAGATACTTGCGATTCCGAGAACGATAGCAAGAAGGGTAAGTCCGCCGATTACGGCGAGAACTACGTTTCCGAGGTTTATTCTGTAATTCTTGTGATAATTTCTTGTGCCGGTGGGTTCTGCATCAGCACCCTTACCGTGCTCTACTACGTTAACGTTTACCTCGTAATCGTTGAACGCGTCAGCGGTCTTTCCGAATGCGCCGAGAACGACCTCTTTGGTTTTGTCGAGTCCGTTGCCTATAAATGTTCCGATTTCTTTTCCGGTCATAATTATTACCTCCTGCTATTTATGATGATTATTGACTGTTTAAATATTGGGGAAACAGCTGGCATTGCGTTTCCCCGTGATATTAGGTGATTATTTTACTTTTACGGTTACGATAACGCCGCCCTCGTTGGTGCCGGAGAGGGTGTATTCAGCATCCTTGGGAACCTTGATATTGTCGCCCTTCTTGCAAGAAACATAGTAGCTCTTGTAGGTATCACCGTTGACCTCGATTTCGATGGTCTTGTCAACGCTGGTGTTTTCCTTGAGGTACTCGATGTAATCTGCGAGAGACTCAATGTCTTTGCTGTCGCTGATGGCTTTAGCGTGAGCAACTCCTACGTAGCGGTAGCCGTCCTCAAAGCTCTCAATAAAGCCGTATTCAGCGGCATGCTCGTCGAGCCAGTTGGTGTATACCTTATCCAACTTTCCACCGTCATAATTGGTGAGATAGATCAATTGAGCAGTTTTATATTCCTCATTGTCGGCTTCGTTGTATCCGTAAGTGAAAGCGATGAGGAGATCTTCCTTGTCTGCTGCTTTTTCGGCGGCTACCAGCATATCGTGTGCCGCTTCCATAGCTTCCTTGGTCATTTTCATCGCTGACTGATCATTCATATAGTATTTGTTGATATCGTTACCGTCATCGTCTTTTTCAAGATTCTCGTTTCTGTATGCTCCGCAACCGTAAAGCTCGTCACTTGAAAATTCGTATTTGTATTTGTGATCCTCATCGGCAAGAACGAGAGTGCCCGTTTTCAGATCTTGATCCGTAACTGTGATTTCCTTGAGGTCAGAGAAACCGTCTGCGAGACCGAAAGGGTTAGCGGGATTAACGCTTGCGATGATTATTACGAGAAGAAGAACAAGTGCAAGGACGGTCAGCGCGGCGATCACGATGAGAGTAATCTTTTGCACCTGCTGTTTGTCAAATTTATTAAGAAAATCCATTTTTGTGTTCTCCTTTCAATTTTAAATTTCTGTCGGGCGGGGAAGACCGCCCCGATATATTGTTTTATCAGTTCTTTGCGTCTCTGATGGAGAAGTCCATACGTCCCTTCTTGTCGAGACCCATGTACTTAACTACTACTGCGCTACCAACGTCGATACCTGCGTCTGTAACCTTGTTGATTCTCTTTTCGCAGATCTTGGAGATGTGAACCATGCCTTCCTTGCCGGGAGCGTACTCAACGAAGCATCCTACGTCCTCGCCCGGCTTGTCCTTGCTTGCAAGGATCTTAACGACGGTTGCGTTGTAGCAGCAGCCAACCTCGGGCTCGAATACGATAGCGTCGATCATAGACTTAGCGATAGCGGCGCTTTCACCGTTTATAGCGGCGATAGTGATGATACCGTCGTCGTTGATGTCGACCTTCGCGCCGGAGTCAGCACAGATCTTCTGAATTACGGAGCCGCCCTTACCGATAACTTCGCGGATCTTGTCGGGGTCGATCTTGAAGGAGGTCATCTTGGGAGCGTATTTGGAAACCTCTGCTCTGGGAGCTTCGATTGCCTTGAGAATTACATTGTCGATAATGTATTCACGACCTGCCTTGGTCTGCTCGAACGCGCGAGCGATGATCTCGGGGGTAAGACCGTCAACCTTAAGGTCCATCTGAATCGAGGTGATACCCTTCTTGGTACCTGCTACCTTGAAGTCCATGTCGCCGTAGAAGTCCTCAAGACCCTGAATATCGATCAT
>JAZMZI010000047.1:0-2927 GCA_045585895.1 Eubacteriales bacterium
CAATGCATCGACCTTTTTATACCGTTCATTGTTATAGCCAAACAGTTCGTCAATCGAAATGCCAAAATAATTGGCGATAGAAGGAATCATTTCCATGTCCGGATAGCCTCCGTTTGATTCCCATCGCGAAACCGCCTGCGATGTAACTCCGATAGCTTCTGCAAGCCCTTCTTGTGTACGTCCGTCACAACGGCGCAATTCGCGTATTTTTTTGCCCAATTCAAGTTTCATATAAGCACCTCCAAAATGTTATCACCGGTGTGATTATATTATAGCATACTTTTTGAGAAAGGCAATTATCAATTCATTGTTTTAAATCCAAGTGATCATTGGATTGTGCTTTTTCGCATTCCAAACGATCGTGTTCGGGCAGAATGAAGGATGAACAAAAGCCTTGCTGCCGGGGAATCGCTGATTAATTACAAAATCCGTAGGGGCGACCCCTACGATGTAAATGGATTTAATAAGTTTCCTCAGAGAGAACCTTTCGTAAGTTTACGCCGAAAGAACAAACACCACCAAAGAATTTTCTTTGGTGGTGTTTGTTCTTTCTCCGCGAAGAGTGCGGATGTGTTTTTTCATTAAAGATAACTGTAGATCCTTCTGATACTCTTTTTGTCAAGCTTTGAAACGTCGGACAGATAACGGTTATCATTCGAGTCTCTGACCAGCAGATGAACACCGTCATAGCATTTTATGTCGCTGTGTCTGTTTCTTATGCTGAATTTGATCTTTCCTCGGTCGGTCATAACCGTCCAGCTGAGCGCGCCGAATTTATCGTCAACCTTAATTATTTCGGTGATCTGAGGTATCATATAATAATCGGCGAAGCAGGCTTCAATAGCTTCTCTTGATTCGGGAGCTATTTCGTCGAGTGATTTGATAAGCGCGACCTCTTTTTCTTTATCACTCAAGAGAGTAATATAATGATCGAGATCGGAAAGAGGGAAGAGTCTGCGCGGTTCGAGGCTTTCAAAAACCTGACCGTCTGCACATTCGACCTTTACAAGATAGGTGTCGATTCGGGTTATCTTATCTTTGTCGGTGATAATATATCTTGCCATATTCGTGACCGTCCTTTCTTAGTCAAAACGCTCTTCGCGCTTTTGCTGTGTGACCTTGTCCGCCATAGACTGTATCTGAACGAGCTTGTAATATTTGCCTTTCTTCTCAAGCAACTCATCGGGGGTTCCGAATTCTATGATCTTTCCGTTGTCAACAACGATGATCTTGTTAGCCTTGCTGAGTGTTGAGAGACGGTGGGCTATCATTATAGTGGTTCGTCCGCTGATAAGCCGCTCTATAGCATCCTGGATCAGATGTTCGGTTTCGGAGTCAACAGATGCCGTTGCTTCGTCAAAAACGAGTATGCTCGGATTTTTGAGGACCGCGCGGGCAATTGAGAGTCTCTGGCGCTCACCGCCGGAAAGACCGACACCCCGTTCACCGAGAACAGAGTCATATCCGTCAGGCTGACGAACGATAAATTCGTGAGCGTTTGCGATATCCGCCGCGTGAATGACGTCATCAACGGTGTAGCGCGTATCGCCGTAGGCAATGTTGTTGAATATGGTATCGTGGAACATCATGGGCTCTTGCTGAACGAAACCGATCTGTGAGCGGTAATATTCCATATCTATTTTACGTATGTCCACACCGTCAACGAGAATTCGTCCTTGGTAGTGATCGTAATATCTGAGGAAGAGGTTAACGAGCGTCGATTTACCCGAACCGGTAGTACCGACGATTCCGACGATGTCTCCGGGTTCGATCGTCAGATTGACGTTTTCAAGAACTTTTTTGGTCTTATCGAACGAGAACGTGACGTGTCTGAACTCGATCTTACCCTTCATTTCGTCAAGCTTTCTGCCCTTGCCGAAGTCGTGCTCGGGTTCAGCGTCAAGAATGTCGAAGATTCTTTCCGCAGAGGAAAGGAAGCTCTGATAAGAGTCGTTGAGGGTTGCGAAGAAGTTTATCGGCTCATAGAACATCGAGGCATAGGATATAAACGAAACGAGAATACCTGCCGTGATATTTCCTATGTTTATTCCGCTGACACCGAGAACCGCCATGCCACCAAGCATCCAGATAACGACTGAACCGAAGTTGACGAGGGTGTTTACGACTGCGGGATAGGTGTGAAGAATTTTACCTGCCTTTACGTCAGTTCGGTACCATTCTTCGTTTTTCGCGGCAAAGTTTTCCGTCGCGTTCTTTTCATTGGTAAAGGACTTTATAACGCGGATACCGGGAATGGTATCTGTCAGAACATTGGACACCGCAGCCCAGCGCCTCCATATACGGCGATAAAAGGGAGCTATCTTCTTTGAGAATATTCTTGATCCGATCGCAACGAAGGGAACGGGAAGAAGCGAGAAGATCGCGAGCTTCCAGTTGACGGCAAGCATGATAACTATAATACCTATCAGCTTGAAAAACTGAACCACGACCTCTTGTGAGATTCGGAGCATAAATGACTGTAGCGTACTGCTGTCACCCGAGATTCGGTTGATAACAGAGCCTGTTGAGGTCTTGTCGTAGAACCTCATGGGAAGGTGCTGTGCGTGCTCGTAAACGTCATTACGGAGAGTTTTTACAACACGGTCTCCGCTCTTTCTAAGGATACATCCTCTTATTGCGCCGAGTGCGAAACGAACCACTGTGACCGATGCCAAAAGGATTCCGATTATTATAAGACTTGTTTTCGGGTCAGCCTTGGCAACACCGAAGAGATTGACCTCACTTCCGGTTCCCGTTGCGAGAATATCGTCAACGAGTGTTTTGGTGAGATAAGGCGGTATGAGAACAAGTACAGTCGTTACTATTGAAATGAGAATAGCGATAACAAGGCTCTTTATCTCGGGCTTGAGATAAACCGCGAGTCTTGAAACGATCTTTCTCTTTCCCTCACAGCTGATGCATTTTAC
>JAZMZI010000048.1:0-2955 GCA_045585895.1 Eubacteriales bacterium
GGGGCTGTCTCATTAAGCGCAGAACAAAAGCCACTTTTAAAAGAAAAGACAAAATTCAACTAAAAAACATTGTTTTTGCCTTTTTGAACGTCGAAATCCGCCGATCTTTCGGCGGATTTCCTCATTTTATGTGGCTTTTTAGACGCGTTTTGGCCCTCTGGCGTACTCCTGTACGCCAGAGAGCCAAACCACGCCTTCTGCATCTAACTGAGACAGCCCCGCTCCCCCTTGCCTTCCCAAACCTTAAAAAAACGGATCGTTTAAGAGCGGAGTCTGTTTAACGGTCATTTTGCCCATATAAATTTTTAAAATACCTATTGATTTTTTCTGCGATTGGGTGTATTATCAATACGAAAAAGAACGTTTATTTTTTTGAGGGTAATAATGGGATATTTGTTTTTGGCTTTGGCTCTTGCCGCGGGAATAACCAAAGGCTACTGCGGTAAAAAGACCAGTGCGTCTATCGTTACCAATTCCGATTCAATGATAATGAATCTTTTGAGAATGGTGATCTGCGTTTTCGTCGGATTTTTGCTGACTGCCTTGCAGGACGGATTTGCCGCCTTGGTGCCCGATGCCACTTTTTTGCTGATCGCCGCTATGTCGGGAGTTGCATCCGCCGCGTTCGTGGTGAGCTGGTTGCTTTCGGTGAGGACGGGCGCTTATATGATGGTTGAGGTATTTCTCCTTATCGGAGTTATAGTTCCTATCGTGCTCTGCAGGATATTCTTCGGTGAGGAGATCGGAATCTGGCAGATATTGGGTATTGCCGTTTTGCTCGTTGCCGTTTATATTATGACTACTTACAATTCTTCCGTAAAGGGCAAGATGAGCATCGGCGCATTCGTGCTTTTGATGATATGCGGTCTTTCCAACGGAGTTGCGGACTTTTCTCAGAAGCTTTTCGTCAAGGCCGTATCCGAAGGCAGTGTTGCCGCGTTCAATTTCTACACCTACGTTTTTGCGGCACTGTCGTTGGTGATAGCCTACGTCGTGTTCCGCAAGGTGGACAGGCGGTCGGGGGCGCTTATCCGCAAGCCTGCAGAGGTGATAAAGCCGATCTGGCATTTCGTGCTTATAATGGCGGTCTGCCTTTTCGCCAATTCCTTCTTTAAAACGCAGGCGGCGCAGTATCTTGACGCGGTTCAGCTCTATCCCCTTAATCAGGGCTGTTCGGTGGTGCTGGCTCTGCTTATGTCGTCGATAATTTTTAAGGAAAAGATAACGGTAAAGTGCGTCGTGGGCATTTGTCTGTCTTTCGTTGCGTTATTAATGATAAATCTTCTGTAACAAAAGCGTTTGCTTTTTGGGAGCGTAATCATGAAAAGTAAGTTAAACAGCCGAAAACAAGATAAGATCGGTTTTAGGGAATTATTTACGGTTTCAAACGAGCTTGGAACAGTCAGTTTGTTTGCGCTTGCGATACCGATGCTTATAGAGCAGATATTGAGCAGTATGGTGGGATTTATAAATTCCGCCGTGCTGAGCGGTTACTCCGATTCGGCGGTCGCCGCAACGGGAAGCGCCAATACGCTGATAAATATGTTTTCGCTTTTGCAGACCGTTATAGCAACGGGTGCGGGCGTGGTCATATGCAATTATATCGGTGCGGATAACGTGATCGGCACCAAAAAGACAAGCTATACTACGGTTAAGCTTTGTCTGGTTTTCGGCGCCGCGGTGTCGCTCTTCCTGTCGCTTTTAAGCGAGCCTTTAATGATCCTTATGAATCTCGAAGGAGAGGTTTTCACTCAGGCGATCGTCTATTTCAGAATACGTACGGCGTTTTTATTCATTCCTATGACGAATTACGCCCTGTCTACGCTGCTCCGCTGTTATGGACATTCGGCACTTACGGTCATTTCGGGATTCGTAACCATCGTATTTAACCTTATTCTTAATATCTGGGTAATCAAATTTCCGCAGTATTCGCCCTTGACGGGAGTTGAGGGAATAGCGGCGGGAAGCGTTATAAGCCAAGCTATCGGACTTTTGTGCTCCGTGGTGTTCATTCGTCTGCAAAGGATCGGATTTTGCAAGCCCGAGTCCTTCAAGGAAGAGATGTCGTACATCAAGCGCATCCTCCGCATCGGTCTCCCCACTGGATTTTCAACGGGAGCTTATTCGATATCGCAGGTTATTACGGCATCTTTCGTCGCCCTTATAGGAATGCAAGCGGTGTCGGCGAAGGTGTACTACAACAATATCCTCCATTACAGCTATCTGTTCAGCGTCTGTTTCGGTAACGCAAATTCGCTTTTGGTCGGCAGACTTGTGGGAGCAAAAGATTACGACAGAGCAAAGCTGTTGAATAAAAGACTGGTAAGACTTACCTGCGTCGTGAATCTTTGCATTTCGCTTATCATAATAATTCTTCGCCGCCCTCTGCTTTCGATATTTACCGATAGCGAGGAGATCATAGCGGCGGCGATATGGATATTCCTTATCGACGTTATTGCCGAGCAGGCGCGCGGAGTAAGTCAGGTCTACGAGTATGCGCTTCGCGGCGTGGGAGATATGAAGTATATGATGGTGGTTACAACTATTTCATGTTGGTTGTTTGCCGTCGGACTTTCTTATCTTCTCGGCGTTCACCTTGGCTTGGGTCTTATAGGTTGTTGGATAGGTATGGCTCTGGATGAGACGGTGAGAGCGGTGTTCTCATGGCAGAGATGGAACAAGGGCTCGTGGATAAAAAATGACGTTATGAAATAAACAAAAAGGGACTGAAATGGGTGATGTCCTTAGCGGAGAATTTGAACAACACCGCTAAGTGCGAGCATCGCATTTGACTGGTCAAACGCATTAGGGGCTAAGCCCAAACCCTTATTACAAACAGAAAGAGATAACAAATCGTGTTCGTCGAAATGTTATCTCTTTTTTGTTGTTATAAAGTGATATTCTTTGCTGACGCAAAGAGTGATATTGTCGCACAGCGACAGTGATATTGAAGCC
>JAZMZI010000049.1:0-4272 GCA_045585895.1 Eubacteriales bacterium
ATGTTGGTCTTATCAAGTCTGTACTCGATCTTACCTGCCTTAGCCTCGGTTACAGCCTTAGCAACGTCGGGAGTAACGGTACCTGCCTTAGGAGAAGGCATAAGTCCCTTAGGACCGAGCACCTTACCGAGACGACCGATAACGCCCATCATATCGGGGGAAGCGATAACTACATCGAAATCGAACCAGTTTTCCTGCTGGATCTTTTCAGCATACTCTGCGCCGCCTGCGTAATCTGCGCCTGCGTCAAGAGCCTTCTGAACGTTGTCACCCTTAGCGAATACGAGAACCTTTACGCTCTTACCTGTACCGTTGGGGAGAACAACTGCGCCTCTGACCTGCTGGTCTGCGTGACGGGAGTCAACGCCGAGACGAACGTGTACTTCAATGGTTTCATCAAACTTTGCCTTAGAAGTCTGGCAAACGAGAGAGAGTGCCTCTGCGGGATCGTAGAGTCTGTTCTTTTCAATAAGCTTTACGCTATCAGTATATTTCTTTCCCATTTCTACTTACCCCCTTATTAGTCTTCAACTACAACGCCCATAGAGCGTGCAGTACCCGCTACCATGCTCATAGCAGCCTCGATAGAGCCTGCGTTGAGGTCGGGCATCTTGGTTTCAGCGATCTTTCTTACCTGCTCAGAGGTAATCTTTGCAACCTTGTCCTTATTGGGCTTGCCGGAACCGGATTCGATACCTGCTGCCTTCTTGATAAGAACTGCTGCGGGGGGAGTCTTAGTGATGAAAGTGAAAGAACGGTCTGCGTAAACAGTGATAACGACGGGGATGATAAGACCCATATCGTTCTTGGTTCTCTCGTTAAATTCCTTTGTGAATACGGGGATTGCTACACCGTACTGACCAAGCGCGGGACCTACGGGAGGCTGAGGAGTAGCCTTACCTGCGGGGAGCTGCAGCTTGATGTAACCCATAATTTTCTTTGCCATAATAAATTACACCTCCAATGTGGTACTTGTGCGGGAGAATTACAAATTTTTCTCCCTCCCACTTACGTCGCTTACAGCGACATACCGTTTTCTTTGTAAGAAACGGAAAAAGAATTAATTTTAAACTTTGAGCTTAAGCATTTCCGCTTCGATCTCAACGGGCATATCTCTGCGACCGCGCTTAACCAGAACGGTAACGGTTTTGAGATCTTCGGTGATGGACTGTACCACACCGTCGTATCCTTCGAAGAGACCTGCAACGACGCTGACCTCGTCTCCAACGTTGAAGCTGAGCTGAACCTTTGCCTCTTCCGTGCTTTCGAGATTCATATCAACTACTTCCTTTTCGGTCAAAGGAGTGGGACGCGATCCGGGACCAACAAATCCCGTAACGCCTGTAATGTTTCTGACGGCATGCCAGCTTTCGTCGGTCATAATCATTTTAACGAAAACGTAGCTGGGGAAGATCTTAAGCTCCTGAACCTTCTCCTTGTCGCCATCCTTTTCGATAATCGTTTCAACGGGAACCTTAACGTCGTATATAAGATTTCCGAGTCCGCGGTTTTCGACGATCTTTTCAAGGTTTACCTTAACCTTGTTTTCATAACCCGAATAGGTATGCGCAACGTACCATCTCAGGCCTACGTTCATTCCATCAATATCACTCATGACAGCTTTCTCCGCAATTGTGTTACGTTAAATAACAGAAGCAAGCGTTTTAATAACTTCGCTCAAAGCAAAATCTATTAAAAACAGACCGAGCGCGAATGATATCGCAACGACTACAACTACGAGGAAGCTCTTGCGGGTGTTTTCCTTAGAAGACCAAACGATCTTCTTAAGCTCGCTCTTTACGGCACGGAGAAACTCAAGGAGCTTCTTGCGGAATCTGATGATAAGAGCAACTGCAATAACAATAATAGCGAGAATTATAGCACCGTTAATAATAAGGGTGTTCTTTGTCTCGGTTATCTGATCGGCAACCGTAGTTGTCTCTTCTTCAGCGAAAACGCTTACCGTAAAGAATGAAAGAACCAACACAAAAGACATGAAAAGGGCGATAAGACTTCTTTTGTTTTTAAAAGTCATTATTTAGTCCCCCTTATCACTTAGACTCTTTGTGAAGAGTGTGCTTGCGGCAGAACTTACAGAACTTCTTAAGCTCGAGTCTGTCGGGATCATTCTTCTTGTTTTTCTTTGTGTCGTAATTTCTCTGCTTGCACTCAGTGCATACGAGAGTAATTTTGACTCTTGCATCATTAGCCATGATTTCGGCACCTCCCATTTGAATTTTATTTGACCGCAAAGCGGTCTGTGTACCTCCCTCTGAAGGGGTGTTTGTCCTTTTGCGCAGAGGACGCAACAAAAAAGCCCTTTGCAGAGGTAGAAACATTATATCATAACGTAAAAGGCTTGTCAATAGTTTTTTCTTAAAAAAATGAAATATTTTTTCGGTTTTTTCAAAAAACCTATTGACAAACGGGAATTTTATGGTATAATATATAGGCACGACAAAAAGAAGTGCCTAAAAATTCAATAATATGCGCCGTTAGCTCAGCTGGATAGAGTGTTTGGCTACGAACCAAAAGGTCGGGGGTTCGAATCCCTTACGGCGTGCCAAGAAAAAGAGCAAGTCACAAGACTTGCTCTTTTTCTATCCAATCCGAAGGATTGGTATGTAATCACGACGCAGTCGTGTATGGAATCGCCGTAGGCGTATGTCATCACGCGATAGCGTGTATCTCACCTTCGGATTGATGCCATACATCACTTCGTGATGATTCCATACGCTCGCAAGCGAGCAATTACATACCGCAACAAGTTGCGGATTCCATACAAGGCTTCGCCTTGATTACATACACGCCTTCGGCGTGATTTATTGTATTTATTGCTGTGTGCCGGTTTTGTAAGCAAAATATCGTCTTTGCAAGCGATAGGCTATGGAAGAAAACCTATTTTTTCTAAAAATGGTTTCTTAACATAGCATTTATCATTCATCCAAACTCTGCATATATTTATGCATGGTTTCCGCCACGATCTTTGAGTGTGCCACCGCCTCAACCACGGTGCGCGCGCCAAGCACCACGTCACCGCTGGCAAAAATGCCGGGACGTGTGGTATTTCCGTATTCGTCTGCAACAAGCAAGCCCTTGGAGCTGGTGTCAAGTCCCTTTGTGGTGTTGACTATGACGTTCTGGGGTCCCTGGCTGATAGAGACTATAACGCTGTCGGCTTCGTAGAGCTTTTCACTTCCCTCCACGTCGGTAAAGCTTCCGTCCTCGTTCTCGATTACGTCGCAGAAAATGACTCCCTCGTCAACGATCTCAACGGGACGCTTGTTGTACTCGAACATGGTGCCTTCAAGCTTTGCGTAACTGTATTCGTAGTCGCTTGCGGCAACCTTTTTGGTGATTGAGAAGCAGGTCAGATACTCTACACCGTGACGGATCGCCGTTCTTGCCACATCCATAGCCGCGTTACCCGCGCCGATAACTATAACTCTCTGACCGAGCTTGAATGAGTCGGGAGAGTTGAGATAGTTGATACCGAAATGAACGTGACCCAGCGTTTCTCCCTTGATGTGTAGCACGTTGGGCTTCCAGATTCCCGTTCCGACGAAGATCGCCTTGTATCCGTCGCGGAAAAGGTCGTCGATGCCGATAGCGCCGCCGATGTGGGTGTTGGGTCGGATCTTAATTCCCTTCATCTCGATGTGGCGGTACTGAATGTCGTCAAGCACGGTCTTGGGCAGACGGAATTCGGGGATTCCGTAGCGCAAAACGCCGCCGATCTCGCTTTTGTTCTCAAAAATAGTGACCTGATAGCCGTATCTCGCCAGAATTATGGCGATAGTGATGCCCGCAGGGCCTGAGCCGACGATAGCGACTCTTTTGCCGTTCCAAGGTGTAGGTCCTTTAGTCATTTTAGGCGCGTAGGTGCGCGAAATGTACTGTTCGATAGTTGAAAAGTGGACAGGAACACCCTTTTTGCCGAGAACGCAGTGTCCCTCGCACTGCTTTTCGTGATTACAGATAAGCGAGCAGACAGTGGTAAGAGGATTGTTCTCAAAAAGCATCCAGCCTGCCTCGTCAAGCTTATTCTCTTTTAATAGTCTTATAACTTCCGGTATCGGAGTTTTTATGGGACAACCCTTGATGCATTGCGGGTTTTTGCATTGCAGGCAGCGGTTTGCCTCATCCATTACGTGTAAAGCCATATATTAAACCTCAAATTATGATTTCTGTATTAATTATAACATATTGGGGTGCTTTATTCAAGTGTAAATTGTAGACACAAAAAGCAAAATCAGTTGCCGAAGCTTTGTC
>JAZMZI010000050.1:0-29994 GCA_045585895.1 Eubacteriales bacterium
AAAAGACAAAATTCAACTAAAAAATAATGTTTTTGCTTTTATAATGTCGAAATCCGCCGATTTTTCGGCGGATTTCCTCATTTTGTGTGGCTTTTTAGACGCGTTTTGGCTCTCTGGCGTACTCCTGTACGCCTACGAGAATCAAACCACGCCTTCTGCATCTAACTGAGCCAGCCCCTTCAATGCCTGCTGAACAGGAGCGCGCGTACCAACTCGCGTTTTTGCTTATCGTTTTTGACGTACGTTCTTACCATTGCCGCCACCTTGGCAACTCCCTTTTCACGAAGCTCGGAAAGGGTCTTGATCCCCGAAGCCGCAATAGCCTCAAAGATAGCGTCTGCCACTATCTTTCTGTCCTCCACGGAAAGCTCGGAGAGCCTTGAACGGAAGCGCGCCTCGTGCAATCTTCCCAAAGCCGAAAGCTCGGGGAGACGCACAAGATCGTTTCCCATCACCTTCCAAGTAAAGGGATCGTGCTGAAACAGTCCCTTACCGTCACTTTGAACCACCGAGTAATCCTCTCCCCTCTCAAACATAATTCCTATATAAGACGCCTGAGGGAGTATTATGTCAAATCGGTTTTTCATTTTGGCAAACCGCTCGCTCTCCACCATTTTGAGAGAAACACCGGGTCCGTCAAAGCAATAAGCGCGCAAGATACGCCTTGCCACCGAGTCGGAGCATTTAAGGGTTGAATAAAGCGTAAGATTGCCGCCTTTTGAATGTCCCATAACGTAGATCCTTTTTTCGGGATATTTCTCCGCCATTTTTTCAAGATATTCGGTAGCCATCTTTTGCGCGGGTATCTGTTCGAGATAGGCAAGACAGCAATCCTCGCGCCAGCCGACAAGCGAATCGTCGGTGCCGCGGAACGCTATGGCCATCTTGTCACTCCCGAGGTGAAACGTAGTAGCCGCAAATTGAACGCCTTCAGCCTCGTCGGTGCGCTCCACCATATCGGTGGCAATAATGCCGCCGAAGCGTTTTGTCAAAGCGCTTTCGCAAAAAAGCCTGTTTATCTGTTCAGTGGGAATGATAAGACCGAAATCCACGCTATCGTAGCTCTCGTCGGGGCAATATCCGTCGGAAGCCGCATCGAAGCTGATATCCTCTCCGCCGCCAAGCTTGTTGAAATCGATGAAAGTGAACATCGCCAGAATCAGCGCGTCAGCCGCGCAAAATTTGGATTGAGAGAAGCTAAGGTCGCCTCTCCACTTTACATAATCGAATACGTTTGACATTTTCGCCCCTCCTCCCATCAGATATTATATCTTGCCGACATACTGCAGATATTATTCGCGTTTAAACAAACATCATTGAGTTTTTACATTTTAATATTAGCACACAAAGGAAAAAAAGTCAACATATTAATGCGTAAATTCACGCAAATGTCAGAAAAGCCGCACATTGCGGCTTTTCGCAGCGTGTCGAGAAAGCCTCGACACGCTGGGAGACTCCGAAAAAGGCAGGTATATTTTTCGTTCTTACATTCGTCGGCGTACAGGGGTACGCCAGAGTGTAAGAACGGAAAAAGCAAGTAAGCGCAAGGCTTTTCTCGAAATGCCTTGCCCTTTTCCTTGTCAGATTTTTTTATTTACATATTGCTTATTGTTTTTTGCTATTGGTTCACTTGCGGTAGAGCGACTTTTTCGACAGTCTGAGAAAAGCCGCACATTGCGGCTTTTCGTTGGTAAATTGGGGTTTATAGGTCTCCACGGCGGTGTCTTTTTGAAAGTTTCGCTCAAGCCTTTTCAAGGGCTTGTCGCTTGGCGATGTTTTCGCAGAAAACTCGCGGCTTCGGGCAACGCCCGAAGTGACACGTCGCGATCGGCGGTCGCGCTCGCAAGCGCGAAACTCTCCTATACGCGTTTTCTTTTGTTAGCGGATGTCGCTTAGCAAAAAAGAAAGCGCATGTAAGAAATTTCGCCTCTGCGGAGGCGACCAACGCTCCGCGCGTTGGATCAGCGGTCGCTTTTTGAGAAAAACTGCAAACTCGCAAGCGAGATTTGCTCGAGTTTGCAAGCAAACTCTGCGACGTAAAAACTTTCCACAAGACACCGCCGTGGCGTCACCGACAAATCAAAATTCGAAACACCGGCTCAATTTACGTCCGCGAACTTTCTCTGTTCTCTCTCGATGAACTCGGCTGTTTTCATATCCTGAATTTCGGAGGCGTCAAGCACCATGGCAAACTTTCTCTTGATCTTCACCCACTCGCCGCGCTTTATCACGCAATTCTGACCGTTTACCGCAACGTAAACGTCATCCTTGTAGCGATCATTGTCCTTGAAAAGCTTGACCGAAATATATTCGTTAAGATATTCCTCGTACTCCTTTGCCGCCGCTCTCGCTTTCTCTGCGGCAATTCTCTTCTCTCCGCGAAGGATCGCGTTCTCCGCCTCCTTCTCGGCTAACATCTGTTCGTATTCCGCCCTGATGGCGGCAATAGTTTCATTCAATTTCGACATATTCTTCCTCTCTGTTCTATATATTCTCGCTTACTCCCAAGGGACTTTAAAAAGTCCCTTGGGTAAACCGTATTATATCAACATTTTCTGAAAAGTTTTGAGGGGCTTGGGGAACTTTTTCAAAAGTTCCCCAGACGCATCCCCTCGCATCCTTAAACCGAAGCCGCAGTTTCGATACGTATCATGAATGCCTCAACAAGACGAACGGTGACCTTGGTCGCCTTCCAACCAACGGTCGCTCTCTGATTGAGAGGGTCGGAGGAGCCTGCGCTGCCAAGCTGCTTGACGATATGCTCAAGACCGCCGTTGGCAAGAGAGGTGGTGCCGTACGCATTTTCGCCAAAGACGAGAGTTGCGTACACGTCTCTGCCCTCGCTTCCCGCCTCACCGGGATAGATGATAGCATTCGCATCGCAGGTAACAGATGCCGCCTGCGCCTTGGTGCTGTCGGTTGCGAGGGTCATAGAGGCAGCAGTGTTAGCGGAAACGTAATACTTCACGCCGCCGATAAGCACCTCTCTGCCAACGAGCTCGCCCTCGGCAACGTTGCCACCGGTAAACTTAACGGTAGCGGACGCGGTCGCCTTTTCGCTGACCTTGAGATTTCTTGCGTTTGCCGCAAGATCCTCTGCGTGGAACACCTTCGCTTCGGTGCTCTCGATAAAGCGAACGCCCTCGATCTTGCCGACCTCGCCCTCAAAAATAGCGGAAGGCTCTGCATACTGGTGAGGATACTTCCAGTTAGGATCGCTCATAAGGTCGTAGGCGCAATCGGGGTGAATGATCGCAACGTAGGCGCCGTCGATCTTCTCCGCGTTCTGATTCTTGAGGAATCTTACCGCTTTTCTTACAGCGTCAACGGTGAGATAGTGGTTTTCGCCGTCTCCCTTGCCGCCCTGAAGCTGGCTTCTCGCGCTGACCTGACCCTCTGCGTACTGTACGTTGGTACCGCCCACAAGAACCTCGCGGGAGATGGTGTCAAGAGTTCTGCCCGCCTGACTTCCGAGAAGCTTGGTCGCCATGCAAAGATTGTTGTCGATTGCGGTCATAAGAAGCAGGTCGGTAAGCTCAACGTAACCGCCGTACTGAGCAACCGTCGCGTTGACGATACCCATATTGATGGTCTGACCCGAAGGGGTGATTCCCTCTGCAATAGGATTGGTAAGCTTGGGCAGCGGATCGTACTTGCGGAACTGTACGCTCTTTCCGCCGCCTGCGGGAATATTGTGCTTCTGCGCGAAGCGATCGTGAACGAGAGAAGGCTCTGCGTTGTCGATAAGATAATCGGAGTAATAGGTTCTCATCTCGGGGGAAAGTCCTTCGCCTTCCTTGTAGCCCTTGACCTCTCCGTTCTTTGCGTTAATCTCACCCTCGGTTCCGAGGATATTTTCACCTGCTCCGAAAAGCTGATAATCTGCATTTAAAATAATCATACCAAAAATTCCTTTCAATTTTAATTATAGTTTTATCTTTTCTCCGCCTGCCGCCCGTTTGGCAAGGGAGGCACGCTCACTTTTAGTGAGTCTTGACACGTCAAATGATGCGGGCGACCTTACGGGAGCCGTTCCGTTTTCTTCGGGACGAAGCTTTTTTGCCCTTATCTCTCCGATTATTCTTTCCTCGGTCTCCTTGACCGCTTTTTCGATCTCGGAGCGCAAAAGAGCGTCAAACTCCGCAATTTTTGCGTCGTTTTCGGATAATTTCGCTTCTCTTTCCGCAAGAGTATCTTCCATTATCTTAAATCGCTCCTCCATGACCTTGTATTTGCGGAAGCGACGGTTAATAAGGCGTTGCGTATCCTCCGCGTAAAAGTCCTTGAAACGATTTTTTATAAGTCGCTCGTATTCTTCTCTGTCGTCTCTCCCGTTTTCACCGACGGGGTCGGTATCATAGCCCGCGTCATCCTCCGCGCCGCATGAGGATACGGCATCCGCATCCTCCGTGACGCAAAGCGGCTCCGATATATAGCTTCTGTTTTCTTCCATAGGTAAAACGTAATCCTTTCCCACCCAAAGTGTGTTTTAATAAGAATACCGCACGCAATCTGGAGTCATTTTCCATCTCCACGCGGCAATATTGACCCGAATATTTTCGGGATACTGGCAAGCGATCTGCCATAGTCCCAGACAAACGAGCTGAAGATAGTCCTCACAATGCTCGTCACATTCAATATCTGCCAGACCGCTTTGAATAGCGTTGACCCTGAAGCTCCCCTTTTTGAAATTAAGGAGATATCCGCAAAGAGCGTAAAAAATGCTGGACACAGAGGCGCAAACTATATCCTTGCCGCGCTCTCCGTATTCCGCATGGCCCTCTATGCGAAGGCGGAACCCCTTTTCGGTCCTTGAAAAATCCGCAACTATCATCGGTCTCCCTCCCCTTGATTCAAGCCGTATTCCGCTCTGATGGTCGCCTTCAGATTGCCAACGCCTTCAAAATCCATAAGCTCCAGCATCATAAGAGTCTCGGCGGCGTTTTCGCGTTTGAAAGCTCCCGCATCGTAAAGCTCCTTCGCAAACTTATTTTTTTGCGCCGATTCGGTGGGAGACTTCTTGGTGGCAGACACCTCAATGTCAAAGTGAGGTCTTCTGCCGTCGTCCCCTGTCAGTTCTCTTCCGAAAAATTCGAGATATTCCGCGTTTCCGTCTTCTCCTACGATACGGAACACTCTCTTTTCGTTGTAAAACTGACGGATAAGCTCTATGGCAAGAGAAACGATCTTCACGAATGCGCGGAAGGTCTCCTCAATACCGTCACGGGAGGATTTCGCCCCAGCTTCGCGCAAAATACTGATAGCACTCGCCGCGGTAACGCCTCCGCCGTATCCGCCCTGCGAAACGTCACGAGAGCCGGTAACCTCCTTAAGCTCCTCGATCTTCATCCGCTTCACGTCCATAACGCTGGAATCTATAGGATTTATCTCTATCTGGCGAAGCTTCTCCTCGTCAATGTCTCCTTCAACCTCAACGATGCTTCGTTCAAGATCAAGAAACTCCTTTTCGTTGACTCCAAGGCTTCGCTTTGCCCAGAATCTCACCTTTGAAGCCCAATCGGTATAGGTTATCATATCTCCGTCTATGCGGTTGATGTACTTCTGTATCTCGCGCGAGATAGAGATAAGTCCGAATCCGCAGGCACCCGCCGTGGGATAAAGTCTGTCAAAGACTACGGGATAAGCCCCGTGATGATACCAGCCGCCGACAGCTGCGGTATCGTTTTCCGAGCAATAGAGAACGCTGTCTCCCACGAATTTGCAAAGGTGGAGAACCGATCCACACGGATGTGGCTTTTTATAGTACCAATCCACAAGAAGATACTTTCCGTCACCTCCAAATCCGAGAGCCGATCGCAATTCACCGTCCGCGGCGCGGCACGACTCGGCGTTAAAGCCTTCGTAACGCGCTTCAAGCTCCTCTCTTTCGCAAAGCTTGACGATAAAAAGATTTTTGGAATTCTGAACGTCGGAAACTCCGCTTTCCCAAAAAATATCGGAAAGCGCGACAGGTCTTATATCAATGTCACCCATACCGTCCTCAAGAGAATTGTTCCAAAAAACTCCGTAAACGGCGGTTCCGTGCTTGAGCTTTTCCCAAGAATTGTCGGAGTAGCTCTGTTCAAACTCACACCTCTGCATTATAACGGGAATTATTTTTGAAAGCGCCTCGGCATATTTCTCGTCGCGTTTTTCTCTCGGCAGGCAAACGGCTCCAGGAATGCTCTCAATAACGTCTGCGTGTTTGTTTATAACACTGTTGAATATCCACGAGCAAGCCTCACCGCCCGAATAAACTCCGCGCCAGATCTCGCTCTCCTCCCTTACTCTCGCGTCGATTTCTCGTTTGCCCGCTTTGTACTCCTTAAGCGTCTTTACGGCATAAGCAAGATCGGGGATATATATGCTTTTTTTACTCATTTATGTAGTGATCCTTTCTGATTTCTAATTAGACGTGGATAGCCGCAAGCGATATTCTAAGCTTCGCGGCGAAAGCTCCAGCGGGTCGGATGCGGGCAGCACTATCCCCACATTACGACTTTTCAAAGGGCGTACGGGTCGCTCCATGCACATATAACGAAGCTCGTCGTAAATGTGATCTTCCATGGACGTATCAACGTCCTCAACGTCGCTTGAGCTATAAACGAGACACGGGAAAGTGCGTATGAATTGACGGCAGGACGAAAAAATATAAAGTCTTGGTCTGCCGTTTTCATCAAAGGCAAGTCGGTTATGTATCTGTTGCTTGCCCGCTATCCTCGAATTGTCTGCCCTATCCCAATACACGCATTGTTTTTCCATGATGTCACCGATACTCTCACCGCCGTTTTTCTGATATATTGCGGGGTCGGCAACGCCGCTGATGCGCCTGCCCTTCAGGTTTTCATCCTCGCTTTCGATACGTCTTATTTCCGAAGCTACCCTTGAAGCCTCCCATCTGACCCCTTCGTTGGGTGTTTTGGTACAACCGTAAAGCTCCCGTATGCGATACAGCGTGCCGTCTTTGTCCTCCGCGTACCAGCCCACCGAAAAAGGACGGGAATATCCCCAGTCAAAGCTTCGGAATATTTGCCATTCCCTCGGGACCTTGAACGGAGAAATAACGTGAGTTCCGCATCTGTCGATATACCTTTCGGGATCATTTCGCCATTCGGTAAACACCTGACCCGAAAAACCTTCCCAATCTCCGTAAAGCAGCGCCGCACGCTCCGCCTCGGGAAGTGACGCAAGTCGCGTAAGATAATCGGGATCGTTTTGAAGAAGAATCTTATTGTCAAAGACCGTGCTGGGTACAAATATCCTTGATTTTCTTCTCTCATCCTCTCTTCCGTCGGGATAGCGCACCGTAACTCTTTCCCAGATAGTCGTCATCGGAGGCGCGGGAGTGATAAACCTTTCCTTGACCCATCCGTGACCTATACCTCCTGGGTTTGCCTGCGCCCGCATATAGCATCTCGTTCCCGCACCGCTGGGACGGTTTCTCGAAAAAAGGTAGCTGTATTCGTCATAGGTAAATTGCGTCAGCTCGTCAAAATCTATAAAATCGTAACGCTTGCCCTGATAATTGTAACGGTCATCCGTGTGTGCCAACGAGCCGAAATATATTTTAGCTCCCGACGGGAAACGCCAAAAATGCTTGCTTTCGTTAAATACCGCATTGGGAAATGCACCAAGATAGATGGCGAAGGAGCGATCTATAAGCTCCGATAGCTGGGGATAGGTCTTGCGGAGTATCAGACCGCGGTAGTGGGGGATATTGACCTGCCGCAAAGCCTCCGCCAGAGCGCAATCGCTCTTCCCTCCCCCCGCCGCGCCTCCGTAGAGCGCCTCGTCCTCAAGGCGGCGCATAAAATCAGCCTGTCTCGGCTGAGGTCGCCATATCACGCGTCCGCCTCTCGCAATATTTTCGGTAACTCTTACGGACATTTTTCATTCCTCCACCGGATCGTCAAGCATATCGGCAACAGGCATTTGTATCACACCTGTCTCTCCTTCGGCTTCTTCCGTCGCGGCTTTTTCATTCTGCTCTGCCCAGCGCTCTCCCTGACGGTTCTTGAGCCAGAATTTTTCCGCGTTCAGATCGGCAGGCACGTATGTTTCGTCAACACCCGTGGCAAGCTCCTCGTATTCGCGCAGCTTTTTACCGGTTTCGGGGTCAAATTCTATCCTTTTCAGCTTAAAAGTCTTTTTAAGACCTACGTTAAATCCAGTAGCCTTTCTGTGGAGCGCGCGAATAACCGAATAATCGGATTCGCTTCTTCCGAGCCTTATCGCCTCGTCAAAATCGGGATATTTTCTTCGCCACAAGCGAAATACCGACACCTCAAGAGAAACTCGGATCGATATCTCGTCGTCGGTCAATCCCTCTTCCGCAAGTCGACGCAGCTCTTCAACTCCGTATCTCTCGCTCCAAAGCTCATATTTGTTCTCTCTCATTGGCAAGACCCCTTAAAGCCCTCGCCAATAACCGATATTACGTAATCTGCACCGTCCTGACTGACGGTTGCGCGGTATTTACCAACGGCTTCTCTCACTGACTTCTTCGGGACGCGAACACCGTCGCGCCTATCTACGAGAAGTGCAAGATAAGCAGAAAGGATCGAATTCGTTTCTTCAAGAGCGCGGTTCCTTTCCCTTTCGAGGGTTAGCTGACGGCTCCTATAACGCAAAATCCCGTCCGCGATCTTATTTCTTATCATCAACGTTGTATTTCCTTTCGTAATAGTATTTGTCAAGCACCTTTTTGAAAACGCAATCGTTGTAGGCGGTGGGGTGAGCGCAATAAGCGTAAATTATTTCCCGTCTGGCGATCTTGTCGGGAAATTTGAATTTGGCGCACTCGCAGGACACCGCTTTCTTGTCCTTCATAGATTGTAAATAAGGGCATGTTCCTTGTATTGCCAAAGCTTTAACCTTTCCGCCCGTTCATTATCAGGCAAATAAAACGAGCATATATATATTATCGTTAAGTTTGCTTAACCCTCTGCTCAAAAAAATAAAGTTTTCGTCAGAAACTTGAAAAGACCTCGCTTTATTAAGCCAAAGAAGCGTGCGAAACGACGACCAATACCGCTTGGGGTGTACGGCAATTGAAACTCCGTTTTGCGAAAACGAAAAACGATATGCTCACGTACGTAAAAAGCTTTGAGCAACTTCGTTAAAATTACAATAATGTATATTTATCGCTTCGTTCAAGCTATGAACCAAGGACGCAGGTGCCTGAATAAAAAAGATCGAATCTCTTTCCTGAAATCTGCGTTGCTAACTTAACTGTGGCAATTATAGCACATCTGTTCTATATTTGTCAACCCCCATTTTCCGTTTTTTTTGATTTTTTTGAATTAACCGCCAATCAAACAAATCGCAAGAAAAAAAGCTGAACAAAAAGTTCAGCCTCGGTTTAGCAAACTTAATCAAATTTTGCAAAAAATTTGGATTTTATGTTATTTATATGAATATTATGTTGATTTTTCAATTGTTTATTAAATATATAATTGAAATTAACAAAATATTCATTAATTTTGTTTAACTTTTTTTCGAAAAACTGTTGACATTTGCTTAACTTTATGCTATAATAAAGCATATCAGAAACAAGTCTGATTATTTCAAAAACAGGGTTCGGGTGATTCCCGATAGGTATTACGTGAGGTATTTATGACAGATTTTAGATCTCGCCTGGCGGAAGTCATGGCTGAAAAGAATATGAGAGCTGCTGAGCTCTCAAGGCGCACCGGCATATCCAAGCCGCGCCTTAGTCAATACCTCAGCGGTGTTTACATTCCCAAAGCAGACGCGATATGCCTTATCGCTCAGGCGCTCGGTATAAACGAAGGATACCTTCTCGGCACTTCCGACACTTCAAAGCTTGACAAGCTCCCCGAAACCAAATTCAAGGCGCTTCCCGTAGTCGGAGAGATCGCCTGCGGCGCTCCCGTGTTCGTCAACGAAGAGGACGACGGTCTGGTAATCACCGACATTGATACCGACGCCGATTTTTGCCTTATTGCCAAAGGCGACAGCATGAAGGATGCGCGAATTTGCAACGGCGATACGGTTTTCATCAAGAAGACCGATGTTGTTGCAAACGGAGAAATAGCCGCCGTCGTCATCAACGACGAAGCGACCCTCAAAAGAGTCTACTATTACCCTGAGAGCGAAAAGCTTATGCTAATCCCCGAAAACAACAGTTACGAGCCTTTGGTTTTCGTGGGTGAGGATCTTGAAAAGATACACATCATAGGAAAAGCGGTAGCATTCAAGTCCGACATACGATGATCTTCAAGGAAGAAAGTCCTCGATTATTTCTTTGATATGTACGGGCGAGACGTTTCCCGAATTTATAAGATCGGCAAGCCGTTCTATCTCGCCAATATCTCTTGTAATATCTCGGTATGTCGTTATATTCCCTTCACCTGCGTCTATTTCGAGAGAAAACATACTTTCACTGTTGCTTATTACTTTTGCAAAAACCCATTTAGTTAACACAAAATTCACCTCGCCATCTTGTCGTGTCTTTATATTATACCACAACAAAAAAGCTCACATTTTCAGTATGTTTAAAGAAAAATGGCAAAAAAGCGCCAAGTAATCAACTTTTAATCGGCAAAACGTTTAATAATCGCCGTGTTGATCTGTCAAAACAACATTTTTAGTTTCAAGCGACGCAAATTTTTTTTGATAAATCGAGTTTTTTTCGCCTTTTTGAATAATTATAATATTTTCAATCAAAACGCAGAGTTTGAAAATCCCTTTCATTATATTAACTTTCATCAGCTTGCGAAAACAGTCGCTTTAAATTATCTGTTAAATTTATTTTATTCATTATTAGGAATCAGAATATGACCATAGGCAAATCAACTCACGAAGGGCACAGAAAACGTCTTAAAGATAAGCTTTTGAAATTCGGTCCGGACATTTTCTCGGATCACGAGCTTTTGGAGATCTTGCTTTTCTTTTCTATTCCCAGAGCTAACACCAACGATATCGCACACACCCTCCTCGATAAATTTGGCTCTTTAGAAGCTGTCTTTTCCGCCTCTGCAGATCAGCTTTCCTCGGTAGAGGGCGTCGGATCATCATCTGCATTGCTCATAAAAACGGTAGGAGCCGTCAATGACCGTTCAAGAAAGAGATCTTCAACCAAGAAAAAGAGATTCACAAGTCTTAACGAAGTATGTGAAATGCTTTCCGATCATTTTGTAGGGCTCAACAGTGAGAAGTTCATAGCAGTCTACCTTGACGCTTCGATGAGACTTATAGACGTTTCCACAATAGCAGAAGGCGCTATCGGAGAGGCTGCCGTAACTCCATCTAAGGTGGCGAGAGAAGCGGTGATCAAAGGAGCTTCAGGTGTTATCATAGCTCATAATCACCCATTGGGTGCCGCTTCACTTTCAAGCTCAGACCGTAATCTGACCCATGTTATCGAGGCTTCGCTTGCAGCAGTAGACATCGCGCTTTTAGAGCACGTAATAGTGGGCGAAGTCGGATACGCACCAACGATGATCTACAGACCCAACACTGCGCGGGCAAATCTCGGATCGAGAATTTACGGAGATTCCTTTTATAAGGATTTCTACAAATATTAAGCTGTATATTAAAATTGCCCGTATAACGGTGCAATAAATATAAATAAAAATTTAGGAATATATAAATCGGAGGATTTACACAATGGCAACTTTTGAACATGATGAGACAATGCAGGTCGGCGCCAACATTAAGGTAGTAGGTGTAGGCGGAGGCGGAAACAACGCAGTTAACAGAATGATCTTCTCCAACCTTCGCGGAGTTGAATTCATTACCGTAAACACCGACCGTATGGCACTTAACCGCTCCAACGCTCCTTCTCAGCTCGTGATCGGCGAGAAGCTCACCGGCGGAAGAGGCGCGGGCGCACGTCCCGAGATCGGTAAGAGAGCAGCGGAAGAATCTCTTGACGAGATCAAGGCGCTTCTCGGCGACACCGACATGGTATTCGTAACCGCAGGTATGGGCGGTGGTACGGGCACAGGTGCCGCTCCCGTAGTTGCAAGAATCGCTAAGGAGCTTGGAATTCTTACCATCGGTATCGTAACCCGTCCCTTCTCCTTTGAGGGTAAGGTAAGAGCAAAGAACGCAGAAGAAGGTATCACCGAGCTTTCCAAGTTCGTTGACGCGCTCATCATCATCCCCAACGACAAGCTCAAGGAAGCAAGCGACCAGAGAATCACCCTTAAGAACGCGTTTGAAGTTGCAGACAGCGTGCTTTACACCGGTGTCAAGAGCATCTCCGACCTCGTAAACGGTGAAGCGTTCATCGGTCTCGACTTTGCTGACGTTTCCACCATTATGAGAGACGCAGGCTACGCTCACATGGGTGTCGGCTCCGCTACCGGTAAGGACAAGGCAGAGGTTGCGGCAAAGGCAGCTATTTCCTCTCCCCTTCTCGAATCCTCCATCAAGGGCTCTCACGGTATCCTTATCAGATTCGTCGTATCTGCTGACGTTGGACTTGAGGATGCAGAGCTTGCAGCGACTCTTATCCAGAACGAGGCTCATCCCGACGCGAACATCATCTGGGGCGTTGGATTCGACGATGATCTTGAGGATGAAATGCAGATCACCATTATCGCAACCGGCTTTGACAAGAAGGACGATAACAAGGACGATTTCTTCGATTCCCTCATCGTTAAGAAGTAATTCAAATAACGTAAAACCCCTTGCCGAGGCAAGGGGTTTTGTTCGTTATTTGAATTGTGGTTTATAGGTGAGGTTAACGATAAACGCCCTTAAGATTTTATGTCGGCGTTCAACTAACCGATAAAACAAAATTCGAAATCTACACCATTTGTTTTTTCATCTTTTCCAGCGCGCCTTTTTCAAGTCTTGACACCTGGGCTTGGGATATCCCTATCTCTCCCGCTATCTCGGTCTGCGTTCTGTTGCCGTAATATCGCATACCGATTATAGTCTTTTCGCGCTCGGTCAGATGGGTGAGCGCTTGCGCAAGAGCGATATGCTCAAGCCATTTTTCGTCGCCCGATCCCGAATCGCTCAACTGATCGATAACGTAAAGAGAGTCACCTCCCTCGCTGTACACAGGCTCGTAAATCGACATCGGTATAGCGATCGCCTCCATAGCTCTCGTCACCGCTTCTCTTTCCACGCCAAGTTTTTTGGCGATCTCATCGGGAGTCGGCTCGCTTTCCTTCTCGCCCTGCAGCTCCTCCCTCGCCTGAAGCGCACGATATGCAAGATCGCGTATCGAACGGCTGACCCTCACGCTTCCGCTATCGCGCATATATCTGCGCAGTTCACCGATTATCATAGGCACTGCGTAGGTCGAAAATTTAACGTCCATCTCCACGTTGAAACGGTCGACCGCCTTAATCAGCCCCACGCAACCGACCTGAAAAAGATCGTCCGCATTCTCCTTTTTGCCGGCAAAACGGCGTATTACGGAAAGAACGAGGCGCAGATTTCCGTTTATCAGCTTTTCACGAGCCTCCCCATCTCCCATTCTTGCGCGCAAAAGCAGGTCTCTTTTTTCATCCTCATCAAGCACGCAAAGCTCCGAGGTGTTGACACCGCATATCTCAACCTTATTATAATACATCTTAAACAGCGACGAAATCCGTCGCGTCCTTTCATAATTTCTCATCAAGGGCAATTATCCCGATAACAAAATTATTCCCTACCGTGTTTTCCGCAATACAGAAACCCACGGTAGGGATTTTTTACATATTATAAGGTTGTCATGCGACTTAATCGTCGTATTCCGAAAAATCAAGGTCAACGTCCTCACGCGCGGTAGCGTTTGATGGCGAGGTAAGGTCAATAACCGCCTTGCTCATTTTTTCGGCACTACCCTCGTTAAGTATCGAAAAAAACACGCCAAGCTTGGAGTCAAGTCCCGTTGCACTGCCGAACCTGACCTCGTATTTCATATTATATATTAGTCTTACGTTGAATTTCTCCTCAAGATCGATTCCGTCGGAAAGCTCCAGAATATTATTCTCGCTTTCCTTCACGCTTTTCAAGAATTCGCTTGCGTAGCCGTAATATCTTTCCTCCTTGACCTCGTAAAGAAGCTCTCCTTCTGTGTCGGTCTCCTCAACGGTGTCGTAGAAAACGAGAGTTTCGCCAATGGTCGGCTCTCTCAACTCGGGTAACTTGACGTACACCGCTCCGTGTCCCGAATACTTGGATCTTTTTGCACTTACGTCAAGTACTCTTAAATTCTCGTCGATCGCGTAATACTTATCGCCGTAAGAGGTGTAAAAATCCAATTTTCTGACCTTTACGTCGATTATCAGCTTACCGAATGGAGTCTTGAAAATTCTGACCTTCTCCACAAGGGGAAGGCTTTTTTTGAGTGAGCTTTTTATGGCAAAGCTCGGATGCAGGATCATAAGATCCCCCTCTCCAACGTCTGCCGCCTCCACTATCTCACCCTCGTTGAACATATCAACGTCTCCCGACACTTCAATGCTTCGGACGGGAGTGAAGATCACGAAAATCAACAGTATGATAAGCGACAAGAGAACAATGGGAGCGATAAAAAGGATCTTTTTCGCCTTTTCCTCGCCAAAACGCAGAAAGAACCAAGCGCGGAGTCCCACGAGAAAGGCTCTCACACGACTTGCCGCCGCACTTTCCTGCTTTTTCATTCTCTGTCACCTCTTTTCAAACATCATTTTACTTTTTTTCTGCCATAACGCTCTTTATCTCGTCATAAATGACCTTGTTCGCGTCGGGCTTTGCAAACGCCTTTATTTTTTCTTCAAAAGTCCTTCTTAAATTCAGATCGTCAAGAAGCTTGACCGTATCGCGGCAAAGCTTACCGCTCTCGAACTCACTCTCCTCAACGAGTGCGCAAGCGCCCGCGTCGTAAATCGTCTTTGCATTCTTGTACTGGTGATTAGCCGCAACAAATGGCGAAGGGACGAGGATAGCCGCCTTACCTAACATAGAAAGCTCGGAGATCGTCATAGCACCCGCGCGCGAGATTACCACGTCGGCTCTCGGCATTCTCACGTCCATATCGTAGATATAATCCACAAGAGTAACGTTCTTTTTTTCGGTCAGCTTCTTTTCGCCGTAAATTCCCTTAAGCTCCTCAAAGTCGCGCTTGCCCGCCGCGTGATAAAACTCGGTATCGGGATATTTGTCGGCTATCTCGGAGAGCATATCCGCAACGGCGCGGTTAAGAGTCTCGGCTCCGAGGGAGCCTCCGAAGATCAGCACACTTCTATTAAAGCCCTCGGCAATCTTTGCGCCGTCGGTGCTCTTTTTCTGACCCACGATTTGAGGATTACCTACGTTTATAACCCGTTTTGCATTTACCACGTCCTTTGCCGTGGATTCAAAGTTGGTCATAACGCAATCGATCTTGGGTGCAAGCTTTTTTACCGCTCTGCCCGCAATAGCGTTGGACTCGTGAACGATGGTGGGGATCCCCATCTCCGCGCCCGCGTTGAGAACGGGATAGCATGCAAATCCGCCCGTTCCGATTATTACGTCGGGCTTAAATTCTTTAATGATCGCCTTCGCCTCGCCCTTTGACTTTATCATAGAAATAAGAGTAAGCACGTTCTTTGGATTATAGATACTGTGGCTCGGCAGAATATTCACCTTGTAAAGCTTCTCATATCCCGCTCTCGGAACCAGATCCTGAGCCTTGTCTCTCGCCTGACATGAGCAAACGAAGGCTATCTCGCTGTCCGACTCGTATTCTTTTATAGTATTGGCAATAGCGATAGCGGGATTTACGTGTCCCGCGGTTCCGCCGCCCGTCATTAGCACTCTCATATTTTGGTCCTTTCTATTTCTTAACGTAAGAATACCTTGAAATAGAAAGTATTATTCCCATCTCAAAGGTCTGTATCATAAGTGCCGTTCCTCCCGACGAGAAGAAAGGCAGAGATATTCCCGTATTGGGCATCGAATTGGTAACGACCGCGATATTCATAATCGTCTGAAGCGCGATCTTCGCGGTAAGTCCGTAGACTACGAGAGACGAAAACTTATCGGGGCATCCCGCCGCGATCTTGAATCCTCTCCAGAGAAGGAGAGCAAAAAGTATTATTACTGCCATAGCGCCGACGAATCCAAGCTCTTCGCAAACGATCGAAAAGATAAAGTCGTTCTGCGGCTCGGAAACGTATCCGAATTTTTGGCGGCTGTTTCCGAGACCCACTCCGAAAAGTCCGCCCGATCCGATAGCGTTAAGTCCCTGAAGAGTCTGCCAGGCAGATCCTTGAGGGTCGGCTTTTTCTATAAACAACCACGTCAGAACTCTTTCCTGTGCGTAATCCGAAACGAGAAGTACTGCCGCAACAACGATAACGCCCGCGCCTATAATGATCGCCATCCACTTTTTCTGCGTGCCGCCGATGAACATGATAATAAGACCTAAAAGTCCGATTATTATAAGACCCGACAAGTGCTTTTCAAGCATTACGAGACCGCATATTGTAGCAATAGCCAATCCGGGATAAAGTACGCCGTATCTGAAATGACCGCCGAACCTTTGAGAAAGCTCTATCTTTTTCTCATGTTTTGACATTATCAGCGCGAGAACCAGCACAACGCCCACCTTGGCGATCTCGGAGGGCTGAATGGTAAGAGGGCCTATGGCTATCCATCTCTGCGCTCCTCCTCCCGTGTCACCTACCACCAGAACGGCAATAAGCAGAACAACCGACGCCGCGTAGGTTACGATTCCGAAAACCCGCCAAAACCAAGGACGGGCAAAGGCTACGAAAGGAACTACAAAAATCACCGCTCCTATAAGAAAGCCTATATGTCGCTTGAAGTAATACAGACTGTCGTGCATATATTTCTCACCCGTAAAGGAGCTTGCGCTATAAGCCATTACCGCTCCGAAAAGCGCGATAGCTATAACGATTATGAGAAAATATACGTCGATCGAGCCGCGGGAGAGCACCTTTTCTTCCTTTATCGGCTCGGATTTTTCGTGTATCGGTTGGAGATATATGGGGTCGTTATTTTCAAGGTCTTTTTCATATACGTCGTTCAGCTTTTTAACTCCGCGACCTATAAAAAAGCCCTTTTTCTTGTTTTGGGGATCCTTTTGTTCCATTTTTATCTCCTTTCCGATTTAGTTTATCAGTATTACGAAAAATTAAAAGTTAAGTACCGCTCCGAGAACGCCGACGGCGCAAAGAAGCAGAGAGACCGCCGAAAATACCGCCACTATCTTCACCTCACTCCAATCAAGAAGCTGAAAGTGGTGGTGTACGGGAGCTTTTTTGAAAAATCTCTTTCCGCCCGAGATCTTGTAGTAAACTCTCTGCCAAAGGCTGGAAAGCATTTCGCAGATGAATACCATTGACATGATAATTACGGAGAAGAGCTGACCGTCACTGACCGCGCATCCCATAATGATACCGCCGATAAAGAGCGAACCTGTGTCACCCATAAATATCTTTGCGGGATAACGGTTGTATACGAGGAAGCCTAAAAGCGAACCGAGCAGCATAGCTCCCGCGATGCCCGTATATCTCGATCCTGTGATCACCGCCATAACCACGAGAGCCGCCGCCACGCAAGCTCCAACGCTTGACGCAAGACCGTCGATTCCGTCGGTTATATTGGTGCTGTTGACGAATCCAACTATAACGAGAAGATAAAGAGGATACGCGAACCAACCGAGGTCAAAGGCAAAGCTTATAAAGGGTATCTTCAATACCGTGGGAAGATTACCCGTCATTCCCATCATGCAAAGATAAGCAGCCGCAAAAACTATCTGCAAAATAAACTTCTGGGATTCCGAAAGACCTTCGTTGTCTTTTTTGATAAGCTTTTTATAGTCGTCGATAAATCCGATGATGCCGTTTGAGACCGCAAGGCAGAGGGTGAGCGCAAAAGGCAAGAGAGCGCGATTGTCGTTCTCTCCCATCACTCCGCACTTTTCAAGAACGATCCACAAAAGAGCGACGATAAGAGTCGCTATTATAAAGCAGATGCCTCCCATGGTAGGAGTGCCCGCCTTGCCCGCGTGCTCCTTGACGTACATGTTTATAGGCTGATTCAATTTTTTGGCTCTGAGAACGGGAAGTATAAATCTCGTTGCCACAACCGTGAGAGCGAACACCAAAACCGCGATGATCAGCGCCTCTATACCTATTATACGACTGAAATCAAGGCTTGTCAATTCTTGTACGTAATTATAAAACATATCTTTAACCTTCCTTTATAAGGGTCATTTCAAAATTCAGCTTTCGAAAGCAAGAGATATAACTTCTTCAAACTTCATAGAGCGGCTTGCCTTAAAGAGTACGGCGTCTCCGCTTTGGAGTTGATCTTTGAGATACCTTGCGGCGGCAGCGTTATCGTTAAAACAAAGCACATCGGTCAATCCTCTTTCGGTTGCGCCCTCTGCGATAACCTCACCGAGTGAGCCAACCGTCAGAAGAACGTCGATTTTCTTTTGAGCGAGATAATAACCGATAGTCCTGTGCATAAATTCGCTGTTTTCTCCAAGCTCCTTCATATCACCAAGAACCGCTATGCGTCTGCCCTTGACTTCAATAGCCTTAAGGGTATCGATCGCTCCGCGCATAGATTCGGGAGATGCATTGTAGCAGTCGGCAAGAACGGTGACCCCGTTCTTTTCGTATATATTCATTCTTACCCCCTTGGGTACGTATGAAGCAAGTCCTTCGCGGACATCTTCAGCGTCAACGCCGAAAAGATAATAAGCCGCAAACGCCGCGAAAGCCGCGTTATATGCAAAATGCTCACCTATAAGGGGTACGCGAAGATCAAAAAGAGCACCGTTTACTGTATGAAGATCGAAATGAGTTCCGTCCTTTTCCACTTTTACGTTATCAAAATGAAAACCGCGGCCGATATAAATCGTTTCATACCTATCCGAGTAGTGATCCTCAAGCAGTGGCTCGTCACCGTTAAGGAGGAGAAAACCGCCGTCAATAATACCTTCGCCGATCTCAAGCTTCGCTTTTGCAATATTTTCTCTCGTTCTGAGGTATTCAAGATGAGAAGAACCTATATTCGTAACCATCGCCACGGTGGGATTAGCCGCCCGCGTCATACGTCTTATCTCGCCGAAGCCACTCATTCCCATTTCAAAGACCGCTACCTCGCACTCCTTGCCCGCCGCCATAAGCGACATAGGCATACCGATAACACTGTTGAAATTCCCTTCGGTATAATAGGTGTTGAATTTTCTTGAAAGAATTGCCGCGCAAAGCTCCTTGGTGGTAGTCTTGCCAACGCTTCCCGTAATTGCTACGGTGGGCATATATCTGCCGCCCCTGTATCCCTTGGCGCAATCGGCAAAAGCGTCTATTGTATTTTCAACAACAACGTAAGCGACCTTTTTGCCCGAAATATTCGTAGGCACGTATTCACAAAGGATGCAGCGGCAGCCTGCGTCGATGGCGTTGATTATGTAATCGTGACCGTCAACCCTCTCGCCTCTGGTGGCAACGAACATGGTATTTTCGTCAGCCTCTCTTGAATCGGTGCAAACGTATTCGAAGTCGCAGCCAAGCTCCCCCGTGAAGTCGTAAAGCTCTCCCGAGCAATACTCGGCGATATCCTTCATATTAGCTTTTCCAAGCCCTAATTTGATTTTCATAAGACCTCTTTATAATATTTCCGATTATCCGTAATACTTTTTTATAAATTCTTCAACCAATTTTCTCTCCGAAAACGGGCGGACGCCGAAGGAATCCATCTCGTATTCCTCGTGCCCCTTGCCCGAGAGAAGTATGATATCTCCGCGGCGGGCGTTTTTTATAACGTACTCGATGGCGCTCCTTCTGTCCTCTATAACCGTGTAGGTCGCGCCCTCACAGCACTTTACGCCGCCGAGTATATCCTCGATTATTTCGTGCGGATCCTCGCTTCGGCTGTTGTCCGAGGTTATGACCGCAAAGTCTGCCATACCAACGGCGATCTTGCCCATATGCGGACGCTTTCCGCGGTCTCTGTCACCTCCGCAACCGAAAAGCAGAACTATTCTCTGCCCGTCCCTTGCAAAGCTCTTTGCCGCTCTGATCAGATTTTCAAGAGCATCGGGAGTATGCGCGTAGTCGATATAGACCGAAAAATCAACTTTTTCACTGCTTTTCAGCCTTTCAAGTCTGCCTTCAATACCCGAAAAATGGTCAAGCGCGGTTTTTACGTTTATAGCCGATACCCCCAAACGCTTGGCTGTGAGCGCGGCAAGCATGGTGTTAGTTACGTTAAAGCTGCCCGAAAGAGGCGAACGAACACGCAAGCGCATATCGAAGGAGGTAAGCTTGTATTCGATACCTCCCCGACGTCCGTATCTTATATCCTCGGCAATACAAGGAACCTCACGTCCCTCCGCCGTGCAAAGAAGCGCGGGTATATCTATGGTTTCGGCAAGTTGCCTGCCGTATCTGTCGTCGTAATTTATCACCGCGAATCGGCTTTTATTGAAAAGCTCGCGTTTGGCGGCGAAATAGTTTTCCATATTTTTGTGAAGATCAAGGTGATCTTCGCTGAGATTGGTAAAGACCGATATGAAAAATTCAATAGGCTCTACCCTTTTTTGCACCAACGAATGTGAAGTGACCTCCATAACCGCCGTGTCGCACCCGTCCTTGACCATTTCCGACAGAATATGGTATAGCTCCTCCGGCTCGGGCGTGGTCATATTCGCTTCAGGATCTCCGCTTCTTATATCTATCTTTCCGAGATGCGTTCTGCTTCCCGTGGTGCCTATAAGACCGCAAGGAATTCCCGAACGCGAAAGGATTTCAAATATAAGTCGGCTTACCGAGGTCTTTCCGTTAGTCCCCGTAACACCGATAATTTTCATTTTCCTTTCGGGATGAGAGTACCACGCGGCAAAAAGGCAAGCCGCAAGTGCTCTGGTATCCTCACACGCTATGATCGGCACCGAAATGCTTTCTGGATCTACCCGTCCTTGGGCTATTGCGTTCTCGCTGACCGCCACAATAGCCGCTCCGTGCAGGACGGCATCACCGATATAAGCGTGTCCGTCGGTTCGCAATCCCTCAATAGCAACGTACAGATTTCCTTTTTCAACGCGCAAGGAAGAACAGCAAATTCCCGTAATTTCGGTACCGTTCGCGGCAACCGAGTTACAAAACCTTACGCCGCATATTCCATCAAGTAAAACATCTATCCGCATATCCGCCTCCGAAAAATATAAGTATCGGAACATTATATTTTTCGGAGAAGGAAAAAATGCAACTTTTAAAGCTATAACTTCAGCTTCCCTCGATATAATCGGGATTTTCAAAGTCCGTGGGATTTTCGAATATCAGCTCGATCACCGTACCCGCCTCAACCAGAGTTCCGCTGTCTATCGACTGACTGTATACTACGACACCCGGTTTATTCAGATTATTCTTATTTCCAATGATCTTTACGTTAAGCCCTCGCTCAGCAAGAACGCTCCTCGCCGCAACCGCTGTGTATCCCGTAAGGTCGGGAACGGTAGTCATCTTCTTTTCAACCGTTTCACCGCTTGCGGGAGCGTAGAGATAAATGACCGCGGCATCCTTGTCGACCTCGGTATAGACCGCGGGAGACTGAGCGGTTACCTTGTCGCCGCTGCCAATGACCTCGACCTTGAATCCGATGCTCTCGGCAAAGCCCTTAACGTATTCTGTCCTTCCCAATACGAGAGCCGGCGCGCTCAAGGGTTGAGTGTCCTCGTCGTATTCGGGATTGACTCCGTAATAAGGCAGGACCTCCTCCATAAGATTTGCAAGATAGGGTGCGGCTATGGTACTCGCGTACAGTACGCCCTCCGTAGGTTCATCCACAAGTATCATAGCGGTGATCTTGGGGTCGTCGTAAGGCGCGTAAGCTACCGCCGAACAAACGTAGGGAGTGGAGGTATATTCACTGTTGGTATCCTTTTTTTCGGACGTACCCGTTTTTGCGGCTATCTTGTAGCCCTCAACGTACGCGTTTCTTGAACCTCCGTCGCCCGAAACGCCTTCTTCAAGAATAGTAGACACTTTAAGAGAGGTCTCCGCGCTGATCACCTGACGGCGCACCTCGGTTTCGTGAGAATATATAACGTTGCCTTCGTTATCGGTTATCTCCTTGATAAAGTGAGGAGTAACCAGCTTTCCGTCGTTAGCCACCGCGTTTATTGCGGTGATATGCGCAATAGGGGAGATCTTGAAGTTCTGACCGAAGGACGCAACCGCTAAATTGAGGTTTCTTTCATCTTGGTATACGCCGTTTTCATCGGTGGAATTATAGGGGGACAGGAAATCAGAATCAGTCCAGAAGGTCGAGCCTTTCGTAGTAACGCTCTCGCCCGAGATGTCGATTCCCGTCTTTTCAAAGTAGCCGAACGCAGAAAAATAATTGAGATATTTCTCGGCGCCTATCTTTGCGCCGATAGTCATAAGCGCGGGGTTACAGGACTGCTGAAGTCCACGCGCAAAGGAGACGTAGCCGTGACCCTTGTGATCGTGACAGTGAATATTTCTGTCAAGCACCTGCTTTGAGCCTGTACAGTTGACGAAATAATTGTCGTTGTCGTCAACGAGGTTTTCCTCGTATGCCATAGCAGCGGTTATTACCTTGAAGGTCGAACCGGGATAGTACATCTCGTTTATCGCCTTATTCGACCATGCCGACATCATAAGAGTCTGATGAAGCAGATCGTAAAATTTTTCATAAGTGTCAAGCGGCTCTTTTACCGTGTTTGCCTTCTGTGAGGTCTTTCTGCAATAAATGTCAAGCGCAAGCTCGGCGTACTCGTCGGTTCCCTCTTTCAGTCCGCTGTTTTTTAGCTCGTCGCATCCCGCCGCCAAGACCTCTTTAAGCTGATAGTTCATCTCTCTCGGATCGTTGAGATCGTAATTTGGATATACCGCCATAGCGAGGATAGCTCCCGTTTGGGAATCCATAACGATACCGCAGGCGCGGTTCTTACCGCCCGACTCAATGTAAGTGGTTTTAAGCTGTTCTTCAAGCTCGGCTTGAATGTAAACGTCGATCGTCGTAGTAATATTGTAGCCGTCAATAGCGGGAATATAGCTTTCGTAATCATAGACAAGCTCGTTGCCGAAGGAATCCTTTGCGCCGATATATTTTCCGTCCGTACCCGAAAGTATGTCGTCGTACTGATATTCAAGACCGTAAAGTCCTTCTCCGTCGCCGCCCGTAAATCCGAGAACGTGGCAGGCAAGCTCGTTATAGGGGTAATACCTCTTGCTGGTGGCTTCAAGATGCAAAAGCGCCATGTCGTCTATCTCGCTTTCAAGCATAAAGGCTCTGACCTCATCCGCCTGCGCCTCGCTTATATGGCGCGCGAGAGTTCTGTCGCGGTATTTGGTCTTTTCAGCCTCGCCAATCACCGCGTCGTAGCTGACGCCGAGGGATTCTATTTTCGAAACGCCCTTGGCAATAAGATCCGCGTAATTTTTTCCGTCCTCGGAGCTTTTTCGTTCTATTGCCGCAGGGTCGAGAAAGAGACGGTAAGTAGTAACGTTGGTGGCGATAACGATGCCGTTGGTATCGTATATATTTCCTCTGTCGGCAGTGACCGTGGTCTCCTGAGTTATCTGATCGATAACCTTCTGCCTGAATTTGTCGTACTGAAAGGTCTGATAAATAAAGATCCTCAAAGAAAGCACCAGAAACAGTATGCTCATTACTATACAGAGCCAACCCGCGCGTCCTCTGACCTTTTTGTTCGGCATTCCGCCCTCCATAACGTATCTCCTTTCTTGAATATTTCCGAAACGACTATTGAACACAAGCAAAACAAGTGAGTTCTCACCCTTGGGAATTCACCTCAATATATGTCTTGTCCTCGAAAGTTATTACATAAAAAATCCCTTAAAAATCATTTTAAGGGCGAATTGCGACCCGATTCCAAAAGACATGGAATAGAGCAATTCGTCCCCAAAATAAGACCGCGAAGCAAGGTCAATCGGAAATGATACCGATAGCCTTCAAGACCGTTTCTATAAACGAATCCTCTTCGCCCTTGCCGTCGAAAAGTCTGATCTCCTCTTCGCCCGTAACGTCAAGATATTTTGACTTTACGTATCCGCGGGTTATCATCTGATACTCCTCGACCGCAATTCTTTGAATGTCAAGCATATTATTCTTCTCGACCAGCTTTCCTTCAAGGTCGTCACGGGACTCTTGAAGCAACTCGATCTTATATTCGAGTCGGCTGACGTCGCTTGAGGCGCGGCTTACCATAACAGAGCTGCACACCACCAGAAGAAGTGACACCGTCACCACCGCCAGCGTCGGAAAAACCGTCTTGGGTATTCTTTTCTTTTTTCCCTCGACCATTTCCTCGTCGATCTGCTTGCGAGCTTCGTCCACTATATATCCCTTGACGAATTCACGCGCGCATTTTTCAGTGCGTCTTTTTATGGCAAGCCACACAGCTTTTTTTGGCGGTCTACCCGATTCCTGCACATTTGCGACCGCCTCCGCTTCCTCATACTCCTTATCCGCGCGAGAGTAAAAGTGCGGCAGCTTGTAGCCTCTGAGATCCTTATAATAAGCGGCAAAATCATCTGAGCTCATATAAGCCTTGCCGTCTATCTTCATCGTTCTGTATTTTTCATCCTTAGCGGAAACACTATCCACCTCGATGCCGAGATTTCTTGCGTTTTTCCTTACCTCTGCGCTCTTTTCGGCTGGGATTCCCGTCCGAATTCCGCGATTTTTAAATTTCTCGCAGAGCATATCTATGTAAAGCGCGCCGATATCGATGCCGCCGTAGCAGCCCGTCATAGGCTCAGCCATAGCGGCTGCGGCACTCGCTCCCGTCTTTTTCATCGACTTCCTCCGTTTTTCTCGGGCAATCGACTACATTCGACACTCGAAGCCGCCGTTTGCCTTATATTTTCTCCGCAACGCGGAGCTTCGCGCTTCTTGAGCGCGGATTCTCTTCAAGCTCTGCTTCACTTGGAAGTATGGGCTTTCTCGTTATCACGTTTACCTTGGGTTTGCGTCCGCAAACGCATACGGGCAAACTTCTCGGACAATTGCATCCGCTTGCAAGGTCTGCGTAAGTCTGCTTCACTATCCTGTCCTCGAGGGAGTGGAAGGTGATTATCGCCACCCGTCCGCCGGGGTTAAGTATATCCACCGCGTCGCGTATGGTCGGCTCGATCGCGTCAAGCTCTCCGTTTACCTCGATCCTTATGGCTTGAAAGGTTCTTTTAGCTGGGTGATGTCCGCCCTCTCTTGCCGATGCGGGGATAGCGCTCTTTATTATGTCAACCAACTGCCCCGTGGTCTTGATCTCCTCTTTTTCGCGGTATTTGACTATTGCCGCCACTATCTTGGGAGCAAATCTCTCTTCGCCGTAGTTGTAGATCACTTTTTTCAACTGATCCGCGCTATATGTATTAACCACGACGTAAGCGTCAAGCTCGTTGCGTCTATCCATTCTCATATCGAGAGGCGCGTCGGTATTGTGGGTGAATCCTCGCTCGGGCGTATCGAGCTGATACGAGGACACACCGAGATCAAGAAGAACTCCGTCTATTTTATCGATACCGAGCATCTGACAACTCTCTTTTATCGACGAAAAATTATTTCTGACAAACGTGACCCTATCACTGTAATCTTTCAGTCTTTCCCCTGCCGCCGCTATCGCCGCGTCGTCGCGGTCGATGGCAATAAGTCTGCCGCCCGCGGTCAGCTTTTTGACGATCTCAAGGGAATGACCGCCGCCGCCCGCAGTTCCGTCGACGTAAATGCCGTCGGGCTTTATATTGAGTGCCTCGATGCACTCGTCAAGCAGTACGGAGCGGTGCGAAAAGCTTATCTTATTTTCCATCAGAGACCCAACCTTTCAAGCTCCGCGCGGATCTCGTCGGCGTCCTCGCTATCTATCTCTGCTCTGTAATTATTCAAAGACCAGATCTCGCAATAATCGCTGCATCCGACCACTACCGCTTCTTTCTCGATCTCTGCGTAAGCCAGAAGCGAAGCAGGCAAAACTATTCTGCCCTGAGAATCGGGCGTTACCTGCGCGGCGTTTCTGTGAAGATATCGGAGGGTCTTTTCGGCAACCCGTCTTTCCTGTGCCTTAATGGGAGCAAGATACTCCTGCCAGCCTTCAAGTGAATATATCTTCAAGATCGGTCCGCGGATGTCACGGACGACCATAAAGCTCTCTCCAAGCTCGTCCCTGAATTTAGCAGGGACAAATATTCTGTTTTTGGAATCTACGCTGTGCTCAAATTCGCCTGTAAACATCGAAATACCTCTCTTGGGTGCAAAAGCGCGATAATTCGCTCCATATTTATGGAAAAGCGCTCCACTTTTCACCACCGTGATGGTAATATTATAATATATTAGTCGTGAATAATCAAGAGGTATTTCAAAAAATAAATTGCAATCGTTCAGTTTTTTTATTGTTTTTTAGCTTTTTGCTCTGAATTTTGCCCCTATAAAACCAAAAAATGCGGCTTTTGATGGCTTTTTACAATTAATTTCAAGTTCTTACATTTATTTCCATTTTAGTAAATCCCCCGCATTTCGCCATGTGAAAATCATAAATTTTGATTTGTCGGCAAGTTGAACGACCCCCAAAATCGTAGGGGCGGCCGATGCGCCCCTACGACAATGTTTATCTTAAACGCGCCGCTAAACCCCAATTTATCCTTCAATCGTATTTTTTCACTCTGACGAAAAGCGACTTGAAAGCCTTATAGTCAAACGGCAAAAGCGGGTAGAGATAGCTTCTCTTTCCATTGACCGTCTCATTGGTCGCAATCAGAACCAATATAAGGATAGAGCCGCCTATAAATCCCCAAAGCCCAAAGATTGCGGTCAGCACCAAAAGCATCATTCTCATAAATTTGAAGGCATAACCCAATTCATAGCTTCTCTGGGTAAAGTTAGCTATAGCGACAAATGCCATATAGAGTATCACCTCGGGAATAAGCCAGCCTATGCTCACCGCAAAGTCTCCGAGTATCAATCCCCCTACCACCGAAAGCGAATTTGAAAGCATATTCGGGGTGTTCAAAGAAGCCATTCTCAAGCCGTCAATTATAAATTCAGCGATTAGCAGCTGCGCGATTATAGGTATCCTTCCCGTTTCCCGCGGCACGATGAAAGCAAGCCAATCGGGAACGAAACTCTGATGGGTGATAAGCAGATACCAAAGCGGTATAAGATACAACGCCAGCCAGAAAACCGCGTGGCGGATCATACGGATATAGGTTCCCGTCAGCGGAGGAAAATAAAAATCGTTGGTCTCTTGCATAAAGTCAAAGATAGAAACGGGCAGGATCATAACGTCGGGGGTGTTATCGCAAAGCACCACCACGCTGCCTTCAAGCAACTGCGCCGCCGCACTGTCGGGTCTTTCGGTATATCTGATCTTCGGAAAGGGATCATACCATTTCTTTTTTATCAGACACTCCGCCAGCGATTCGTGACCCAAAGTCAGCGAATCGGTACGGATGTTACCTATTCGCGTTTTGATCTCCCTTACGTACGCGAGATCAGCCCTATCTTTCATATAACAAATAACCACGTCGGTCTTTGACGAGCCTCCTACCGTCATATAACACATAGTAAGCTCCGGGTTACGTATTCTTCTGCGTATCAGCGCGGTGTTGAAAATAAGCGTTTCTACAAATCCGTCTCGCGCTCCCCGCATCACCTTATCACCCTCGGGTTCGCCCGTCTCGCGCGCGGGATAAGTCCGCGCGTCTACCAAAATTCCGTAGTCGCCGAAGATCGAGCCGAGTATAAGAGTCGCGCCCGAAAGAGTCATTTGTATCATATTTTCAAGATCGTCGGTTGCCGTACTTTCAACGTAGGGCATATGAGCATTAACGAACTCCTCAGCGCGTTTGCTGTAAGGAAGGTTCTTTTTTTCCGAAGAAGCCGATCCGTCGGCGGTTCCCCATATCCCCTTCAATGACAAAAGATAAGTTATGGTTTTTGACATAACCCCGTCCTTCACGAATCCGTCGACGTAATACATCGTCAATTCGTCGTCGCCGATCGTCAAGACCTTTTTTATAATATCAAAATTATCTTTGACCCGAAGAATACCGTCGAGCGCCGTTACATTCTCTCGGTAGTCCGAGCCAAGATATTTTTTACCGTTTTCATTCATTATCAATACCGTCCTTCTCCCGAGGAACTCCCCGTAAAATATCCAAGTCTTGAAAATAGTATTCTCCGCAAGAAAAAGAAAATACGGCAAAGGAACTCTGTTTCCTCTGCCGTATTTTTCAATTTGAGGCGTACTTAACCACAAGTCCAACAATTTGTTTATTTTTCGACAAATTGTTACATTATTTGACTTTTTCTCCGCCTTTAAGCTCCATAAGCTCGCTTAAAAAGTGTTCCACGTCGGTAAATTCCCTGTAAACCGAAGCAAATCGAACGTAAGCTACCTGATCTCTCGCCTTAAGCTTCTCCATTACCATCTCACCGATCTCGGCAGTTGTAACCTCCTGAGTCAGCGAATTCTGAAGCTCTTTTTCTATTTCGGTAACTATTTCATCGGCACTTACAGGACGCTTCTGGGTCGCCTTAAGCACGCCGGCAAGCAACTTGGTGCGGTCAAAAAGCTCCTTTTCGCCATTTTTCTTTATAACGAATATCTGCACCGACTCAAGCACCTCAAAGGTGTTAAATCTCTTCTGACACACAGGGCATTCTCTTCTTCTTCTGATACTGTTCCCCTCACTGACAGGTCGTGAATCCAAAACCTTACTTTCGCTATGGCCGCAAAAAGGACATCTCATATATATTTTTCTCCTTACGGGACTATTATTTCTTGAATTTTACATCTTTATAATTATACCACATAATTGCCGATTTGTAAAGTGAATTTGCAATAAAATTCAGTCAAAATTCAAATAAAATTCACTTGACTTTGAGGCTAAAAAATTATATAATATTATCGTAATTTTCGACAATATATACGGAGCAAAAAATGAAAAGAATACTTTCTATCCAAGATATATCCTGCGTGGGAAAATGCTCGCTTACCGTAGCGTTGCCAATAATATCATCCTTCGGGATAGAAGCGGCAATTCTCCCCACCGCGGTACTTTCCACGCATACCGCTTTCAACAGCTTTACCTTTCGTGATCTGACCGAGGACATTGAGCCTATCTGCAAGGTCTGGAAGGATGAGGGCATTGAATTTGACGGCATCTACACGGGCTACCTCGGTTCAAAACAACAGATCGACCTTGTGCTCGGCATCTTCCGCGATTTCGGCGAAGGCAAGCTTAAATTCGTTGACCCAGCCATGGGCGATAACGGCGTACTCTACAAGGGATTTGATAGAGATTTCGCCCACGAGATGGCAAAGCTCTGTGCCGCGGCTGATATGATAGTTCCCAACCTTACCGAGGCTTGCTTTATGCTTGATAAGCCTTATATTGCAAGCGGATACAGTGAAGATTACATAAAGGATATTCTGGTCTCCCTTACCGAGCTCGGATGCAAAAAAGCGGTACTCACGGGCGTTGGATTCACTCCCGACAAGCTTGGCTGCTACGGCTACGACAGTGAAAGCGGCGAATTCTTCTTTGACTATAACGACAAAAAGGAAAAGAGCTTTCACGGCACTGGCGACGTTTTCGCGTCGATCTGCTTCTCTGCCGTGATGAACGGCAAAACTCTCGCGGAAGGATCCGCGATTGCCGCAGATTTCGTCTGCGAAGCCATCGACGCCACCTTAAACGACGAAAAGCCTATTTGGTACGGTGTAAATTTCGAAAAAGTATTATAATGTTTTCGCACAGGAGAGGAAGCCAAAAGTTTCCTCTCCTATTTTTATAAATTGGGGGTTAACGGCGAGGGGCGCGGGGGATGCGAGCCTCCGGCGGCCTACTTTCTTTGAGAAGAAAGTAGGCAAAGAAACTTTCCAAAAGAAGGGGTTCTCTTAGGGTGGCGCAGGATTTTTCGCTCCTTCGGAGCTAAAAAAAATCCCCCACTGTCTCTTACCCTTGAAAGGGTGTTAAACCCAGCCTTATTAATTTTATTTAAACCTAAATATCTTTAAGTTTAAATAAGATTTCATTT
>JAZMZI010000051.1:0-85199 GCA_045585895.1 Eubacteriales bacterium
CTTACTTACGTAAGTCGAGTCGCTTTCGAGGAGCAACTCTAATATAACAAAAAACCGCCGAATTCTTGTGGAGACGAGGCGCACCGGAGAAAGCAAGACGAAGGCTTACTTACGTAAGTCGAGTCGCTTTCGAGGAGCAACGAAGTATCCGCAAAAATTCGGCGGTTTGAATTAGTAATTAGTCGGTGATGTAGGGCAAAAGAGCAACCTGACGTGCACGCTTAATAGCGGTGTTGAGCTCTCTCTGGTGTACTGCGCAGGTGCCGGAAATTCTTCTGGGAAGAATTTTGCCGCGCTCGCTGATGAACTTGCGGAGCTTGCCTGCATCCTTGTAATCGATGTAAGCTACCTTATCAGCGCAGAAGATACATACCTTTTTTCTCTTTGCACGCATAGCGGGGCGTGCAGGACGAGTATTCTCAGTCATCTTATGAAATCCTCCAATTTATAAATTTAGTTGACGGCGTCTCAGAAAGGAAGATCGTCGTCGGTCTTGATCTCCTCAAACTTGGGAGCAGCTCCCGCGGGTGTGGAGAAAGAGGGTGCGCCGCCGAATGCGTCGGCATCGTCACCGCCAAAAGCACTACCGGACTCGGAGCGGCTATCAACGAACATAACCTCGTCTGCTACGATGTCGGTTCTGTAACGGGTAGCGCCCTGCTGGTCGGTCCACTTGTTGTTCTGAATAGTACCAACAACGCAAATGGACGAGCCTTTCTTAAAGTAACGGGAAACGAACTCTGCGGTCTGTCTCCATGCGGTCACGTTAAAAAAGTCAGTTTCACTCTGCTGAGCGGAGTTTCTTGTAAATCTGCGGTTGACCGCAATGCTGAAAGATACGACAGCGATGCCACTCTGTGTAGTCTTAAGCTCGGGATCCGCGGTAAGTCTTCCGCCGAGAATGACCTTGTTAAAGTTAAAATTAGCCATAATAGTCCTTCCCTTTCAGTTTGGATTATTCAGCGTCGGTAGTTTCAGCTGCTTCAACAGTCTCTTCAACTGCAACGGCAACTTCTTCAGCAACTACTTCTTCCTTAACGGTTGCAACAGGCTCGAAATCAAGCTTAACCGTCATGGAGCGCATGATCGACTCGTCGATGTTGAAAAGACGATCGAGCTCTGCCAAGAAATCAGCAGGAGACTTGTGGGTCACAATGGTGTAGTAGCCCTCGCTCATGTCGTTGATAGGGTATGCAAGACGACGCTTACCCCACTCATTGACCTCAACGATCTCACCGTTGGAACCGATCAAACCTGTGAACTTGTTAACGGTAGCCTTGGTAGCCTCCTCACCGTTAGAAAGATCGGTGATGAACAGAGTTTCATAAGAATTGATGATGTTTTCCATGTTTTATTACCTCCCTATGGACTTTATTTCGACCGCGCTGTGTCTTTTTGCGCGGTAGAGAGACGGCCGCGGGCATCTTGGCCGTACCGAAGAAGAATTATACCACAAATAATATTTTTTGTCAACATTATTTGAAATTGCGAATGTAAATTTTTTGTGAACCGACAAAACTTGTCCTTCTTTATTCAACAATATTACTTATTTTTTCTGTATTCAAGAAAAATTATCGGTGTTTTTCCGATTTCAAACTTATAGGGTATCAGGTCTTTCTCGGCTATAGATAGCATAACCGCAACCGAAAGTGCCCCAGCTGCTCTGTCGTGTAGAAAATGCTCCCTTCCATCCACGTGCTTGGGAATCTTATGGGTCCACGACTCCCACAATGCCCTGATCTCTTCTCCCATAATCAAGACCAGCTCTTCACGTATTTTTTTCATAGCGTCGTTCCAAAGCTTGGCTTCATCAAAGGTCAATGCGGGAATATCAAGGGTTATCTCTCCGTCATCACGGCGGCGAATAATATGGAGCTTTTCAAATTCAGGGATCAATTCAAACATATAATCCTTTCGTGGCAGATCGCAACCGACCAAAGACGCATAGAATCTTATCACATCTTCCAGAGAAACCTTGTATTTCATATCGGCATAACACCAATGCGCGCCGCCAAAGCAGGATTGAAGATCGTACATTTTACAATCGAAATTGCCGTCGTTATTTTTCGAGCATCCGACATGTGCCGGACCCGAGCGCTCATATTTGACCATATCTTTTTCCGCATTATCACTAACGCATAACGTAGCCCACCATCTTCCTCCATTGGGGCGCTCGGGATACTCGGACCAATCGGGCGGAGGCGTCGGTTTTGTTTTCAAGGCTGCCTGCGTTATACAGTGGTCAATGGTAAACAGTATCATAGTCGCCTTTTGCTTTTCGGTCATTGAGTCAAATTCCTCGCGTTCCGTCAAAGGCTGTACCTTTTCCCACACCACGCGATAGATATCTTCTGCGTATTTATCTGCCAATTTTTCTTGACGCTCAACGTCTCCATGTGCGTCCTTACTGTTGCACATAAAGCATCTGGTAAATACAAGACCGCCTTCGGTCCTTCCCATAAGCTCGCCGTCCACCAGCTTGTCTATAAGCGGCTCAATATACGCGGCAGGCATTCCCATCGTATCGGCAATATCACGAATTGAAACAGGTTTTTCATATGCCAAATAAAGGATATTCCCCTCTATCAGCGAATGCAGAAGTGTAAACGGCTCTCCTCGCATCGAGTCGCCTCCCCATATTCCGATGCTGACTTTCTTCGGCTCATAGCTTAAGCTTGAATATTTTTCCATTTTTTTAATTCCCTCTTTGATCTGATTTCGAGAGGTTGATAGGCGAGATTTAACTGTTCCTTGAGAAATCCCCAGCTCACTTGCTATACGCTCGACCGAATGTCCGTATACATAGTAGCGCACCGTCACCTCGCGGTAGATCTTTACTAATCTGCCGATCTCCCTGCGAACCGCAACGTATTCCTCATCTTGGTCTTCATCACTTATTTCATCTGCCCCCAATACTTCAGGCTCGGAATCACCGTACAGATCAAAGCTTTCAAAAGAAACAATTTGATTTTTACACCTTGCGCGCAGATACTCGTTATACTTGTTTTTCATTACAGCCGACAAAAAGCCTTTAGGATGCTCCACTGCCTCACCTTGGTTCCTTTTTTTCACATAGACTAAGATCGTTTCCTGAACCAGTGAATCCAAGTCAACACAGTCGTTGTATTTCAGCTTTGCAAGCTCGTATAAGTACGTCAACAGCTCCTCACACTCACGCTCAAATGCCCTATCGATCATATTAAGAGGTTCTCCTTTCTGCCCCTTGGGCGATTTCACCCTTTTAGTCGCAAAATCTCGGCGCAGGTTCGCACTTTTGTAAAATTTACGTTGCTTCTTCCTTAAAAACTTACAACTCTGCTTCAATTATATCATTTTTCACTCAAATGTAAAGCCATTCATAACAGATCCGTAATCAATAATAAATTTATATCAAATCCATAGGTGATCCACGATCTATAGTAAAAAGATGCGGATTTGACAGACGTTTGCCTTAAGGTTTATAAACGCCTGCCAAAATATAACGCTCCAAAAATATATGGGTAAAATAAACAAAAAAACGGCAAAAAAAACTTTTATTTTTACCAAAAAAAAATTCAAAATAACTATTGACAAACCATCTTTTGTATGCTATAATAGTCAAGTCGTCAAAAGATGACACAATAGGTTTCTGGGTGTGGCGCAGCTGGTAGCGCGCTACCTTGGGGTGGTAGAGGCCGCAAGTTCAAGTCTTGTCACTCAGACCATATCGAGTGTTCATAACAGATTCAAGTTATGGACACTCGATATTTTTTTGCTTATCAAAGGCCGAAGCTCGGTAAGATCTTGATCGAGCATTCCTTTGAGGCAGCTCGCAAGATGGGATATCTCTCAGTATTGATGGATCTTTCAAAAAATTTTCTATGCTTCCGCACAAATATTCAACCTTTTTAGCAGTTATGGGGTTTAATAAAATATTTTCAAGTTTAGTAACCCATCGCAAGTTTTCCGGGCGATTATTGCGGCGATTGGTATCTATATGATCTACTACATGTTGAGGCGATGGTGGACTACCGATAAAGGCTATGGCTACTATCCTATGTACTCTTTCTCCGGCAATTTCAGCATATCCTGTTTTATCGTTATACTTCCCGAAAGTCCATTTATTATCTGTTGGTCGCGATTTCTTGTCTGTTTTAGGATGGCGCATAACAGATCCGTTATCACGCACGGAATAAGTTTCGTTTTTATAGATACATGTTACTTCTTGCTCAAAATCATCTAAAATGTTCATTACATTCTCCAAATTATACCAAAATCCCATTACAATGATCCACCTCGTGCTGAATGATCTGCGCTGTCCAGCCGGTGAAGTTTTTCGTGCGCGTCTGCATTTCCAAGGTCTGATACTGCACCTTGATGGTCTTATAGCGCCTACACTTACGGGGGCCGCCGAGAAGCGACAGACAGCCTTCCTCAGTGTCATACGCGCCGTCCTTTTTGATAATTTCGGGGTTGAGCATCACCGTGTACGTAGGAGCTCGTCCGCTCTCATCGAGAAAGGCGATGATTCTCTTACGAGTGCCGATCATATTCGCTGCCATGCCGACACAGCTTTCTCTGTGCGCCATCAACGTATCAAGCAAGTCTTGTGCGACCTGCAAATCTTCTTTCGTTGCGACCTCCGACTTCCCTGCCAGGAAGATAGGATCGTGCATCAGTTCTTTAATCATAATTATGTATACTCATTTATTCTTTCTGTATATATCGATTGAATTTCCGTCCTTGTCCTTCCACATAATCCATCCATTGTTTGCATGACCCAGAACAATCCAGCCAGCCGTAGAAGGCGAGTTGGTGCTAACATCATCCTGAAGAATATTATTTTTTATGGGAGCAGTTTTCAGCGCTGCAGGAGTCCATCCTTCTTTAGGCGGAATGCAAACGCTACCCTTTTTGACGATGAAAGTACCATCTTCAACACACATCGTAGCCGTTACTTTTCCGAAACCTTTAACATTTTGAGAATAATAATATTCACCGTCGGGAATTCTCTCCCAATCGGCTTTTACTTGATGCTCAGCAGTGGCAGTAGCAAAAACCTTTTCTTTAGAAATCTTTTCAGGCTCGGGATATATTTGTTTTCCCTCAAAGGACGAGAGCAATTGAACTACAAGGTCAGCGTCAAGAGCAAAGAGTTCGGAATTCGGAACCTGGCTCTTGCTAAATATTTCATCCAAGAGTACCTCTTTTGCATCGTAGTCTTCGACCTCAATAGCAAATTTCCGCTTCAGGCCAACGACATTAAAATAGCCGTTACGCTCTAATTGGTACATTCTGTTTTCAAAATTGTCCGTTCCCGTTTTTCCGATTTTTATTAGTCCGGGAACAACCGTTGTCATTACATAAATAATACCCTTTGCCATTTTTCTTCTCACTTTCCACTGTATTTTGCTATTGATACTGCCACAAATTCAGCAGTACCTTCACCATATTTATCAATATTCTTCTTGAATCGCTCGTCAGCAACGTACATCTGTCCAAGCCCTGCGAGGATCTCATCAGTGCAAGTGTAGTAGTTTATGGTGATGTGCTCCTGAAGCTTGGAAACGAGCGCCTGAGCTGCGGCAGAATCAGCACTCGCACCGCTATCCTTGCATGCAGCAAACTCGGCAAAGATCGCCATAAGACCATCGTTTGCCTCTGCCCACTTTTCTCTTGTGTAGTTCTTTGTTTTCTGCTCGTGCTCGCAGTAGGCATCGGTGGTGCTCCAACGCGAGCGAGCTTCGGATCTACATTTGTTGTTCATAATTGCCCCATCTCCTATACATTATAAAAAGAAATCTTTAGTTCAAACATCTTCTTAAAAAAATCATTTATCTCGATTTGGGGCAACAAATCATCAGAAACAAACTTGTGTATATGTAATTCATATAACAGTAGCCATCGCGCACCAGATAATTTTTCTCCGTTAAGCGAAAGCATTAGTGCTTTTATGCTCTCGTTAATTAATCTGGCCTCATGTTTTGTGCGTAGTACAGATTTATTATGTTTTTTCCAAATGTCAAGTGCAATAATTATCGCAAAATCATTATCACTCCGCATAATATTGATCATATTATCTGCAGTAATTGTCAGGTCCAAATCTTTAATCAATTGAATAAACATCAATGTTTCTTGTTGTAATTCGCTATTCAAACTACAAGCCAACTCTCTGTTAATAACCATCGATAAAGTTTCAGCCCTGATTCTCGAAATATTCTTCTTCAAATATTTTGTCACATATTTACCATATCGAGGATCCAGCAACATAATATTTACGAGCGTGGGTATTATTATTTGTAAATCATCAACAGGTATAGGCTCATCCTTCAAGTACTTCAGTGCGTATTTATACGCTCCTTTTTCGCCTTTAGAGTGAAGTTGTGCCGCGGTATTTAACACCCCAAACACTCCCTCTGCTTTTTTGGACTTCTCATAGGCATCTTTAATTTGCGATATAATCTCATAAGGATACTTCTCTATTTCTGTTTTTGATGTGTTTAATGTAAGATTAAATTCATTTAATATTTTTTCTATTAAAGGTAGGCTTTCCTGAGCCTGAGCTTCGGACCTGAAATACAATTTATAATCGTCTACATATCTTTTAAATTTTAGCCCTTTGTCAGACATCAATTGATCTATTCGTGCTAAAATGATTTCAGATATTATTCGCGAAGTATAGGGTCCAACAATTATTCCGTTTGTTTCATTGTTCTTTTGTTGTCTTATAAAGCAATCTAAATAATCACCCATTTCATATTTGTCTTGAATTGAGGATGGTTCAGCTGTTCTAAAATAAGATTTTGCCAAATCCTTTCCGCAAATAGCCCATGTAATTGAATGAGTATATATCGAATTATAGCAATTAGTAATATCTACCTTTAATCTATATTTGTATCCCAAAGAGGTACGAATACAACTTTTTACGCCTGCAATAAAATCACTTTTAGCTTTCAATTTTTCCCTTATGGATTCACAATTAATCATTTCCTCAGAAAAATTATAACTACGAATAAAGGTAATAGGCGATAGCGAATGCACAGAACCTGACACGCTAACTATTTCGTCCCATTTGTCTCTCATATATTTTGATAATCTTAAAAATGCTTCCGGGTTTGAAACACTCAATACTCGTCGGGAGATGTCATTCTTATAGGTTGAAAGCGTTGTAGGGGCGGTAGTGTTTTTTGATTTACTCTTTTGTGCTTTTCCAACAGAGATCAATGGTAGCAAATCATTTAAATTGTCGGCAAAAGCTTCGGAGGAAAAGCAATCTGGAAATTGTTCAGCGAAATATCCATATCTTGTTATTTGATCTATAAAGTTTTTTCCGTCAAGCTTTTTATACATTTCCCCTACTCCTAATTTTATAATTTCCTAATTTTTTAAGTATTTCCTCATCCGCTGGGCAGAAGTCGTAGTTTGGTATTTCGCCAGAGGTGATCCATTTTATATCCTTGTGCTCCAGCATCACGGGTTCACCCTCGGCAATGGTAGCATTGAATAATGTCAGATGTACCGTCAAGTCGGGATACTCGTGAATGACATCCATGAACACATCATCAACCGACAGCGTCACAGCAAGTTCTTCCTGGCACTCGCGGATAAGAGCCTGCTCTTTTGTTTCACCAGGCTCAACCTTGCCACCAACGAACTCCCAAAGGAGCCCTCTTGCCTTGTGCGCCGGGCGTTGGCAGATCATGAATTTTTCGCCCTGCCAGATGAGGGCGGCTACTACTTCTACCATATCAAACTATCACCCAATATTTCTTCGTCCCTGTGTTGTAAACACCACATCACGGTGGTATTCAAGGTTCTGCTTCAACTCTTGCGAAACTTTTAGGTTGAATGTATCTGTCGTCGATATATGTAGCTTACTTACTACCTCTGCTGACAACTGAGAAGAAATGAGTATTCTTCCTGAATCGGCAAAAGAAATCAATCCGCAATCGAACAGTTTATCGAATGTCGGGCTTAACAGCAATCCATTTTCAACGCTAAGTCGTTCTGCGTTGGTGCACACAGCCCAAGGCTTTACGTGGCTCGCAATAAGAAGCTTCTTTTCATTTATGCCGGTTATAACACAACTACTGTTGTACTTTTTGATAAGCTCTTTTCTAAACAAACCTTGTCCAATACGCGATTTTACAATCGCGCTGCGTTCGGTTTCTTGTAGATTGGCATAACCTTCGATTGAGCTTGTTACTTCATCATGACCAACAATTTCGACCGCCTCAACATTTCGAAACAATCTGTACTGCTTTAAGGCATTACTGTACATGTTGTTTCCTGTTCTGTTTTTGGCAACAAAATCGGGATCATGCAAAATCAGAGGAACGAATATATCGAGCTGCAGTGCTGACATTGAAAGAAGGCTTTCGGTGATTACGCCCTTATCTTTCATTTCATTCGAAATAGTATTAACTGCTCGAGCATATTTGTAAACCGAACTATCAGACAATGTGGAGTTCTCGCGCATCCATGCTGAGAATTCTTCCAATGTAATCACCTTAATCACCTCACTCTAATTCATTCCATCACTTTTTTAATCTGTTCTGCTATCCTTCTGATAACAGGCACACATACAGTGTTGCCGCATTGCTTATACGCGCTTTCAAGAGAAACACCCTTAAAAGCATAGTTTCTGGGATAACCTTGAAACGCAAGGCACTCCATAGGCGTGAGCTTGCGAATACCAAAATCGTCACGAATGATCGGCACGCGATTGGGATATGTTCCCATGTTAGCTTTCAGCGTAGGACTTATCTCCCACTTTCGTGTTGCCACGCCGCTATCGTCAATTCGGTAAATTCCTGTTTTATCGACGATTTTCGCATAGAGCTCCTTAAAATATCGGCTGCTTGAGCCGTAATAATAAATATCATCGTGTTTTACGCTACGATCGATAATATCCTCAATCGTTGCTTCGAGAGGAATTGCTTCGGGAAATGCAAATCGGTCACAATCTTCTATATTGAGAAACGCCACAATAAAGATGCGTGCGCGATTCTGCGGAATATTGACATCGGTAGCATTTATTACCTTATACTTGACGGAATATCCGAACTGTGCCAAGGTATTGTAAATGACAAGAAACGTCTTACCGTTATCGTGTTCCATAAGATTTTTCACGTTTTCGAGGAACACCACTCGAGGACGCTTGATATCAATAAAACGAGAAATCTCAAAAAACAAATTACCGCGAGGATCTTTGAAGCCACGTCTATACCCCATAATTGAGAACGGCTGGCAAGGGAATCCTGCAATAAGCACATCAATATCGGAGAATGAATGAGGATCAATGTCACGGACATCCCCTTCTATAAGATGTGTGTTTGGAAAGTTATGGCGGTAAGTTTTACAACAAGCAGAATCTATATCATTTGCCCAAGCAATTTCAAATCCGGTCTGCTCAAATCCGAGATCTATACCACCTATTCCGCAGAACAAACTTCCGACTTTAATTGTATTTGACATAATTACTTAGTTGCTCTTATGTGAAGTGCTCCACGATAGTCTCCGCTATGGTATCTAACCCAACGAGCTATGCTTGTCGCATTCTTTCCTCTATATGTGTTAAGATTATAGTCCTTAGGCATTCCCTTCTTGGATCTTAGACTGAAAATCAATTTAGGCCACACATCGTTTACAGCATCTTCTTTGGTTAACAATCTATATGTAGATTCATTCAAAGGATTATTAAATTCAATAATATAGTCCGCAGGAAAATCAGACACCTTACTACCTGTACCTTCAAAGAGAAAATACTCCAGAATGGGACGCATATACTCTTTATAACCTCTGAAAGGACAATTCATATCGCTCATACGAGTATCTTCGGTGATTATTCCTTGTATACGCTTGTCCCAATAATCATCGACGATGTCATCAAGAACATCAATTGATGTATTCGCGTTAACACATGCGAACTCAAATCCGGGACGGGCTGTATGGTTCACAAGGGCAGCAGGGGCCGCAGCAAGTGATTTTAAAGACACTCCTTCACCATTGATATAAACATCCGCTTTTGCCCCGGTTGGAGCTTTATTAATTCCGAGTGAGACCGCTAATCTGTTCAACGCAAAGTCATCCATTCTGATCATAGAACGCAAATCAAATCCTTCAGGCAAAGAGCCAAACTCCTCGCCGTCAAAACTTACACTGTCAACAATTTCGCCAAAAAGATCTTCGCCACAATCCCTCTTATAAGTCATGTATATCTTGAAAATCAATTCATCTCTTTCGCCTATGTTCATTTTCATTCTCCTTTTTCAAACATGTGTATTTCACTTACAAACTTTTCGGGTGCGGACAATATTTTCACCATTTTTTGATATTGGATAGGTTTAGCTCCGCTGTCTATATATTTAATAATTCTTTTTATATGAGCCTCCGAATAAAAATACCAACCGCAAACTATATCAAGTTCCTTATCCGAAATCTTTTTCTGCATTTTCAATTCTGGTATGAGAACCTTTATTTCTTCTTCGGTTTTCTCTATGTTAGATCTTATTTCTTCGCGTTTCTTAACTGCCTTTGCAGAACATAGACGCAGCTTTTCTTTATATTGTTTTGTCTTTGACTCCAACCTCAATTTCTTCTTGCGAAGTTTATCGTATTCTATAGCCAACTCCGTTTTTAGCGGACAGATCAAATGATTGCCCAAAGGAAGTTCACCGCGCTTGCCTGTTAGTCTTTCGATATCATGAGGCAAGCCTCTCGAAGAAAATTGATATAACCAAATTCGATATTCGGTATCGTTATATTTTAACAACACATCGGTATGGTCACCACTGTCTTGCTTTGCGTTTAATGATGTTTCCGCATTCGCATCTTTCGTTTTCAAATTTTCTTTAATTATAAAAGCGAAATCGGGTTCACGCAATAATGATGTCAACGTACGAAGACCTCTGGCCAATGCCCCTGCGATCTGAGAATCGTCATCGGTTGTTTCTTTACATTCGCAAAGCAAGCGGACAAGATATGTCGCCGGGGAAAATGTGTCTTTTGCAATTTCTTCGTGAAAAATTTCACTATAGGTTTTCTTAATTCCGGTTCTGGATTCCTCGGTTTTAGGCAAATGTTCGCAATAATATCCGTCCATTGGGATGTCAATAATTTGAAGCTTTTCAAAAACATTTAATGCCAAAGAAAAAAGCTCTGCATTTTCTGCTTCAAGATATTCTATTCCTTCTCTGTATGTTTTTTCAGACCAAATTTTACACAATTCTCTAATATTAGACATCATTATCTCCTATGAAATTATATTTGCATCTTATTCACAACAAGAACAGGGGCCTATTGGCCACTTATTAAATTTTTACTTATATTAAATAATATCAAGAGCTCTTAGTTGTTTTCCAATTGCCTCGATAATAACGGTAGGAACAGCATTGCCCACTTGCTTGTATTGATTGTCTTTGTTACCAGCCAAATAGAAATCACGAGGAAAACCTTGGACCTCAAGACACTCTTCAACTGTAATGTAATGCAATTCTCCATTTACACGATAGCAGTCCCAGTTGTATTTATTATCTATACCCGAACGTCTTCCGCCAATTCTTATTGTAAAGGCATATTCTCTTTCGGTTTCTCCACGCATTACATCCGAAAGCTTTTTATCACAACCTGTTGGCTCGGGAAAGGTAAACTCTTTCTTGATGTCATTTCGCACACCAACAATAAAAACTCTTTTTCTGATTTGAGGAACGCCATAATCTTTCGCTTCCAGAACTTCATGATACACTTTATATCCACACTTTGTAAGTTCCTCAATAATCGTTTTAAAGGTTTTTCCTCTGTCATGCGAAAGCAACCCCTTGACATTTTCTAACATAAAGGCTTTGGGTTTACAACCTTTCAGCAATCTTATAACTTGGTATATAAGTGCACCTCTTGGATCCTCCAATCCACCTTTTTGACCGACATTGCTGAATGACTGACAAGGAAATCCTCCGCACAGCAAATCAAATTGCGGAATATCTTTGACATCAATTTTGCTAATATCGCCTTTAGGCGTTATGCCATAGTTCTTGCGATACGTATCTACAGCAATCGGATCTATTTCCGAAGCCATAACGCATTCGCCACCGCATCTCGCTAATCCGTAATGAAATCCACCTATTCCGGAAAACAAGTCTATAAATTTAAACTCTGCCATTTGTGTTTTCACCTTATCAATCAATTTACATCAAACATTGACATTTGTTCATCTTGTGTCTGATATGATTTTGTTTTCGTTGATTTGTTTGCCTTTGTTTTCTCGGGATGTTCAAGCACATCTAATATACATTTAGCTATAGCTTCGATTACATTAACAGTTACACTATTACCAAATTGCTTGTATAAATGTGTATCTGCAAGCGGCAATTCGAAAGTGTCCGGAAAACCTTGCAACCTTGCCCACTCACGAGGTGTCATTTTTCGCACACCCTCTTTATTTATGCTTCCCTTAATATGTGTTGTGGGAACAAGGTTCTTTTGGCGTTTATCAATCACAAGGTTTCTTTCTCTTCCCATGCCACCACACACGATAGCTCCCGCTACATCACTCCAATCTCGAATTTCGTATCCGAAACCGTTACCCTTGGATTCATGACGAGCTTTGTGCTGACGCAAGGTTTCCAAATATACATCACTTAAATAATACTTTGAAGGAACCGGCTTATCTTCATGAATATCCCATAAACATTTGGTGTCATCTATTATATCTGGGAATTCGAAGGTGTCCGGCGCAATATCATTCCTGAATGCTACCACATAAATTCTTTCTCTGTTCTGTGGCACTCCGAAGTTTTTACTGTTAAGTACTTTGTGGAATACTTTATATCCAAGATCCTCGAAGGTTTTGCAGATAATCTTGAATGTTCTCCCTCTGTCGTGAATTACAAGTCCTTTCACATTCTCACAGAAGATTACTTTAGGCTTATGATATTCGCAGATTCTTGCAACATCCATGAATAATGTTCCACGGCACATTCCTTTGTAGTTGTCTTCGAATCCCATACGCTGACCCGCCAGACTAAACGCTTGACAAGGAAATCCTGCCAGGCAGATGTCAAACTCAGGCACATCTTTTTCATCAATTTTTGTTATATCTCCTGCTATTGCGAAATCGTCGTCAAAGTTTGCTCTATATGTTTTTTGCGCGTTTTCATCCCATTCGCATACAAACACCGTATCAATATCGTTGCCAAACGCTCTTTCAAAGCCAAGTCGGATTCCACCGATGCCTGCAAATAAGTCTATAGATCTCAGTTTATTCATTTTGAATGTACCGCCTTTTCAATTATATCTGCGCATTGTGCTGTATTCTTTTTGATTTCGTTGCCCCAAAAACGGATTACTGTCCATCCTTCAACTTCGAGTTTTGCAGTTACTTCTGCATCTCGTTCCATATTTCGCTCGATTTTAGGTATCCAAAATTCTTGGTGCGACTTAAAGTCCTTTTTTCTTTCTTCCCAGTTGTATCCGTGCCAGAACTCGCTATCACAGAAGACCGCAATCTTCCTGCCAATGAATACAATATCAGGCTTTCCGTATATTCGGTTTACGTTCTTTCTATAACGCAATCCACGATTCCATAGTTCTTTCCGCAACAAGACTTCAATCTTTGAATCTTTATTTTTAACTTGTTGCATATTGAAGCTTATTTGTTCTTTAGTTTTCTGCATTGTTTGGTACTATTTCAACGATATCATCCATTGTACATTCAAGTGCTGTGCATATCTTAACAAGCACTTCACTGCTTACAACAGCACCATCCTTCTTCATCTTCGCAAGTGTAGCTGGGCTTATTCCGGCTTTCGCAGCGAGCTCTTTGCTCTTCATTTCACGGTCGATGAGTAGTTTGAAAAGTTTCTTATAGCTTGCAGCCATGTTCCACCTCATAATAAGTATTTTTATACGGTTTTATTATATCACTTTTCCATCTAAATTGCAAGGGGAATTTCGAAAGAATTCAACGAACTTGTAATTTATTAAATCTCATTGTAACCACACATATCAGCACCTCCAAACGAGCTAACTAATCAGCACATACGGATATGATCACCGCGAAAACTGCTTTTTCTTTGTTTATTGCGGTGCAAATTTTAATTGCTGAACCTCTTGACAAATGGTTGCAGAAGAGTTACAATACGACGACCCTGGTGGGTAGATTCGGTGATAAAACGACCACAGCAGTTGACCACAAATCCTTGAAATAAAACGATCCGCTCCCATGAGGCCGAAGCCATCAATTTGGGAGCGGATTTTTACGACCACATACACGACCATAGACGCGATCGGAGCACCTGGAGACAAGATGCCACGAGAGCACGAAAGGCCATTTTTGCCGTAGCAGAAAGGTCTGAAAAAAGATAAAATGACCAGAAAAATGTTCAAGTCGCCCTTGGGGTAATGGTGGACTGTATAGCACACAATGGAATTATTATCACATAATGGACACTATATCACACAAAAAACGTTTTTTTGCTTGTGAACTATCGGTCTCTATCCTTTTTGCACTTTTCATATACACATATCAAAACAACTTGCAATAAATGGAAGCCTATGCTATGTATTATAAAACTGTATCCATAAGTTGTCCAGCAATATCTGTGTTTTCGAACCGCATAATGCTCTCCTCGTGTGTACCAAAACTGAGGAAATTAACGCTTCCATACCACACAACAGATTGATCGATAACTGTAAATTTCTGATGAAAATCGGATTTATAACTAACGATCACGCCGTTTTCTTGTAATTTCTCCGCACACTCGTTAACCGTATCGCGATCTTTATCCTTAAAATCCTCGGGAGGCCGTGTAACTACCGTTACTTTAACGCCGTTTTCAATAATTGGATCAAGGATTTTAATAAGACTTGTGATCCTGCTCTTCCTCATAAACGGGCTGACGATCAGAATCTCACTTTGAGCGTTTTGCAAATCATTACAAAATCCGTGATAGAAAGATTTACCGTCATAGATCAGATCGGGAGCCGCATTGATATTTGACAGTAATTTCGTCTTGTATCCGATGGAGGAATAGCTTTTCACGCGTTTCTGATACATTCTTTCAAGCACGGGAATATGAATATCCACGTAATCGTACACTTGAACTTCGGTTTTGCCTTCGAAATTTCTGTGGAGTCTGCCGGCATACTGCGCAACTTTTCCCTTCCATGCAATTGGCAATGCAAGGAATAACGTGTCAAGTCGAGGATAGTCAAAGCCTTCTCCTACGTATTTACCCGTTGCAACTATGACAACCGATTCATCACCTGGGATAGATTCAAGACGTTCCAGCGTTTCTCTGCGAGATTTTGTGGATGCTGTTCCTACGAGTTGAATAACATTTTTACAGTAACAAGAAAGCCGTTCTGCAAGCAATGCAACATGCTCGCGCCGTTCTGTCAATACAATTGGATTTCGCCCCTCTTTTAGTGCTTCGGCAACATCCGAAACAATCATATTATTTCGGATCTCATTCTCGGATAATTTCTTATAGACATCTGTGATGCTTGCTTTTTCTTTGGATGGATAGCGCGTGTTTGTAAATCTTGGCACAAGATAATGCTCAAAGCTGCGCTTTTCAGCTTGCTCCTTCGCATCAACACGGTATCGAATCGCACCGCACTGCATGAAAATTATCGGATGATGACCATCCTGTCTTGTCGGCGTTGCGGTCAGACCATACACATATTTCGCGTTTGCATATTTGAGTATCATTTCAAAGTTAACGGCAGAAACATGGTGACATTCGTCAACAATGATCATCCCGTAGTTCCGCACAAGCTCTTTTACCTCGTCTCCATTAACAAGCGACTGCATAACGGCAACATCGACAACGCCGTGTACGGTATCTTTTCCTGCACCGAGAACGCCCACGGGCGACCAAACCTTCCTGCGGCCTCTGCCCTTCTTTTCCTCGGGCAGTGTTATGTCAAAATGCAGAAAACTTTCAAGAGATTTTTTCCATTGTGTCATCAAAGCCTGTGTATGAACCAATATTAGGGTGTTTGTTTTTCTTTGCCCAATCATATACGAGCCAATGACCGTCTTACCGAACGCCGTTGTTGCAGATAGAACGCCCGTATTTTGTTCCAATAGCGCATCTGCCGCAGGCTGTTGTTCCTCGCGCAACTCACCGTTAAAAGTAACAGGGATAATTTCTCCTGAATTGGTTTTATCCTCGATCACATATGACACGTTGGCTTCATCGAGTAGATTGCAAAGTGCGTCCTCACAACCGCGAGGAATGGCAATATACTCTTCCGTGATGTCGGCTGTGCATATGATTCGTGGCTTATCGTATATGGGCAATCTCATTGCCTGAGCACGGTAAAAATCGGGATTTTTGAATGCCGCCAAGCGTTTGATCTGATTCTTCGCGTTTGCGGATAATTCTGCCGCAGGAATATACAACATGTTTGCATGGACGATGTTCAGTACCATAGGGAAATCACTATGCGTAATTTTAATTTTCTTCTTCGTTTCCCAAGGCTTACTATCGGATTCGCTGACGAGTTTACCAAGCTCTCCGTCCTTGCCGAATGATAAAACGAGTGTTTCCACTGCAGCTGCAGTCATTTTTTGAACAGACGAAAGATATGCCCATTGATCGTCATAAGGACGGAATTGCTCATCTACAAACACACTGTTTCCACTTTTCCGTGCCAGTCCTTGTAAAGGCAAAGCAACAAGATTACCGAATCCACCATCGGGCATAGTGTCTTGGTTGGGAAATAGTCTGTCGTATGACTTGAAAGATAACTCACCGCGCTTCTCCATCGCCTTAGTCAAAATACCGCTTCCAAGCTTACGAGCTAATACAGCAGGAACAGGCGACTCGAAGAATATCCAAGCGTGAGCTCCGTTTCCCGAACGGGATCGTTCCACGCATATAGGAACATTTAATTCTTCACATACCTCTCTAAAAGCAGTAACATCTTTTTCAAACGAGTCATCATCAAAGTCGGCGCATAGAAAATGACAAGTCTCATCCTGTAGCATTGGATAGATTCCTATCACATCACGTGGTAATCCATCCTTGCCCTCAAGATGTTTATAAATGTCTTCATCAGTTAAGGATTTTAACACCCGATTGGGACAATTGGCGCACTTGTACTTCCTTTTGTCGCATAAGCCCTCTGCCCATTCATTTTCACACACGGGCTGATAGCCGCTTTTTCCGCTCGTCGTACTTTGCCACCGTTTTGCAAACACATCCTCCCTGCCGTGAAACAGTGAACGGAACAACTCGATCTTTTCCTTTGAAGAGCTGTATTTATTTACAGAGGCAGCATGGATTATGGGTATCTCGATATTCTCTTGAGGTGCCTCTGCAAAGCCAAGCTGCCGCCGCAACTGCAAGTTTTCTTCTGAAAGCCTTTTGTTCTCACGCTCTAATTCATTATAGCGAAGCAAAAGCTCTCGATATAGCTTCTCATACATTTCACAGCCTCGTTTTTACGCCATTTTGTATTTCGTTTTATTTCCGTTTCCGACCTTTATAATCAAGCCTTTATCAAGTAGTGCTGCAATCGCAACAATTGTAGTTGTCTGCGAAAATCCGAGAGCCTTTTGAATCTCCGAGCGAGACTTAATTCCCTCTTTAAGCACAGATAACACACCTTGCTCGTTTTCGGTCAACTCAACCTTTGTTTCCTTCACCGCCGCGTTTGTATTAGGCAACGCAATCTTAAATGCGTTATCGGATATTTCTATATGAGGCTCAAGACCATATTCTCTGTATGCTTCAATAATTTTGGGCATACCCGTTCCGTAAGCTTCAATCAAATGCAAACGATAGAACACATCTGCTAACTTTTTATTTCGTGCAATTGAAATACCAAGCAAAATATCACTTTGTGAAATACTTCGCGCTAAGCCACCGATGGATACAAATTCTATTCTGTTATCAAAAATGCTGATAAGTGTGCTTGCGGAAAAGCTATATTCTCTGTGAACGATGGCATTCAACAATGCCTCTCTGATTGCTTCCGTAGGATATGCTCTTTTATCAACACGGTACAGACCTTCCGTATGTGCGTGTGTATGATTAAACTGATCTATAAACTGATACGCATCGTTAAGCTGCTTTAACAACGAACCGCAAAATTCCCGTCTATCCTTAAATACCGTCTTTTGCTCGCCTTCAAAAACTGCAATTTTTACAGTATGGGTGCACTGATCTGAAAGTAACAATGCAAGATTGGTATACGTTCCGTCCTCGCCAATCAAGCCAAGACTTCTCTTCTGTGCTTCGCCGAAAGGAATTTTCTTATTTTCAAAAACAAAATCTGCTTCATTGAAGGTTAATTCCTGAATAAGCGAGCGCGCCTCCTCATAGCTATCTCCGGCAGTCTCACGTATCATAGAGAGAATTGCACTCTCGGAAGCAGGAACAGATGATGCCCCCTGTCTCACATATACCCCTTCCGGACGAATACCTTTAGCTGCCAAATAGTAAGGACGGGCAGTACCGCGATTAACGGTGATTTTTACAACCTTCTTATCTTGAACGGTTTCTACAGTAATATCACAAAACATTGCAAGATCCGGCTTAATCGCATCTCGGTTCACGTTTGACACCTGTAGCATAACTCCGTCAATATTATTGACCTCAACAGCATTGACGTCATCGTCAATTCCGATATAAAGATTACCACCATCGGTATTTGCAAAAGCAACAAGCGTCTTTTTTATATCCTCAACATATTCCCTTTTAAACTCGGTATTCTTATCTTCCAACATATTTTACCTCCAATTCCGTTACTAACGGTTACTAACGATATTATATCAGTTATTAGCGTTACTGTCAATAGATTCTATTAAATTATCTCCATTTTTTCGTCGACCTTTTTCTTTGTTTATTGCGCCCCAAATTTTGGGGTACGGTAAACGAAAAACGAGGCCCTGTGTATCACAATAAACGGATACGCAGAGCTTGTTTTTTGACCACATGTTTGACCACTTCGACGATTGGATTACACGGAAACAGTAGTACACGAGAGCACGAAAATGTACGCTTTGGTTGACAGAATAGCACTAAAAAGCACTAGATAGCACTAGAAAAATATAAAAATCGGTCTTGGGGTGGTAGAGGCCGCAAGTTCAAGTCTTGTCACTCAGACCATATCGAGTGTTCATAACAGATTCAAGTTATGGACACTCGATATTTTTTGATTATGCTTACTTTTCGGTTAAATATTGAGTTGTTTTGAGCAGGTTCGCCTGCTCTTTTTTTGGGGGTTATACTGCATTAGATAAGTATTCGATGGCTACACCCTTGCGTGAGTCGAGGATAGCATTTTGCAAATCATTACAAAATCCGTGGTAGAAAGATTTACCATCATAGATCAGATCAGGAGTAGCATTGATATTTGACAACAACTTCATTTTGTACCCAATAGCGGAATAGCTTTTCACGCGCTTTTGATACATTCTCTCAAGCACGGGAATATGAATATCCACATAGTCGTAAACCTGCACCTCTGTTTTTCCGTCATATGCAGTAACATCTTTTTCAAACGAGTCATCATCAAAGTCGGCACAAAGAAAATGACAAGTCTCATCCTGTAGCATAGGATAAATTCCTATTACATCACGCGCTAATCCTTCCTTGCTCTCAAGATGTTTATAAATGTCTTCATCAGTTAAGGATTTTAACACCCGATTGGGACAATTGGCGCACTTATACTTCCTTTTGTCGCATAAGCCCTCTGCCCATTCGTTTACGCATACAGGCTGATATCCGCTTTTGCAGCTCGTCGTGCTTTGCCAACGCCTTGCAAATACATCTTCCCTCCCTTTGAATAGTGAACGGTACAGTTCGATCTTTTCTTTTGATGAACTGTATTTGTTGATTGCATTTACTTCGCTTACAGAGATTTTGGGGGCATTATCATTCATCTCGGCTAAGCCCGGTTGCTACCGCATGCGTTCGTTTTCTTCCGCAAGACGCTTATTTTCGCTCTCTAATTCTTTATATCGAAGCCAAAGCTCGTTGTATAACCTCTCATACATTTTGCGACCTCAATTTAGACCACTTTATACTTAGTCTTGTTTCCGTTTCCGACTTTTACGATCAAGCCTTTCTCGATTAAGGCAGATATTGTTACTATCGTAGTAATATGCTCAAGGAAAAATCATCTTTTGCTTTTTCGATATAACTTACAATACTCTCAAACATCTAAATTTCCTCCACGCTATATTAACGAAATTTACTTTCATATTTTTAATTTATACCACAAATTTCGTCCTTTTTCAACCGCATTATATGAACACGGCGACGGATTTCTCCGCCGCCCTGTTCTTTGTTTATTGCTCCCAATTATTGGGGAACGGTAAATAAAAAATTAAGCTCCGTGCATCACAATTCGGAATGCACGGAGCTATATTTTTTGACCACTTACAGAGTCCGATCACATGGAGACGAGGGCGCAGTGCTTAAATTTACACGTTAAGTTTCTTATTCCAAGACTCTCTCGTCATAAGAAGCGCGTGACCCGTGCGGGTCTCTCCGAGGAGGCGGACTTCAATGCCTTCAGCGGTATGGTGATAGGTAAATCCCAGCTTTTCCATCACACGGCGGCTCTTGACATTTCCCTCGTAGTGACCGCACCAGATACGCGCCATACCGAGGTCTTCAAAGGCATAGCGGAGTATTTCGCGTGCCGCTTCGGGAATAAGACCCTGCCCCCAAAAGGGCTTGCCGATCCAATAGCCGAGCTCGTATTCATCGTCGTTTTCGGCAAGGTCGTTGCGGTGGAGGCCTATACTGCCGATGGGCTTGCCGTTTTCTTTGAGGCAAACGGCGTAGGTTTCGGGCGCGGAAAGCACGTTTTTAATTATCTCACGGCTGTTTTCCACGCTCGTGTGGGGTGGAAATCCCGCAGGCAGACCTATATCGGGGTCGCTTGCGTATTTGTATAATTCTTCTGCGTCGTCCTCGCGCCAAGGGCGAAGAATGAGACGTTCCGTTTCAAATGTCATATTTTTCTCCTTTTTTCAAAAACGATATAAATACTCGTCTGCCTCTTCTCTGCTCTTGAAAATTATTATGTTTTTATCACTGTATTTTTCAAGCAGATCAAGCACTTTGGGGCGTTCTTTTTCGTTATATTTCTTTATAAAATCCAAAAATTCGGTATCCGTTTCGGTCTCGACCCACGGCATATCGCTTCGGGGCTTTCCACGTCTTTCTTTGATACCGTCAAGGCAAATTTCAAGCGGGAAATCGAGAAAAAAGCAAGTGTCGCAAGCCGCAAGCCGCAGCTCCATCGTTGAGCCGTAATTACCGTCAATTATCCATTCGTCAGCATCAAGAACGGCAGAAAGCCTTTCGCGAAAAAGGCTCTTATCAACCGTGGTTTTATCGGAGTTCCAATACATCATATCGAGATGATAAAGCGGAAGCCTCGTCTTTTTATGCAATGACCGTGAAAAGGTGCTTTTGCCGCTTCCCGGACAGCCGATCACTATTATTTTTTTCATATTTTTACCTTTAAGGGGCATAACCCTTTATAATTTCCATAATGTCTTTTTCACAAACGTTTCCGTCGAGGACGTCACTGTTTGCCGAGAATGAGATACAACGCAGGTCGCGCGGGTCCTCTACGTATGGATTTTCGGGCTTGGAATTCTTAAAATAATCCGAAAGATACTTAAGCGCGTTGCCCTCTGGGAAAACGATATTTCCCTCTCCCTCGGGGATATTCATATCGTCAAAGCTATTGAGAAGCTCTTTTGTTTTGCTGTTATAGGGATTTTCATCATCACGGCTTACAAGCCACGCGGGAGAAAGCTTCACGGGGATACCCATTGTTTTCGCTTCTGCGGCAAAGGTTTTTACCGTGTCAAGCGGAATAGTTTCCTGATGAAAGGCGTCCACCGATAATAACAGGTCGTTTACGCCGCACTCGGCAAGCTTTTTCGCAACGGAGCGGATTTGCTCAATATTCTTTGAAAAATATCCGTTGGTGATAACCTGACGGCGAGGAATATTCAACTCCTTTGCGGTACTCATAACGGCATACACCGCAGTCGGGTGCAAAAGCGGCTCGCCTCCGAACGTCATTACGGTTTTGATATCGTATTCAGCCGCGATCTTTCGCACTGCATCGGCGGCAATCTGCGGGTCGATTCGTTCTCCGCAAGAAATATGATCACCTTCGGAGCAGTGCTTGCACCTTCCCGTACAGGCGTTTGTCACCGCGAATTCAATTTTATTTAAATTCTTAAGATATTGATTCATATTTAACTTGATCCTTCACTGTGTTTTCGCAAAAAACGATTGCGATTTAATTATACCACCACTCTTTTGAAATATCAAGATATAATCAGTTGATTTTCCCATTCACGCATAAAAAAGCGGAAAGACTGCATATTATCATATAAAAAGATCTAAAGGTGGGCATATGAAACAAAAGATAGGACTTTGGCAGTTGATGGGCTTCGCGGTAACGTCGCTCGGCGGAACTATTTTACACTTTTTATACGATTGGCTTGGGAAAGCCGCGTGGATAGCGCCCTTTTCGGGAGTGAACGAATCGACTTGGGAGCATATGAAGCTTCTTTTTTGGCCGATGTTTATTTTTGCGCTGGTGCAAAGCTTTTTCTTCCGCGACAGAAAGGATTTTTGGTGCGTTAAGCTTCGCGGAACGCTTTCGGGGCTTACCCTCATACCCGTTCTTTTCTACACCTACAACGGCGTTATCGGCAGATCCCCCGACTGGCTTAATATAGCAATTTTCTTTATTTCCGCGGCGATCGCTTATATTTACGAAACGAAGCTCTTTAACGAAAACAAATTGAGCTGCAAAACGCAAAGACGGGCGTTGGCAGCGCTTATAGTGATAGGAATCCTCTTTATAGTCTTCACGTTCTTCACGCCCGAGCTTGGCATTTTCAGAGACCCCTTGACGGGAACCTATGGAATATAATTGCGAAAATACCGCAATTATATTTTCATTTTCATTGGACGCACAAAAATTGACTTGCGACGGTGTCGCAAGTCAATTTTTGTGTTAAGTTATAAATTCAATCGGATTTTTACCAAAGAAATACGTTATAGACACCGACGGCTATCGCCAAAGTGCAAAGGATACGCGCCAAGACGAACATTTTACGGCTTTTTCTGAACACAACGGATATCACCAACGCACCGATCACGGCGAGAACGCTTACGATACCGATCAGAATATCGAAAGGTATCATCCAGAATATACAGGTCTACGTCAGAGCTTGCCGTGTCCACCGCCGCCTGTCCGTCCTCGGCGCACACCACTGTATAGCCTTCGCCCGAGAGCAAAAGCGTCAGCACGTCGCGTATTTCCTTTTAGTCGTCTGCAACAAGAATATATTTTTTCCCGTCTTTCATACGTTTACCTCGAAATTTATCCGTTTATCGTTTTTCAACTTGATTGTATCACAAAACCGTCATTTTGGCAACCGATTTTTCAAATATCACCTATCCGATTTACAAGTTATGAGGATAGTAGGTCACGCTTCTTCTCCACCGCGGAGCTTGAGATCGGCAAGACCGCTCTTATGAAGCAATACCGTACCCAAAAGAAGCGTACCCTGTCCGACTACGTTAACGCCCTCGGCTATCCAGTTCATAACCGCTTCGGCAAAATCCTGACTCGAAAGATATCCCATACCGAGCGAGCAGATAAAGGATATTGCAAAAATCGCTATAAGCCAAGGCTTTTTAAGCTTTACTGACAAAATACAGAGCACTACGTCCATGATTCCAAGCCCCGCCACCATAAGTCCTACGAAAACGAAGGTTCCCGAGAATACGGGAGGAACGGTCGCCATAAGTGCGTTCCCCGACTGCTTATGTATAAGCATAGCAAGAATTCCTATACCCGCAAGCAGAAAACCGATGGATTGAACAGGAAAGAACATATGGTCAAGTGCTTCAAAATTGCATACACCCGCCGCGTAAAGCAGTTTCCACGTAGCCTTGAGCGCCCCCGCGACAGCAACGTCGATAACGCCTGCCGAGAAAAGCGCAAACGCGCCCTTGCTCATTTTGTTGTAAAGATCTCGCAGAAGGATCACGGAGGCAATCGCAAAGCAGACGACGGGAATATAATCTACCAATGCCATAGAAACGGAAAAGTCATTCATATGCGTTCTCCTAAAGCTTTTTTATTTTTTCTTGTTAAGGTGATAGATGGGAAGCAAAGGAATAATTATAGGGGTCTTATCGGCGTAAGTATTGTACTCCTCGTTTTCGCCGTAACGAGCCATCTGACGCTTTTCAAGTCTCTGAGCGCCGTTGAACATAATGTAAACGATGCATATATAAGCGAGAACGGCAACGATCCACTGACCAACACCCTGATATGCGGTAACGCCGCTTACGAATACGCCCGTCCAGAAAAGGATCTCACCGAGGTAGTTGGGGCAACGGCAGATTCTGTAAAGCCCTTTAGTTGCGACCATATCGGGGCGAGCCTTCTTCTGCGCTGACTTCTGCTTGTCTGCAATAGACTCAAGAATAAGTCCGAATACTGAAATAACAAATCCGACTGCGGGAACGATAAAATCGGTAGAACCGTTATCATAACGGAAAAGCATGGGGCTGACCTGAGCTACGTAAAGAACCGAAACGCACACCCATATAGTTACGAGAACGAATATCGGCATCTTCTTTTCACCGTTCTTTGCAAGGGTGTCCTTTGCAACGTCGGTCTTCTTGAAGGTAACGTTCTTAAGCTCTCTTACGAGAAGGAAACCCGAAAGGCGCGCGCCGTACGCAATAAAGAGCGCGGTCTGAACGAGAACTATCCAAAGAGGAGTTGACGAGGGATTGATGAGATACATTACGAGAACGGTAATACCGCCTGCCGCTACCGCAAAGCCGTATCCGATAGAGAGAAAATATACGAACTTATAAAATCCTACGGCACAGGCAACGGCACAGACCGCAAGAAGAATTCCTAAAAGTGACCAAGGCATATCAGTTGTTCTCCTTTCCGAAGTATGACTTTATGTATTCGCCGAAGCTCTTTTCTCCGACTATGGTATCGCCCACAAGGTCGTGAGAAAGGGTCCACTTGGAGAACAGAATAATGTCGTGCTTTCCTGCCTTCTTGATCTTGGGAAGGTTGGCAAGAACGCCAAAGAGCCACATAGGTGCCCACTTGATCTTAAGGGGCTTCTCTGCCGCGTCGAAGCACATCTTTGCCATTTCCTCGTAGGTGTAGGTCTCCTTACCGCCAACGTTATAGGTTGCGTTAGTATCGTTCATATGATCAACTATGAACTGTGCGAAATCGGGACAATCGACCACGTTTGCCTTTACACCGCCAAAGCCTTTGAGGAGCTGCATCTCACCCTTATCTACGTAGGGCTTGAACACCTTTGCAATATCATAAAAATATCCGGTGGGACGGTAGATTACCCAGTCCATAGCCTCTTTCTTGATCTCTTCCTCAACAAGATACTTTGCGTGAAGCATGGGAACCTTCTCTGCTCCCTTTTCGTCACAGGAAATAACCGAAATGTAGTTAAATTTCTTAACTCCTGCCGCCTTTGCCTCGGCATAAAGGTTCATGTTACCCTTATAATCGATATCGTAAGACGTTACCTTGGTGGATGCGCCCGTAAGTCCTACGGTAGTGATAACCACGTCAGCACCGTCGCAAAGTCCCTTCATGGTCTCGGGATCGGTAGCGTCGATAGCCTTGAAGGTGTATTTTCCTTCACAACCCTCTACCGCCGTCTCACGAAGGTCTGCGGCTATGACCTCGTGGTCAGCCGCGCAAAGACATTTGAGAATTTCTGCGCCAAGATTTCCAAAAGCGCCTGCAAGTACAACTTTCATTTTGAATCTTCTCCTTTTATGTATTACTTTTTATTCTTTTCTTTGGAACGCTTGTCATTTATGATTGCCATATGCTCTGCGGTGATAAGGGTAACGCCGTTTTCCTTCGCCCACGAAACGCATCCCTTAAGCACGACCGAGAGGAATACTCTCGGAACTCCGAGGATAGTCATAAGCGCGTCGTCGGTGAATTTTACGGTGTCGTCCACGCGGTCTGCGGCGTAGCGAACGGATTCGAGAGACGCCTGACGCATCTGAAGAAGCTCGGCTCTCATTTTCGTCTTTCTGTGGAACCAGAAATTCTTACTGTCTCTATAACCGTAATCAACGGGAAGCGCGGGAAAATCCTTGGCTCTTACACCGTTGATAATAGCGTCGCTGTACTTCTTCTTCATAAGGATCTTGTCGATCTTAAGGATAAAGTGCGCGCCGAACTTGCTTGTGATTCCGTTGAAATCGTTGTAGGGCCCCTCGTATCCGTTAAGCTCTCCCGCCGCGAACTTATCCGCGCCCTCAAGCTCACGAACCCAAGTACACTCAATTGCCTCGATCGCATCGGTCAAAACCATAGGTCTTTTTTCACCCGTTTCTTCCTCGATCATACTCTTTTCAAGCTTGAAGTTGCACTTGGGCATCTTCTCCTCGGGCTTGTCGCCGGGCCATGAAAGCTTGACCGCTTCCTTGAAGGTGGCGGGCTTGTCATCGATGAAGTTAAGGGTGCATTTTCCGTTGCGGAGAATGTTCTGGGCGGTATTGGAGGAGTTACGGCAACACAAAAGCATTGCGTAGTAATCCTTACCCGCTACGTAGTAGGGCTGGACCAGCGAATAGGGTCCGAGGGTGGTCTTTCCATCCTCGCAAAGAGTGGAAATGATGACCGTGGGCATCGGGAAAAACAGGGACGTCTGATAGAAGTTATCCACGATGCGAAGATTTTCAAAGCTGCTCATTTTAAGTCTCCTTTATGTAATATTATTTTTTTAACATCTTTTCAAACAACGGATAGACCGTTTCAAAATCAGCGCTTTCCATAGACCATGATATAAGCGCCTCGGAAATGAATTCTGCCGTAAATCTCGGTTCTTCTACCCTTTTCAGCTCGCATAACGGCAGGATAAAATCCGCGATCTGAGCGCGAAGCATTTTATGCCGTGAGGAATAGCCCGTGGGCATAAGCTTTTCCGCATCGGGGTCGGAAAACAGCTCTTTGTTTTCATCGGCAAAGGCTATAAGCAGATCGTATATTCCTTTTAAGAGAGTTTTGGGTTCGTCGGCGGGAAGGCAAGCCATAGCGTTAAGATAGGTCTTCCAATCTTCAAAAACAAAGGTCGCAACCAGCATTTCCTTTGATTCGAAATAATTATATACTGTTCCAACACCCACGCCGCACGCGTTTGCGACCGAACGAACGGTGGTTTTTGCATACCCCTGCTCCGCTATCTGCTTTTTCGCCTCGGCAAGGAGCTGCTCTCGCAGATTTTCAATGATCTTCGGCATTTAATTATCCTCGTTTAACATAAATTCGCTTATATATTCAGCGGTTTTGCATATCTGTTCTTCAACGCCGATTGCAGGCTCTCCGTCGCCGTCCTGCTTGCCGTACATTCCGAAATAAGCATGACATCCGCCCTCTATGATGATCTCCGTAAAAGTCTTGGGAAGATTTGATTTGCAATCGTCATACTTTTCGCGGTTCATTACCCCGTCCTCGCTTCCAAAGACCGAAAGCACGTCAATTTCCGTGTCGGAAAGGTCAGCGGTTGAATAAGAACCAAGCAAAACGAGCCCTTCAAAATCCTCATTGGTTTTTTGGGCGTAGGACGCCGCCATTGATCCGCCAAGCGAGTGTCCGCCAATATACCAACGCTCAACTTCGGGAAAAAGACCGCAAACACCGTCTGCCGCGTTCATATCAAGAACCGCAAGATTGAACGGCATTTTTACAAGTACGCAAAGCGCTCCATCTGACGCGATCTGACGCATAAGAGGCTCGTAAGCAGTATATTCCACTTTACCGCCCGGATAGAAGATAAATCCGACCTCCGAATCGCTATCCCCATATGCTATCATTCCGTCGGATATCACGGTCTCCGCAACGTCAACGTTCACGGAAAAGGCTTCTATACTCGGGGTATCCGCTCTGTAATAGTCCGAAACGTAGAGCGCGACACCGCCAAAGGTCACGGCAAAGACCGCAACGACCGAAGCGGCGATAATTATTACTTTTTTATTAAATACTTTTTTCAAACTACTCAACTCCGTTTATGAACTCGTTCATTTAATATTATACTTATTCTTTTATCCGTTGTCAAGCCAAAAACGACAAATAACGACCGAATTACTTATACCAATTGATTATATTTGCATTATCAATATTGATATAACGAAAAACGGCTCCGCTCTAAAGCAAAGCCGTTTTTCATCATTCTATTATACTTACCAATCCGTCAAGCTCCTTACGCTTCTTCGCGCGAAGCTTATCGTCGGCTTTGGCGTATCCGAGAGCGACGACGAGGCGCACAGTTCCGTCAAGCGAGCATATCTTCCGTATCTCTCCGTCGTCAAACCAGCCGAGGATGCAAGTGCCAAGCCCCTGAGCAGTCGCCTCGGCGGTGATATACGCGGCAACGATACCGATATCGATGGAACGGTAGTCGTTCTTTTTGACCTTTGCTCCAAGCGCCGCCGACGCAACGTAAGGCATTTCGGATATTACCAGCATAACGGGCGCGTCGCTTGCAAATTTATTCATCCCCATTCCCTGCGTAGCCTTTGCCACCTTTTTGGCGGCTTCTCCCTTACATACCGTTATATGATAAGGCTGACCGTTACAGGCGGAAGGAGAGAGCCTTGCCGACTCCAAAACCGAGTTAAGCTTTTCTTGCTCTACCTCTCGCGAGGGGTCGTAGCTGCGGCAGGACTGTCTGTTCTCTGCGATCTCCGTAAAATTCATAATACACCTCAAAAGCTTATTTTTTCTTATTATATCACAAAATCGGCGATTTTTCAACGCCGCTTGCGATTTCGGTTAAATTTTTTCGTCAAAACACGGTTTCTTTCGAGAAATTTTTCTAATAATTATTGACTTTATTTGCATTTCATGCTATCATATTAATAAAGAATTTTAATCCAAAAGGAGATCTTTTATGGCAAAGAAAAAGCTTTTTGACACCAATCTTTTCTCCGCTATCATCTACGTGGCTCTCGGTCTGCTTCTCATCATTTTCCCCGGTGAAGCGCTCAATTGGGCTATGACCCTCGGCGGAATCTTCTTCTTGATCTTCGGTATTCTCGAGCTTGTCAAGAAGAATTGGTTTGGCGGCGCCGTCAGCATCATCATCGGAATCGTCATTCTCGTTCTCGGCTGGACGCTGGTTTGGCTGGTTCTTCTGGTTCTCGGAATCCTCGTTGCTATCAAGGGTATTATCGCTCTTATCGACGCGCTTAAGAAGAAAAAGAAGAACACTCTTTCCATCGTTTTTGCCGTCCTTACCATCGTCGTAGGTATCGTCCTCGCTTTCGGTAACGCTCTTACCATCTTGACCATCATCGCAGGCGTCCTTCTCGTCGTAAACGGAATTCTCGGACTCCTCTCTGCCTTCAAAAAGTAAGATCGATTTAATGTCTCGCCGATAAACCGACGAAATTTCAGAGTTAAAAAGGTTGCTTCGTAAGGGACTGTACTCTTAAGGACAGTTTTTTGAATTGAATAGAATACATTATCTACCGACAGAAAAAGGACAGAGAGTGCCAAAGCATTCTCTGTCCTCTTTTCTTGACAAGCACTGCATTTGTAGACACAAATGCGTATGGTGAATTTACAACTACGTTCCCGAAGAATAATTCGTTTCCCTGCCCCTCTCGGCACAAACCGAAAGGGGCATTTTGCGTCGTTGGGCATTATAAGTTTTTTGGAGAATTAAAAAATCAAACAAATAGGTGCATCCTCATCCACCGCGGAGCGGTCATCGGTCGCCCGTTCGTCGGTTTTAAATCGTTCCTCACGGGACGTCGAGGCAGGCATAGCCGTATAGAGACGTCCCCACGACCGCGGAATCGTTTAAAGTCCTTTTACGGTAAGGGATTGGTGAACGTTCAAACGTAGGGGAGGGGCTCCTCCCGTTAACATTATTATTGAACGTTCGCCACCGCGGGCGGCAATGACCGCCCCTACGGTTATCCCAAATCCAATTTAAAATTTATAAAAATTCATTTTTCAAAAAATGTCAATACTTTTGAATATTTTTTCAAAAAACCTATTGACAAATAAGCAAAACGGGAGTATAATGTGTAACATAATTCACGAAAGGAGAGCAGAAATGTTCGCATACGAGTATTTTTATTACTTTTATTATTTTGGCAAGGGCTGCCCGTCTTTTGTGGAGAGTGAGTTTCGATATTGAAGCTCAGGTGGAAACAAAAATACGGTCGGTCCGCATTCGTCGTGCAAGGCACATCGAAAATGCGGATTTTTTGTTTTTTTAACGCAAAAAAACAAGCCTTATAAAACACAAGAGCTTCACGCCGAAAAAAAACGGCAAAAAAAGTGAAAAAAGCTTAAAAAAGCTTAAAAAAAGTCAATTATTCATTGACAAATATATGATTATATGATATAATACTTCTATTGTTTTTTTATAAAGCAATACGCAGAGACACGAAGGAGACCAACATGATCTTAGATTACATAATTCTCGCCATATACGCCGCGGCAATGGTAGGCGTGGCAATATACACCCACAACCGCTCGGGATCGGTCAACGACTTTCTGCTTGCGGGCAAAAAGGGACTCAACGGCTGGATGACAGCCTTCGCATACGGCACCACCTACTTTTCGGCAGTTATCTTTATCGGTTACGCGGGTCAGTTCGGCAAGCAATTCGGTCTTGCTTCGATCTGGATAGGCATCGGCAACGCTATTATCGGTACTCTTTTCGCTTGGCTGGTTTTGGCTAAGAGAACGAAAAATATGACCCGCCGTCTCGAGGCGAAAACCATGCCCGAGTTTTTTGAAAAGAGATACGGCAGCAAAAATCTTAAATTGGTTACTGCCGTTATAATCTTCATTTTCCTCATTCCCTACTCCGCTTCGGTCTACAACGGACTCAGCGCCCTTTTCGAGACGGTCTTCGGAATCGACGGCTGGATGGTGATGATAGCGCTTGCGGCTCTCACCGCGCTCTACCTCTTCTTCGGCGGCTATTTCGCTACCGCCCTCTCGGATTTCATTCAGGGAATCATTATGATAATCGGCGTGGCTCTTATGGTCTTCTGCTTTATGAACCACGAAAACGTAAGCTGGAATATATCCGAGCTTGTAAACGATAACAACCTTACCTGGTTCACCTTCGGCAACGATAACGCTTCGGGAATCTACGGCACGACGGTCTCGCTTATCTCGCTGACCCTTCTTACCTCTCTCGGCGTTTGGGCGCTCCCCCAGACTATTCACAAATACTACGCCATCAGAGACAAGAAGGCTATAAAGCAGGGCATCATCGTCAGCACCGCTTTTGCACTCATCATCGGTGCGGCGGCTTATTTCACGGGTGCTCTCAGCCTGTTCTTCGGCGAAGAGCTTGCCGAGGCGGGTGTTTCCAATAACTATTCCCTTATAATCCCCACGATGCTCAAGGTAGTTATCCCCACGGGACTTATGGGAGTTATCGCGGTGCTTATCCTCTCCGCAAGTATGTCCACACTTTCGTCGGTATCGCTTGCAAGTGCGTCGGTCATTGCCGTTGACCTTTACAAGGGCGCGGTCAACAAGAAGGCAAGCGATAAAAAGACCAACACCGTTATGAGAATTCTTTGCCTCGTATTCGTGGCTATTTCGGTAATTCTCGCAATTCTCAACGAGGAATTCGGCATCGCCGCTATCGCTTATATGATGGGACTTAGCTGGGGAACGCTTGCGGGCTGCTTTATGGGTCCTTACGTTCTCGGCGTGCTCTGGAAAAGAGTTACCAAGAGCGCGGCGTGGGCTTCGGTCATCAGCTCACTCATATTGACCGCGACTCTTATAGTCGTGCTCGGCTTTGACAAAAACGGTTGGAGCTGCGATTTCGGTACCGCTCTCCAAAGCGGCGTCGGCTGCTCTCCCCTCATCGGCGTTATCTGTATGATATTCTCTCTGATAATAACCGTTGCCGTTACCCTCTTTACCAAGAAGCCATCCGACGAAATACTTTACAATGCATTTGATAAGCCCATTGAGAATGAAATAAAATAAACCAAAGAAGGAAAAAATAATGATCTGGTCAAAAGAAGAGACCCTCCCCCGTGAGGAAATAGAAAAAATACAGCTTGAACGCTTGCAGGAGACCGTAAACCGAGTTTACGCAAACGTAGAGCCTTACAGAAAAAAGATGGACGAGGCGGGCGTGAAGCCCGAGGATATAAGATCCCTCGCAGACCTCAAAAAGCTCCCCTTCGTCACCAAGCAGGATATGAGAGACAACTACCCCTTCGGTCTCTTTGCAGTCCCCAAGGATAAGCTCGTGAGAATTCACGCCTCCAGCGGTACTACGGGCAAGCCCACCGTTGTCGGCTACACTCAGGGCGACCTTGAGACCTGGACGGAATGTGTTTCGCGTATCGCTTGCATGGGCGGCGCGACCGAAAAGGACGTAGCGCAGATCTGCTTCGGCTACGGTATGTTTACGGGTGCGCTCGGACTTCACTACGGTCTTGAAAATATAGGCGCGGCTATCGTCCCCTCCTCCACGGGCAACTCCGAAAAGCAGATAATGTATATGCAGGACTTCGAGACCTCGCTCTTAGTTGCAACTCCCTCTTACGCGCTTCGCTTGGCGGAGGTCGCAAGAGAGATGGGCATCGACCCCGCAAAGGATCTTAAGGTCAAGATAGCTCTCGTCGGAAGTGAGCTTCTCACCGACGCTATGCGCGAAGAAATGCACAAATATTGGGGCGAGGATATTAAGATAACCTCCAACTACGGTATGAGCGAGCTTATGGGCCCCGGTGTTTCGGGTGAGTGTCTTGAGGTTTGCGGCATGCACATCAACGAGGACTTCTTCATCCCCGAAATAATCGATCCCGCAACGGGCGAGGTCCTTCCCGCAGGCGAACAGGGCGAGCTTGTTATCACCTGCATCAAGAAGGAAGGAATTCCGCTTATCCGTTACAGAACGAAGGATATTACAAGACTCTTCTACGAGAAGTGCAAGTGCGGCAGAACCTTCTGCCGTATGGAAAACCTCTCGGGAAGAAGCGACGATATGCTGAAGATCCGCGGAGTAAACGTATTCCCCAGCCAGATCGAAGAGGTCATCCTCAGCATCGAGGAGCTTGGTCCTCACTACGAGATAGTGCTTGAACGCGAAGGATATCTCGATAAGCTTACGGTGAAAGTCGAGCTTGCGCAGATCACCGACTCCTTCGCAACTCTTGAAAGAATTTCCAAGACTCTCAAGAATAAGCTTAAAATAATGCTGGGTCTCGACGCGAAGATAATGCTTGAATCCCCCAATACCCTCCAGAGATTCGAGGGCAAGGCAAAGAGAGTAAAAGACCTCAGAAACATTAAATAATCCCCGAAAGGAACTACATAAAATGGCAAACAAAACAATAATGCTGGGCAACGAAGCAATTGCAAGAGGCGCATACGAGGCAGGCGTTAAGGTCTCCAGCGCGTATCCCGGAACCCCCAGCACCGAGATAAGCGAGTATCTCGCAAAATACGACGAGGTCTACACGGAATGGGCGCCCAATGAAAAGGTAGCGGCTGAGGTGGCGATCGGTGCATCTATCGCGGGCGTGAGATCTATGGCTTGCATGAAGCACGTCGGTCTCAACGTGGCAAGTGACCCTCTCTACACCTTCGCATACACAGGCGTTAACGGCGGTTCGGTCATCATCGTTGCCGACGACCCCGGTATGGCAAGCTCGCAGAACGAGCAGGACACCAGAATGATCGCCCGCGCGGCTCACGTTCCGGTGCTTGAGCCCTCCGACAGCCAGGAAGCAAAGGATTTCGTTAAGTACGGATACGAGCTCAGCGAGGAATACGACACACCCGTGATCCTCCGCACTACCACGAAGCTTGCTCACTCCCAGAGTGCAGTCGAGCTTTGCGACAGAGCCCCGGTAGCCGACAAAGAATACACCCGTCAGGTGCCCAAGTACGTTATGATGCCCGCAAGCGCTATCGGCAGACATATCGCAGTCGAGGCAAGAGAAAACAGAATGGCGGCTGACGCGGCGACCTTCCCCGTAAACAAGCTTGAAATAAACGACAAAAAACTCGGTTTTATCACCTGCGGTATCGCTTATCAGTATGTTAAGGAAGCGTTCCCCACGGCAAGCGTGCTGAAGTTCGGTCTTGTCAATCCTCTTTCCAAGAAGCTGGTCGACGATTTTATGGCTGAGGTTGAAAACGTTTACGTTTTCGAGGAGCTTGAATCGGTGATCGAAGATCAGGTTCGAGCTTGGGGCTATAATAACGTAAAGGGTAAGGACGTATTTACCCGTCAGGGAGAATACAGCGTTAACCTTCTCAAAAAAGTTATTCTCGGTGAGAGTGACGCCGTTTTCGAAAAGCAGGACGCTCCCGCTCGTCCTCCCATTCTCTGCCCCGGTTGCCCTCACAGAAGCGTTTACTCCGTGCTTAATAAGCTTAAGATCCACGCGGCGGGCGACATCGGCTGCTACACCCTCGGTGCGGTCGCTCCTTTGAGTGTTGTCGACACCACCATCTGCATGGGTGCCAGCATTTCCTCCCTCCACGGTATGGAAAAGGCGAAAGGCAAGGACTACGTCAAGAACTGGGTTGCCGTTATCGGTGACTCCACCTTCCTCCACACGGGTGTCAACTCGCTTATGAATATGGTCTACAACAAGGCGACGGGCACGGTCATGATACTCGACAACCGCACCACGGGTATGACGGGACATCAAGATCACGCCGCTACGGGTAAGACCTTAAAGGGCGAGGAGACCAATGCCGTCGATCTTGTAGAGCTTTGTCACGCGGTTGGAGTTAAGAATGTGATAGAGGTCAACGCATTTGACGTTGAGGGACTTACCAAGGTCGTTAAGGAAAGCGTTGCAAGCGATGAATTGACGGTCATTATCACCAAGTCGCCCTGCGTTCTCTTGAAGGGTCAGAAATTCCCCAACAAGTGCGTAGCCGACCCCGAAAAGTGCCGCAAGTGCGGTATGTGCTTGAAGATAGGCTGCCCCGCGATCACAAAGCAGGCTGACGGCACCATCAAGATCGACGAAACTATGTGCAACGGTTGCGGTCTTTGCAAGAGCTATTGCAAATTCGGCGCTATTGAAACCGCAGCGAAGTGAGGTAATACAATGACTAAAAATATAATGATAGTAGGAGTTGGCGGTCAGGGCACGCTCCTTACAAGCAGAATAATCGGTAAGACCGCACTTGAACAGGGTCTCGACGTAAAAATTTCCGAGGTCCACGGTATGGCTCAAAGAGGCGGCAGCGTAGTAACCTTCGTCCGCTTCGGTGAAAAGGTTTTCGAGCCCGTTGTCGAAGAGGGTCAGGCAGATGTTATCATCGCTTTCGAGCGTCTCGAGGCTCTCAGATACTCTCACTTTTTGAAGAAGGACGGAATTTTGGTAGTTAACGATTGCCGAATCGACCCTATGACCGTCGTTATCGGAGCTAAGACCTACCCCGAAAACATCATTGAGGGTCTTGAAGAAACTCACAAGGTCATTTCCATCGACGGAATGGCTATCGCTAAAGAGCTTGGCAACAGCAAGGTTCTTAACTCCGTAGTTCTCGGCTTTGCCGCAAAGCACGTAGGATTTGACGAGGAAAACTGGCTTTCAGTAATCGAAAAGACGGTCCCCGCAAAGACAATAGACATCAACAAGGAAGCCTTCAAGAGAGGATATGAAGCGTAATTCACACAAAGGGGAAAACATATGATCTGGAATGAAACCAAAGAATGCATGAGCCGCGACGAAATGAGCGTGGTTCAAAGCGCAAGGCTTGTAAAATTGGTCGACTACGTTTACCATAACGTAGAATTCTACCGCAAAAAAATGCAGAAGGTTGGACTTATGCCCGGTGACATCAAGAGCATCGAGGATATAGTCAAGCTTCCCTTCACCACCAAGGACGACCTCAGAGATAACTACCCCTTCGGTCTTTTCGCAGTTCCCAACTCTCAGATAGTCAGGATCCACGCATCCAGCGGCACCACGGGTAAGGCGACGGTCGTAGGCTACACTCGCCACGATCTTGACGTTTGGGCAGAATGCGTTGCCCGTTGCTTTGCTATGGCGGGCGTTGATAAAAACGATATTATTCAGATAGCTTACGGCTACGGACTTTTCACGGGCGGTCTCGGCGCTCACGGCGGTGCTGAAAAAATTGGTGCAACGGTCGTTCCCATGAGCGTCGGTAACTCCAAGAAGCTGACCACTATGATGGTAGACTTCGGCGCCACCGCTATTGCCTGCACCCCCTCCTATCTGCTTCACATCTCCGAGGTGCTGGAGGCGGAAGGCCTTATAGATCAGATAAAGCTGAAATCCGCGATCTGCGGCGCTGAGCCTTGGACCGAAAAAATGAGACAGGAGATCGAAGCAAGGCTTCACCTCAAAGCGTTCGACATCTACGGTCTCAGCGAGGTAATGGGTCCCGGTGTGGCTTGCGACTGTGAGTTCCACAAGGGTCTCCACGTTTGCGAAGACCACTTCTACCCCGAAGTCCTCAACAGCGCAACTCTCACTCCCGTTGCCGACGGCGAGACGGGCGAGCTTGCCTTCACTACTCTCACCAAGGAAGGAATTCCGCTCATCCGTTACAGAACGAAGGATCTTACCAGCATCGACCATTCGGTTTGCGAGTGCGGCAGAACCAGCGCGCGCATCTCACGTTTCAAGGGACGCGTGGACGATATGCTTATTATCCGCGGAGTCAACGTATTCCCCAGTCAGGTCGAGGCGGCTCTTATCGACGTTGAAGAGGTCACTCCTCACTATATGATGATAGTAGACAGAGTTAATAACCTTGATACACTTGAGATTCAGGTTGAGATCGATCAGAAGTTCTACACCGACGAGGTAAGAGCTATCGAGGCGCTCAACAAGAAGATCGCCCACATAATTCAGCAGGCTCTCGGCATAAACGCCAAGATCAAGATAGTCGAGCCTCAGACTCTCGTGCGAAGCGAGGGCAAGGCTGTTCACGTTATAGACAAGCGTAAATTGGTATAATATTTAAGGAGGCTTATTATGTTTGCAAAACAGTTAACGGTATTTATCGAAAACAGAACGGGCAGACTCTGCGAGGTGCTGGGCGTACTGAAGCAGAACGAAGTCAACATTCTCTCTTTGAGCCTTGCCGACACTACCGAGTTCGGTCTGCTCCGTCTTATAGTCGACCGTCCCGAGGTCGGTAAGGAAAAGCTTGCGGAACAAGGTTTTTCCTCCCTTCTCTCCGACGTTTCGATCATCAAGATCCCCCACAAGGTAGGAAGCCTTCAAGCGTTGCTTGAGGCTATTGACGAAAGCGGTGTAAATATCGAGTATATGTACGGTCTTTCGGTTGACGGAGACGATGCGTACGTTGTGCTTAAGACCAACGACGTCGTAAAGGTCGACGCTATTCTCAACGCTCATAATATCGAGACCGTTGCTTGCGATCATATCGCACAGAAGTAATAATGATAATCGATTTTCACACCCACGTCTTTCCCGACAAAATAGCTGAAAAAACTATCGACGCCTTATCCCGTAAGGCGTCGATACCTCCATTTTCAAACGGCACTTATGCCCGCCTCATGGAAAAAATGGAACAGGCTGGCGTAGATATCGCCGTAAATCTCCCCGTTGTAACCAACCCCGCTCAGTTTGAAAGCGTTAACCGCTTTGCGGCATCAATAAACGCTGAATTTGCCGCAAAAGAGCAAAAAATCATCTCTTTTGCGGGTATTCACCCTAATTGCGAGGATATCGAGAGAAAGATGGCAGAGATAAAGTCGCAAGGCTTTCTCGGTGTCAAGATACACCCCGATTATCAGGAGACTTTTTTTGACGACGGCAGATATATCACAATTCTTGAATGCGCCAAAGATCTTGATCTTGTCGTCACCACCCACGCCGGATTTGACGGAGGCTATCCCGATTGTCCGATCCGTTGTACACCCGAAAGAGCAAGAAGGGTGATAGAAAAGGTGGGGCACAAAAAGCTTATTTTAGCACATCTCGGCGCTAACGAGCTTATTGATGACGTTATCGAAGAGCTTTGCGGTCTCGACGTTTATTTTGATACCGCCTACGTACTTCGTTTCGTGGGTAGAGATAGATTCATGCAAATCCTTGAAAAACACGGAGAGGACAGAATACTTTTCGCCAGCGACTCGCCTTGGAGCGATATGGCGGCTGATGCAGATATTCTGCGTTCTTACAATTTAGAAAAAGAAACCGAGGAAAAGATCTTTTGCAATAATGCAAAAACACTCCTCGGAATAGGATAAAAAATATGGGAATCAATGAAAAAACACTGGCGCTTGGCTCCAAGCGCTCTATAATCAGAGAAATATTTGAATACAGCAAGACCCGCGCGGCGGAGATCGGCGCCGAAAACGTTTTCGACTTCAGCCTCGGAAACCCCAGCGTTCCCGCCCCCGCTGAGGTCAATAACACCATAAAAGAGCTGCTTGACACCGAAAGCAGTCTGCTGCTTCACGGCTACACCTCGGCACAGGGTGATGCTACCGTGCGCAAGGTGATAGCGGACAGCATTAAAGAGCGTTTCGTCGTGGATATCAGCCCCAATCTCATTTATATGACCTGCGGCGCGGCGGCTTCGCTTTCGATCTGCTTAAAGGCGGTCATTGCGGAAGGAATTGACGACGAGTGTATCGTATTCGCTCCCTTCTTCACCGAATACCGCGTATTTATCGAAAACGCGGGCGGAAAGGTAGTCGTAAGCAAGCCCCGCGAGGGAGATCTGCAAATAGACGTTGCCGATTTTGAGAGCCGCATTACCGAAAAAACCAAGTGCGTCATTATCAATTCGCCCAACAACCCCAGCGGCGTAGTCTACCCCGAGGAGACCGTAAAGGCAGTTTGCGAGATACTTGAAAAAAAATCGGCTGAATACGGCAGAGATATCTACCTTATCGCCGACGAGCCTTACAGAGAGCTGGTTTACACCGAGGTCAAAGTTCCCTATCTTATGAGCTACTACAAGAATACCTTGGTCTGCTATTCCTATTCAAAATCGCTGTCTTTGCCCGGTGAGCGTATCGGATATATCGCGGTATGCCCCGAAATGAACGACGCTCAAAGCGTCTATCTTTCGGTATGCGGCGCGGGACGCTCTCTCGGCTACGTATGCGCCCCCAGCCTCTTCCAGCAGGTTATAGCGAAATGTCAGGGCGCTAAAGTGGATATCGAGGTCTACCGCGAGAACCGCGATCTGCTCTACAACAGTCTTACCGAATACGGCTACGATTGCGTCAAGCCCGACGGAGCCTTCTACCTCTTCGTCAAGGCGCTTGAGGACGATGCTTACGCATTCTACGAGAAGGCAAAGGCGCACGAGATCCTCGTCGTTCCCTGCGACGACTTCGGCATTTCGGGCTACGTCAGGATCGCGTATTGCGTCGATAAAGCAAGAGTCGAGAACGCCCTCCCCGCGTTCAAGAAGCTGGCGGAGGAATACGGCAAATAAGATATGAAAAAAAGCGGCGAATTCGCCGCTTTTTTCATTATCTTATTCGCTATATCTGCCGGTTTCACTCCAACATTTATTATAGAACCTTATAGAATCATTTTTCATTATTTACATCTTTACGTTATCGTTATCGGTGTTGCTATTATTTGATATAATAATATGATTGACCTTGGTTTTTTGTTACGGCCGCACTTAGCGAACACAATTTGTTAACGCTATGAAGCAGTGCCTTCTTCTATAAAGACGTTTAATTAAAATTCCTCGTCAGCCGCTACTGCGTATGTAGCTGCGTCTACGTTTCTGTTGTAGTTATCGCAAATAACGATACAGTTGTAAACAGGAACGAACATAAGGATGAAGAGAACGAATGCATTCTTTGCGGGCTTGGTCGAGATACCGTTTGCGTTTGCGATCTTGATCTGCTGAGAGTGGAACTTAATAGCCCAAACCAGCCAAAGGATTCCGCAGGTAACGAAACCGAGAAGGAGCGCGGGGATAAATCCGATGATCTTCTTTTCGCCGCAAGCTTCTGCGATCTTATTGCTGTTTTTGGACATTCTTGCAAGGGCAACGAGAGCATAAATTCCGCAGGTTATAAAGGGGAAAATCAAAAGTGCCCACCATTTTACTTTTTTCATGACAAAACTCCTTTTAAAATATTAATAATAATTTAGGAAATTACTAAATTACGTTAATTCATTATACAATACATTTCGACAAATGTCAATACTTTTTCTGACTTTTTTATTTTTCAGATAAATAATTCAAAATATCGTTTTTTACCTCGTCATAGGTGAAATCGTTAAGTATTTCATGGCGAGCGCCCTTATAAAGTATAGCTTTTACGTTATGACCGCGTTTTTTCAGTTTACTTTCTACCTCTCGGATTCCCTTTCCGTAGTTGCCAACGGGGTCGTCCTCTCCCGCAACCAAGAGGATCGGGATACGGGGCATATTTTTAAACCACGCGCCGCGGTTGCAGTATTTAAGAAGGCGCATAAGGTCGCCCATTGCGCTGACGGTAAATTTGAAGGTACAATACTCGTCGCTTATATAATTGTTGCGTATGGTCTGATCGGTGGTCAGCCAAGAGCGAGGATTGGCATCGGCGTCGTTTTTGAATTTGTTATTGTAAGAGCCGAAGGCAAGAGAATACACGAACTCGGAAATATGTCTCTCTCCCTTGAAAAGCTTTATCAGCGAAATAAGGGCTATTCCAAAGGGCGCGGCGGGATTTCCCCCTCCCGTACCCATAACTATCAGCTTATCGGGACGGGCGTATTTCTCCGTGGCAAGACGGACGATAAACGAACCCATGCTGTGTCCCATAAGATAATAAGGAAGTTTATTTTCGGAGTCGTATTCCGATCTTACCGCGTCGGAAAAGACCTTTATATCGCGGCAAAGCAGATCGTAGCCCTTTTTTGAAGCAATAAAACCCAGCTCGCTTTTATCGTTTACCGTCTTTCCGTGACCCAAATGATCGTAACCGAAGCAGATATATCCCGCCTTTGCAAGATCGCTCATTATCCTATCGTATCTTGCGATATACTCCGTCATTCCGTGGGCGATATGAAAGAATCCCTTTGCCTCTCCGTCGGGAATATAGACGACACCCGAAAGCTTATGTATGCCGTCGCTTGATAAAACCTTATAATCTCTCTTGGTATAAGACATATTATTCCTCTTCCTCCGTAAATATTCTGCAAGCTTTTACCGCTCTGCGCCAACCGCTCTGCGCCTTTACTCTCTCGTCTTCGGCTATTTCGGGAAGGAATATCTTACCGGTTCCCGAAAGCCTCGACAGCTCTTCTCTGCTTTCAAAAAATCCTACGGCGAGACCCGCAAGATACGCCGCACCCGCCGCAGTCGCTTCGGGATTTAATGCGCGTGAGACTTCTATACCGGAAATATCGCTCTGCATCTGCATAAGCAGATCGTTAGCCGATGCGCCGCCATCAACGCGCAAAGAAGATATTCCGCCGCCGACTGTTGCCTGCATATCGGAGTTCATAGCCGAGATCACATCCTCGGTCTGATACGCTATCGACTCAAGCGCCGCGCGTATAACGTGATTCTTTCCGACACCGCCCGTAAGACCGACGATAGTTCCTCTCGCCCTCATATCCCAATAAGGCGCTCCGAGACCCGCAAATGCGGGAACGAGGTAAACGCCGCCGCTGTTTTCCACCTTGCGTGCAAAATATTCACTGTCGCGGGAGTCGTGTATCAGCTTCATTTCGTCACGAAGCCAACGGACGATAGCGCCGCCTACGAAAACGCTTCCCTCAAGAGCGTATTCAATAGGTCTGCCCTCCTCCCCCGCGGCAATAGTGGTAAGCAGACCGCTCTTACTCTCGATAGCCTTGTAACCCGTATGAGAAAGCAAGAAACATCCCGTACCGTAAGTATTCTTCGCTTGACCTGCCTCAAAACAGCATTGACCGAAAAGCGCCGCCTGCTGGTCACCCGCAACGCCCGAAATCGGGAGAGTCGCGCCCATACATTCAAAGCTGCCGTAGATCTCACTGCTGCTCTTTATCTCGGGCAGAATATTTTTGGGGATCGAGAGCATTTCAAGCATCCTCTCATCCCATTTTCCTGTGTGGATGTTGCAAAGCATAGTTCTTGACGCGTTTGTTCTGTCGGTAACGAAAACTCTTCCTTCGGTCAGCTTCCAGATAAGCCACGTATCGACCGTTCCTACCAAAAGCTCTCCGCTCTCGGCAAGCGCTCTTGCACCGTCAACGTTATCAAGGATCCATTTTATCTTCGTACCGCTGAAATAAGGGTCGATGCGAAGTCCCGTAGTTGCCTTGATATAGTCACCGACACCCATTTCTTCAAGCTCTCTGCAAATATCCGCGGTTCTGCGGCACTGCCAAACTATGGCGCGCGTGATAGGCTTGCCCGTGGTCTTGTTCCACGCAACCACGGTCTCACGCTGATTGGTAATGCCAACCGCCGCTATCTCCTCGGGGTCAATACCACTCTTGGCAATACACTCGGTAAGCGCCGCGTACTGATTGGCGTATATCTCCATAGGCTCCTGCTCGACCCAACCCGCATGGGGGTAATACTGGGGAAACTCGTGCTGAGCCATCGAAACGATATTTGAATTTTTGTCAAAAAGTATCGCTCTTGCGCTGGTAGTTCCCTCGTCAAGGGCAAGAATGTATTTTTTCATATCATGTTTACCTTTCGATAATTAAATTAATCCGTAAAAGACCATTCCAAGCACCGCGGAGAAAATAATCAAAAGTATTGGCGAGATCTTCTTTTTTATCACATTTTTTGTAAATAACGAGCCTCCTGCGAGGATTGCGAAAATAGCAATACCGCGAAGGTCGGGCGCAAAACCGCCGCTAACCGTCGTCAGGCTAAAAAGGGTCTTCATAAGCATTATAGCGGCGGTTGCAAGGATAAGCGCTATAACGCAAGGACGAAGCCCACTCATAAAAGCCTTGACTCCCTTATATTTCATAAGATTTTTAAGCACCATCGCTATGATAAGAATAATTATAAACGACGGAAGTACCACGCCGAGAGTTGCGCACAACGCCCCAAAAACACCACCCTGATCACTGCCCACGAATGTCGCCATATTCACGGCGATAGGACCCGGTGTTGATTCGGCGACGGCTATCATATTAAGCAACTCTCCGTCACTGAGCCAACCCTTTTGTAGGCAAAGCTCGCGGATAAGGGATATCATCCCGTAACCGCCTCCGAAGGAAAACGCTCCCACTTCAAGGAACGTAAGAAAAAGCTCTAAATAGATCATGCTCTGCCCTCCTTATTCTTCGCTCTGCCTACAAGGTAGAGGACAACTCCGAGAGTACCGCATATAAGTATATAGAACACCGTTGAAAAGTTCACGGCAAAGAGCGAAAACGCTATCATCAAAGCCGCTACCGCGCATATTACTGACACGTTGAAAGCCGTCTTTTTGATTCCCTTCAGCATCTTAAAGCCTGCCGAAAAAATGATGTAGATAACTCCCACCTGTATTCCCCTGAAGGCATATTCGACTATTTTAAATGACAAAAACGCGTCGAAGAAAAGCGAGATAAGATATATAACAACGAAAGACGGCAAACACATACCTGCTGTGGCAACGATTGCGCCGAAAAAGCCCCGGCGCTTGTAGCCTATATAGGTTGCGGCATTGATCGCAATAGGTCCCGGTGTGGACTCGGCTATTGCCGCAAGGTCTAAAAACTCGTCCTTTTCAAGCCAAGAGCGTTTGCCGACGAACTCGTTTTCAAGCAGAGCTATCATAGCGTAGCCGCCGCCGAACGTAAATGCGCCTATCTTCATCATCGTGAGGAAGATAGATAAAAGCTCTTTAAAATTTTTCATTATTTTACCATTCCGTAGCCGCCCGCATACTTGCTGACCTCGCTGGCAACTACGAAAACCTTATTATCACACACCGATCTGATTGCTTTCAGGGTTTTGGGCGTCTCGCGGCGGGAGAGCACGATAAATATCATATTCATTTTGTCCTTGGAGCCGTGGCCTTCAAATACGGTGTAGCCCATATTGTTTTCTTTAAGATACGCGGTGATCTTCGCGGTACTATCGTCGTTTGCTATAAGCTCGAGATTAGAGGTGCCGAGGGCTATCTTATTTTCAATGGTAGAACCGAGGAAAAGACCCGTCGCGTATCCGATACAGTAGAATACGAGCAAAAGCAGATCGTTTCCGAGAGTTCCGATGAGCGTGGATATAACAAGACCCCAGATAGTACACTCGATAAATCCGAGTCCCGCCGCTTTAAGTCTCTGACCCTTGACCATCATACAAGTTTTAAGTGATTGAATAGTTATCTCAACGATCTTCGCCGCGCATACGAGAAGGCAGACGAGGATAGGGCTTATTGCCCTTAAAGCATCTAAAAATTCGGTCATTTTAAATCTCCTTTTTACTATTTACATTTTATTTTAACATATTTGAAGCAAAAAATCAATATCTGCGCCTCTATTATTGACACAAAAATCTTTTTATGATAAAATAAAGTATATCCTTTTGAAAGGAGCAAAATATGAGTCTTAACTACGAATCGCTTTCCGCGGAGATTACCGCAAGAATACAAAACGATATAGTAAACGGCACGAGACCTTCTTTCGGCTTTCGTGAGGAGAGAGTTATACGAAGGACCCCCTCGGACAAGGATAATGCAAACGTCTGGCGTACGGCTTTCGTCCGTGATATCGACAAAATACTGCACTGCCCGTATTACAACCGTTACGCAGATAAAACGCAGGTATTTTCCTTTTACCGCAACGATGATATTACAAGACGGGCGCTTCACGTTCAGCTCGTATCCAGAATTGCGAGAACTATCGGAAAATCCCTCAATCTCAATCTCGACCTTATCGAGGCGATAGCGCTTGGACACGATATCGGACACACTCCCTTCGGCCATGCGGGAGAAAAATATCTTGACGAGATCTACTTTGCCCACACGGGAAGGCATTTTTCTCACAATATTCACTCGGTAAGAGTGCTTGACGGAATTTATCCCTACAACGTAAGCCTTCAGACCCTTTCGGGCATCGCCAGCCACGACGGTGAGCTTGAGCTCGCCGAGTATTATCCCAAGGAGTTGACCTCGTTCGAGGAATTCGACTCTCTTATCGAGGGCTGTTATACAGACAAAGCAAACGTGCGCCGTCTCGTCCCCTCCACCCTTGAGGGCTGCGTTATGCGAATCTCCGACATAATTGCATATCTCGGCAAGGACCGTCAGGATGCTATGCGCGCGAAGATGATAGACTCCGAGGATTTCGAGGGTGGAGAGATAGGCAGTAAGAACGCCGAGATAATCAATAATCTCGTGGTCAACATTATTGAAAACAGCTACGGCAAGCCCTATATAAAGCTTGACGAAAAGCATTTTAATGCTCTCTCAGCTCTTAAGCAGGAGAATTACAGTAAGATATATCTCTCCGACACGGTCAAAAAGGAGTTTGACGCGAAGATAAAGCCTATGATGGTGGAGCTATACGAAAAGCTGCTGTCCGACCTTAATTCGGGTATCAAGGATTCGCCCGTATTTACCCAACATATCGATTACGTCAACGAAGCGCATTACACGCGAAAGATCCCGTATGAGGAGACCGAGCCAAATCAGATCGTGGTTGATTACATAGCGAGCATGACCGACGATTACTTCATCGACCTCCACAGCTATCTCTTTCCCGACAGTGAACACAAGATAGAGTATCACGGTTATTTTGACGGCTACGGTAAATAAGAATTAAAAATGGAGAATACAAAAATGAATATTACAGAAAGATTTTTGAAATACGTTTCCTTCCCCACAATGTCTGATGAAAGCAGCGAGACCTGCCCATCAAGCGAAAAACAGTTGGCTCTCAGCCGCTACCTTGCAGATGAGTTGACAGCGCTCGGCATTTCAGACGTAGAGCTTGATGAAAACGGCTATCTTTACGCAACTCTTCCCGCAAACTGCGATTGCAAAACGACGATCGGTCTTATCGCTCACGTCGACACCTCCGACGCCTGCGCCGACGAGCCTATAAAGGCAAAAATCGTTAAATATGAGGGCGGCGCGGTATGCCTCAACGAGGAAAAGGGCATATTCCTCTCCCCCGAGGAATATCCCTCAATGAACAAATATATTGGCGATCATCTTATCGTCACCGACGGCACGACCCTGCTTGGAGCCGACGATAAGGCGGGCGTTTGCGCTATCATATCTGCCGTTGAAAGAATAATCAACAGCGGTGCGAAGCACGGTACCGTTAAAATAGGCTTTACCCCCGACGAGGAGATCGGTCGCGGCGCAGACCTTTTCGACGTTGAGAAATTCGGTGCGGATTATGCTTACACAGTCGACGGCGGCGCACTCGGTGAGCTTGAATACGAAAATTTCAACGCGGCGGGCGCGAAGGCAGAGTTTTTCGGAGTATCCATTCACCCAGGAAGCGCAAAAGACAAAATGAAGAATGCCCAGCTTATGGCTATGGACTTCAATGCTCTCCTGCCTGCCGACGAGATCCCCGCAAAGACCGAGGGCTACGAGGGATTCTTCCACCTCTGCGATATGAAGGGCGATTGCGAAAACGCAGAGCTTTTCTACATCATACGCGACCACGACAGAGCGAAATTTGAAGAAAAAAAGGCAATATTCGCATCTGTTTGCGATAAGATCAACGAAAAATACGGCAAGGGCTCCTGCGCCGTTACCGTCAAGGACTCCTACTACAATATGAAGGAGATCATCGACGAAAATATGTTCACCATAGACCGCGCTATCGCGGCTATGAAGACGGGTGGGGTTGAACCCGAGATCGTGCCTATCAGAGGCGGCACGGACGGTGCGCGTCTCTCCTTTATGGGTCTCCCCTGCCCAAATATCTGCACAGGCGGTGAGAATTTCCATTCAAGATTTGAATATCTCCCCGTGGAATCTCTCGAAAAGGTCGTTGACATCGTTGAGAGAATTATTCTTGACCTTGTTTGATAAATTGCAGTTTAGCGGTGCGTTTAAGATAAACATTGTCGTAGAGCCGTGTTCGGAAAAGAACCAATGGCAATTCATCACCGCGTTTTCGGTGAAGCGATTGCCAAAATGATACTCTCACTCAATTCAAAATCAGATTATAACGAGCAACGCTCCCGTGACGAGGGATGGGTCATAAAGGCAAAAGACTACATTGCTGCCAATTATCATAGACGACTTAAGGTTGAACATATCGCAGAAGCGTTGCACATCGATCGCCAATATCTGCGAAATCTCTTCGTAAAGTACGAGGGTGTTCCCACTAAGGAGTATCTGGACGGTTACAGAATGGCAAAAGCCGCAGAGCTTCTGAATTTGGAGGGTGCAAACGTGTATATCGTTTCTCTATCGGTAGGATATTCCGACGCTCTTGCATTTTCAAAAGCCTTTAAAAAGTATTACGATATGGCGCCAAGTATATATGCCAAGCAGCAACGGGATCAGTAATATATCAAACAAGGACGCTCTGTTGAGCGTCCTTGTTTGATTTTAATATGAGTGTGCGTCCCAAGTATAGCCGCCCAAGCCCAAGAAGCCTCGGTCAAGCTCAAAATATCCGTCGCTGCACTTGACAGTAGAACCGTCTTTAAGTCCGTTATGCCAATCGCTGTTCTTTTCTATAGCCTGCCATTCCGCCATCGTGCCGTTAAACTCGATGGTCAAAACCTTCTTATCTGAACCGCTGTTACGTGAAAATACGTTCTTATCAATATATTCGATCGTACTCGGAAGCTTAACTTTATCGAGGTCCGACGTGTATGCCAGAGCATTGTGGTTTATCCTCTTGACGCCTTCTCCGATCTCGATAGTATTAACGCCTGCTCCGTAGTCAAAGTTGTTCGCGTTGAGATACAACTTATTTACGACTGCAACGTCAAGACCGTTAATGCGTCCGGGGATAATCGTGGGGTCATCCAGCTTATCAACTGCATCTACCTGATAATAATCGGTAATTCCGTCTCCGTCTCCGTCTACGGGGGTCAACTTCAGGTTTCCTGTATAAGTGTAGACCGCTCTTACGGTGATATTTCCATTGGCGTTTGAAATATCATAATCTGTCCACGAAACGCTCATATCTTTGTCCGCATTTGACTGCAGTTCGGCAAGCTTGGCGTCGATTATCGCCTGTCCTTCAGGCGATAGCTTCGTTGAGGAATCGGTAAAGCTTTCCTCGTAGATAACGTTTCCTTTATTATCTACGAAAATTATAAGATATACGTTATCCCACTTTGCAGACAAGGTATAGCTATTGGTATTACCCGCAGGATAACTGTAAACCACGTCTGCATTGGCATTTACCCAGTTTGCAAATACCAAGTCTCCTTTATCGGGTCCTTCTTCTCTTACCTCATACTCAATACTGTTATCGAAAATACAATCAATGGCATATATGTCGTTATCGGACATATAAGTCACAGAATATATTACAGGCTTAAAGCTGAAATTAACCAATATCTCGGCTGTGGACACGTTGGCGTTAAGGGTGTAGGTGGCATAGAAAACGATCTCCTCGTCCGGCGCTACCGGTATGCCCTCAACACTGTTATACGTCTTTCTATCCATCAAAGGCTTCTTGTTCTCTTCATCCAAGGAAGCAGAGATAGTCAGCTTATCCGACACGTCGGTATATACGTCACTTATCTGCGTTCCGGTATATACGTAAGTCGTAGTCTTGGAATAATTGTGAGCAGTTATCTTATAGACTATAGTTTGCCCTGCGCTGCCGGAAATGGTTGACTGTACGTTCGTAAGCGGAACGTCTTTATGCGTTTCCGAGCTTACGTTGCTTGACAAAGTCTTTACTTCGGTAATAACGATTTCATCATACTGTGGCGGTATTATCTCCGCGCTTCCCGAAATGACGAGGTTTTCGCTTATCGCGGCATAGCCAATAGAGGTGAAAAGACACATAAAGGAGAGTGCCACTCCACCTAAGATCTTACCCAAAGGTCTCATAGGCACTCTCCTTTCTCGAAATTTTGCTAATTAGCTTTCAGAGTCCTCGGTATTTACCGAAGGAGTCTCTACAGGAGTCTCCTCAATATCCTTATCATCTGGGGTTATCATTGCAACGAAAGCCTTTTCAGCTCTGCGTCTTACGACTCCGATTATCTTTTTGAGAGGAGATTCAAGCTCTTCGGGATCAACTCTGTAGTTTCCTCTTGCTACCTCTGCCTCTCTGACGACTTCTCTGTCGCTGTGGACGTCTCTCGTGGGAACGAGAACGATATCGCCCTCCTCAACGTTATTTCCGTCGGGATCGTAACGGTATTTTTTCTCTCTTCTTTCCTGCCAGAAAACGTCTATGACGTCAACGCCGGGAGCTTCAACCACAAGCTGATCTGCGGCGGATTCTTCAACCGCGGGAATAGTATCAAGAATATCCTGAACTTCCTCTTCCTCTGCGATCTCCTCTTCCTCTGCGGTTTCTTCTTCAACTATCTCGGTCTCTGCGGTTTCTTCTTCCTCAGTGACCACCTCGACCTCTGGTATCTCCTCGGCAGTCTCGACCTCTATCTCAGGCTCTTCGATAAGCGTTTCGATCTCAGCCTCGTGCTCTGCCTCTTTCTCCTCGGGCACGATCACGGTCTCGGTGACCTTGGGCTTTACCACTACCTTGACCACGGGACGAACCACGTTGGTAATTTTAGGCTTAACGATAGTGGTGGGCTGAGGCTCGGGACGAGGCTCAGGCTCAGGCTCGGTGTAGCCCTCGATCTTTATCTCGTAGAAATAGAGAAGCTTGTTATCGGTGGGAATAATGAACTTGGCGCAGGTCTTATCTTCGTTCTCATACATAAGTATGGGAGACTGGATAGTATCGCGTATTTCAAGCAGCTCGTCGAAGGTCTCGACCTGTATTATCTGATAACCGTAGGTATCAAATACGTTCTTGATCTTCTGGATGTAAGACTTGTACTGATTTACTATCTTCTTGACACGCGCGGTGTAGGTTATATCCTCGGTTCTCGTCAGAAGGATAAACGCAACCATTATAAGTATAACGATGGCGTCTATAATTCCGAGAACGATAGCCGCGGCTTTGAATATCTCGCTTCCCGATCCACCTGCGGCGGCAATGGTCTTAGTCTCCGCATCGGGAACGTTGGAGGTCATTTCGATATTGACCGTTTTGGTCGTAAGAGGTATACGTAATTCGGATCGGTAGCTTTCCGCGCTGTTGCTTGCGAAAGCCGAGGAATCGCTGAGCACGTCAACTTCAAGAGTGACTACGATATTGCTGGTCGTGCTTGGCAGATCGTACTTCGCCAAGAAGCTGTTAGCCACGTCGTTATACTCGTCGTAATTGATAACTACGTTTTCGCTTATAACGAGACGGTTTTCACTTTTCTGTGCCTTGTTCTGAACGTTCTTCAATACCTTTTCTTCGTTGAGTATTGCTCTTTGGGATTTGTTGTCTATGATCTCAAGTCTTGACGTTACCTTGTAGGAATAACGATAGTTTACGTCATCCGCATCCATATCTATCTCATAGGTCATATTGGCAATGATCTGATCGATAAGGGACGCTACGTAAGACTGACCCTGTTCAAGACGGTCTTGTTCAAAGTAATCGTTTTCCTTGAGATATACGTCATAATCGATGTTTCCGCTCTCACGGTAGTTTATATACTGAGTTTTATCGAGCTGATAAGAAACAAACAGTGATACAAGCAACGAGAGTGTAAGCACGACTGCGACAGCCGCTTGCGCAAATATCAGAAGCGATCGGTTTTTTTGGTATTTGGCGCGTTTTTTCTTTTCCTTTTCCGACATTTAATGTAACCTCCTTTCTTCTTAATTTGAAATAATTTCTCTCAGCCACAGAGTGGGAAAACCGACAAATGGAACCTTAATGTCGGTCAACCCGACTATGTCAGCCTCGGTTCTGTATCCGAAATCGGGATCGGGATTGGCATCACCTTTCGTGTAATACCTTCTCTCTCCCTGAATATCTTCGATTTTAATTACTCTGTGTATTACGTTTGACTGTCCTTGAGAAAAGACGATGACCTGTCCTTCCTCGATTTTTTGATCATCATACTGCTCGTAGATAATCATATCGCCCTTGTTTATCTCACCCGTCATACTTTCGGTTGCAATAACCAAAGCACCGAAGCGAAACTGGTTTGATATGAGCATTGCGACGGAGACAATAATAACGACGGTAATAACGGTTAATACCGCCGAGAGCTTGCCTCCCTTTTTTTCTTTTGCGTTCTTCTTTTTCTTCTCGTAAAGTCCCATAACGAACGCAAGCAACAGTATGGGAAGAATTATTTTGATACAGGCGGTGAGTGCGTCTGACATCGCGCTTACGTTAGGAAGTGCGTAAATATAACACATCGTTATAATACGGAAGGATATATTGGGCAGCACTCCGAAGTTTTTTGATACGTAGTGGTAATAAAGGTTTGCGCAAAGCGCGGGGAAAAGCGTCATTCCAACAAGACTCATGAACATATTGAAATTTCTTATTCCCGCTAAATTGGAATAGGTCAGCACTTCGACGAGAACGCAGGTGAGAAAGGTAATAAAGCTTACAAGCTTATTCTTCTGCGCTAAAAATACGCGGCGGATTATCTCTGAGGTAATGATAATGGAGAGGGTGGGAAGAACCGCAGTCCAGAAGGTCTCGGCGTTTACGAAATAGGGATTGTAGTAATAGCCCATATAAAGACCCGACATATGAAGAAGTATTACGTAGAGAGCCGCAACGACGGTGCTGATCAAAAGAACTTCTCTTTTGTATATCGATACTATGTCTCTTTTTTTAATAATGAGACAAACTATCGGGGTTACGGGAAGCAGCAAGCAAGCCGTAACTATTTTGCTGCTTCCTAAATCCACAAAGAGAGTGATAAGGAGGACGGCAAAGGTTATAAAAGACGTTAAGTATAAAGTTTTTTTATCCTTAGACATTTACCGTCCTCCTTTCCAATCAATTAAAAGTTTAATTTTTTATCCGTTATCGCTTTGATCAGGGATTAGGATTAACGGAGGTGGAATCGATGGTAATGGTGAAATACTGCTTTACCTGCTCACTCATACCCTCATCAAGAGTTACTGTTACATTAACAGTGGTGGTTGCGCCTGCTGCAAGGGTAACAGGATTAGTTGCAAGGTCATCCATAGAGGTTGTAACTGTAAACACGTTAGTATCCACATTCTCTTTCGCAATACCGGTGAGATACATAGGAAATTGGTTTTCGTTTGTGATGGTAAACTTACCTGTGAGGGTGTCTCCTTGCTTGCTCATACCGTTAATGGTAAAGGAAACGGTCTTGTCAGGGAGAGTGCCGGGGGTTGCGGTAACACCGGTCGTTGCAGATACATCTTCATATGCAGTAAACTTAACGTCAAAGGACTGTGCCTGTGTGGAAACTACACCGTTGATAACAAGGTGACCGGTGGTAGCCGCATAACCTATACCGAGTGCAAGTGCTGCAACGAGAAGCAGCGCGATGATGACTGTTCTGTTCTTTTTCATTTTGTTTTTCTCCTTTGTAGAAAAATTTTTTTGTTTGAGCCTTCCCTAATAGGCTCTTTTTTCTTAAGAAAGCAAATTTTTCCAGCCTTCTAAACGTATTTTAGCACCCTATGACTACAACTCGACTACAAATTTTGCAGTTTTTCAAAAAAAATTTAAAAAATATCAAAAAAATTTCGGCGCGTCCCTTTTTGATACGGAACGCGCCGAAAAGCTTCATTAATTATTTATTATTTCATATTATGTACGCGGCTTTCAAGATAACCCACGGTAAATTCAGCCCATGAATAGGCGCTCATATACTGACCCGTGAAGGAATTTATTGCTCTTACGTCGCCTTCAAGAAATCTGTAGTAATCGCAATCTATCTTCGCGGTATTGACGAGAATTCCCTGTCTGCCCTTAAGTATCAGGTCGTTCTCTCCCAAGCCCTGCAAGGTTTTTACGAGACTTGCAACGTAGACCTGCAAATTCTTCTGCCTTACTCTGTCGTAATCTCCGTCCTCCCAGATAACCGATGCCAATTCGGCATAGGTCACCGACGTGCCTCTTTTATCTATAAGGTAAGCAAATATCTCCTTCGACTGCTTTCGCTCGAATTTCACGGGAGAGCCGTCGATAAAAACCTCGAAATTTCCGAAGGTCTGGACCCTCACTCTCTTTCCCGCGTCCCACTCAACGGGATGGCGGAGATTTTCCATCTCGGTCTTGACCTGTGCCGCCGTTACGGGCTTTAAAAGATATCCGCTGGAGCGCAGGTCTATGGCGTCCTTCATATGCTCGGAAAATCCCGTGGCAAAAATTATATTAACCTTGGGATTTATATCTTTCAGAACCTTTGCAAGCTCTATTCCCGTCATTCCCGACATATGGATATCTAAAAACGCCACGTCGATCTTATTCTTTTTTGCCGTTTCGATGGCGCTTTCAGGCTCGTCGCAAAGATAAAGCACTGCTCCCGAAACCGCATCTTTTATCGCCTGTTCAATAAGCTTAAGCGCAAAATATTCGTCGTCAACTGCCAATATGTTCATTTTTTACCTTCACCATATATTTTTTCTTATTGGGTATCTTCACGGTAACTCTCGTCCCGACGTCCTTCTTACTCTTGATCTCAAGACGCCCGTTGCACATATCCTTCAATCTGTTTCTTACGTTACCGATGCCGATCCTCTCACCCTTTTCGCGGAGAAGACGCTCACTGTCAAAGCCAACGCCGTTATCCTTGATCTCTACGACATAGTGCTTATCGGTCTTATAGGTAGAGATCCTTACCGTTCCGCCTCCGCTCTTTTTTGTGATGCCGTGCTTTATTGCGTTCTCCACCAGCGGCTGTATCGTCAGCGCGGGAACGTAAAAATCTTTGCAATCTATGGCGTAAACAACGTCGATCTTTTCTCCGAATCTTGCCTTCTCTATCTTGAGGTAGCATCCGATATGACGAAGCTCCTGCTCAAAGGGAATAAGCTCTACCGAGGTAAGATTATCGAGATTTCGGCGAAGAAAGGTTGAAAAATCTATCGTAAGATTCTTTGCGCGCTTCGGGTCTATTTCGCACATAGACGCGATCGTAGTCAAAGTATTATACATAAAATGAGGATTTATCTGCGACATCATTATGGCAGTCCTCTGCTCTCTTATCAGCTTGAGCTTTTGCTGATATATGACCGTATAGATCATCAGCGTGCTTATAACGAAGCCGATATAGGTCAATGACAGTCCGTGTATGCAATAATCGAGTATTACGCAGACGGTAGGCACGATTGCATAGATATAGTAGACGAATCTGTTTTTGAGGCTTACCCATCTTGCCGCCAGCACCATAATGAAGATAGTGAAAAACGACGTAAGCGGAAATACGAGATGCGCCAATGACAAAAACACATTGTCTCCGTGAACGTAATGTCCGTCGCCGTCTATTACGAAGGAATGGAGCAGCGCAACGTCGCAAAGCAAGGTCAGCATAGAAAAGGCGCAAAATACGGCAAAAAGTATCACGATGACCTTCGACGCAACGCTTCCTCTGTACAGGTTACCGCGCAGATACATTATGAAGAAAAGTATTGCCAGATATCCCGAGCAGGACGCAAGCATATTGGCGATAACCGTCAGGATAGCAAGCTTCGTATGTCCCTCGCCCATCCACGAGATCATATCAAATACGAGCGCGAAAACGATAGCTATCATCAAAAGCAAAAAGCTGTTTGATCGGCTCTCTTTTTTTATTCTTTCGCTGAAGCAACTGAAAAATATTATCAGCGTTATAATTATACCCACTGCATCAAGCGCAATATTTACCTGCGGCACGTCCTCGCCTCCTTAACCGTTTTAACTTGATCATATTATAATACATTAAGCCGCATATGTCAACGGTTTTATATTAAAGCAACCGTTTTCACGATCCAAAAACCGTTTTTTCCACGATCTTGGCGAATTTTTCGATACCCTCGCGATCGTTTTCGTCAAAGCGCGCATGCTTTGGGCTATCGATATCCAAAACTCCCACAACTTCTCCGTTCTTATTGAAAATCGGCACTACTATCTCACTGTTTGAAGCCACGTCGCAGGCAATGTGCCCCGGGAACGTGTGAACATCCTTTACAAGCTGCGTTTTCTTCTCTGCCACCGCCGTTCCGCATACTCCGCGTCCTACGGGTATTTCGATGCAGGCAGGCTTGCCCTGAAATGCGTTAAGCACAAGCTTGCCATCCTCCATAAGGTAAAATCCCGCCCAATTAAGGTCTTCAAGAGTATTGAAAATCAAAGCCGACGCGTTGGCAAGGTTTGCCGTTTTGTGCGGCACGCCGCATATAAGCGCTTTTAACTCGGAACAAAGCTCGTTATAATTCGTTTTCATAATTCACCTTACGTTTTATTTAAAAATATCATCCCTATTAATTTTATCACTCCCGTCAAAAAATGTCAACCCTTGCGTGAAAACTGTTGACTTTTGAATAAAAATAGTTTATAATTATGATAGTTTATTATAACATTCGGAGGTCTTAATGGCGAATTTTGATAAAGTTAAAGGCAATTTCGGCTTTGGTTGTATGCGTTTTCCGATGAAAGACGGGGAGGTAGATACCGCCACCGTCTGCGAGATGGTCGACGCTTTTCTTGATGCGGGATTTAACTATTTCGATACGGCTCACGGATATCTCAGCGGTAAAAGTGAGACCGCGCTCCGCGAGTGCCTTACCTCTCGCCACCCCCGTGAAAGCTATATTTTGACAAACAAGCTTTCAAATCCTCACTTTGAAAAGGAAAGCGAAATCCGTCCTCTTTTCGAGGAAGAGCTTAAGGCTTGCGGAGTCGATTATTTTGATTTCTACCTTATGCACGCGCAGAACAGAACGAATTTTGAAAAATACAAGGCTTGCCGCGCTTACGAGACCGCGCTGGAGCTTAAAAACGAGGGCAAGGTCAGACACGTGGGCATTTCCTTCCACGACACCGCCGATATTCTTGACATGATACTTACCGAAAAGCCTATGATCGAGGTGGTTCAGATACAGTTCAACTATCTTGACTACGACGATGCGTCGGTTCAGTCGAGGCTTTGCCTTGAGACCTGCCGCAAGCACGGTAAAAAGGTTATCGTTATGGAGCCTGTCAAGGGCGGAAGTCTCGTCAATCTTCCCAACGACGCGGCGGCTGTTCTCGACGAACTTAACGGCGGCAGTCACGCAAGCTACGCGATCCGCTTTGCCGCAAGCTTTGAGGACATCTTTATGGTGCTCTCGGGCATGGGAAATATGGATATGATGCGCGACAATCTTTCCTATATGACCGATTTCAAGCCTCTCGACGAAACCGAGATGGCTGCAGTTTTCAAGGTTGCGGAGGTCATAAAGAGTAAAAATCTTATTCCCTGCACATCTTGCCGCTATTGCGTTGACGGTTGCCCCGCAAACATCGCCATCCCAAAGCTTTTCGCCTGCATGAACGAGAGCAACAAGTGGAAGAATTGGAATTCGGGATATTATTACGGCATTTTCACAAAAGATCGCGGCAAGGCAAGTGATTGCATCGGCTGCGGACAGTGTGAGGATATCTGCCCTCAGAAGCTTCCTATAAGAGAGCTGCTCAAACAGGTCGAAGAATATTTTGAAAAGAACCCTATTGATTGATATTTTGCGTCGAAAATGAATTTATTTAACATATAAGGAGATATATTATGGATTTTACCGTTGAACTTTTAAAATACCCCACAGAAGAGGATTGGATGCTTTGTAAGCTCTGCACCCTCAACACCGTCGGCAAGACCAGCACAAAGCTCCCCACCGCCGAGTGGAGACACAAGCTGCTCATGAGCGAGCACAGCCCCATCAGAACCCTCAATTTCTGTATTAAAATGGTAATTCCCTATTACGTTTCGGTTCATTTCTGCCGTCACTTTATCGGAGTTACTCACTTCGTGCAGAGCCAGAGAAACGACCGTCAGGAAAACTACGACAGAACCAAGGCTCCCCAGGATTCTCCCGTTTCCCACATGATGTATATCAACGCGCAGGAGCTTATGTTTATGTCTCGCCGCCGCCTCTGTATGCAGGCTGACCCCTATACCCGCAAGGTAATGGCGGAGATAGTCAGACTCGTCGAGGAACAGTGCCCCGAATTCGTCGGCACTCTCGAGCCTATGTGCTCCTATCGTGGAGGCAGATGCACCGAGTTTACCCCCTGCGGTCTTTACAAGAAGTATCTTACGGGTAAAGAAGAATAACGACAAGATAAAAAGAAGTAGCAAAAACGCTACTTCTTTTTTGTTTCAAATTTTGATTTATCGGTGGTTTATTACTAACTTTTCTTGCCATCAGCGGCAAAAAAAGTTACAAAAGAAACGCCGCTTAAGGGTAGGGGGTCTCACGAATAAAAAAGCAGCAAGCCGCATTTTTGTTCGTCACGACATCCCCTCCCTTAAGGATCCCAACCCCTGTCGGCTTCGCCGACGACACGAAATGAAATCTTATTTAAACTTAAAGATATTTAGGTTTAAATAAAACTGTGAAGGCCGGGTTTAACACCCTTTAAAGGGGATGTGACAGTGGGGGATTTTTTTAGCTCCGAAGGAGCAAAAAATCCTGCGCCACCCTAAGAGAACCCCTTCTTTTGGAAAGTTTCTTTGCCTACTTTCTTCTCAAAGAAAGTAGGCCGCCGGAGGCACGCGTCCCCCGCGTCCCCCCTCGCCGCTAAACCCCAATTTATCAATGCAATTTTCTTCCTCTTGCATCAAATGCGTTTCGGATATGGTTGACCTTCAAGACGGTGGGGGTCTTGAACTCGCCTTTTTGTTCAAGCATATAGACCTCGACGACGTCGATCCGCGGCTGTTTATTGATATAATTCTGCGCCATATAATCGCGCGCCGCCTTGACGGTATTTTTTCGCTTACCCTCGTCGACCGCGCGGGAGGGGATCCCGTAATCACCCGATTCGGGGTAGAGACAGCTTCTCGTTTTAACTTCAACGAAAACAAGGTAGGCATCGTCTTCGGCGATAACGTCAAGCTCGTTTTTACCGAAACGCACGTTTCGGCGGACTATACGGTAGCCGTTTTTTTCAAGATAATCGGTGGCGATATCCTCGCCAAGTTTTCCGAGAATCTGTCTTTCGGTGTCTGCCATTTATTTGTCCTCGTTCAAGAAGCGAATGAACTTCTTTCTATGTATAGGGGAAGGGCCGAACTCTCGGAGAGCGTCCATGTGAGCCTTGGTGCCGTAGCCCTTGTGCTTTGCAATTCCGTACTGGGGATATTCGCGGTCAAGATCGGCGCAGATCCTGTCACGCGCCACCTTGGCAAGAATAGATGCCGCCGCAATGCTCATGCTCTTTGCGTCGCCCTTGACCACCGCTTCGGCGGGGATCTGAAAATCTCTTGCGATATTGCCGTCGATAATGGCGAAATCGGCTTTGACCGAAAGACCGTCGATAGCGCGGCGCATAGCCAAGAGGTCGGCTTCGAGAATGTTAAGCTCGTTGATCTCCTCAACGCTTGCCGAGGCTATGCAGTAGGCGATCGCGTTCTCGCAGATAACGTCGAAAAGCTTTTCTCTCTTCTTTTCGGTCAGTTTTTTGGAGTCGTTAAGGCCCTCAATAAAAAGACCGTCGGGAAGAATGCAGGCGGCGGCGAAAACGGGACCGCAGAGAGGCCCCCTGCCTGCCTCGTCGATGCCGCAGACGTATTTGAATCCCTTTTCGTGAAGGGCGGATTCTATTGAATAATCAGGCATAGCTTTCCTCCGGAAAGTTGCGGCGAAGCCGCAAATGATGTTGCCGCAAGGCGGCAAATGATGTGGGCGAAGCCCAATGATGTTTGCGCCGATGGCGCAAATGATGTTGCCGCAAGCGGCAAATTAAATGCGGTCAAGCGTAATTCGTCCTAATTTTGCGGCGCGGAACTCGTCGAGCAGCATATCGGCGGTTCTTTCGGTGTTTATCTCGCCGCCCGAAATGAGAAATCCTCGCTTTTTGCCGATGTAACAAAGCAGATCGTAGTCGCTCATATCGGTGAAAGTCTCCTTTTCGCCCAGCTTATATCTCGCGGCGAGAAGGTCGGGATAGAGCTGCTTCATTCGGTTACAGTATGCCATAGCAAGCTCTTCTATCTGAACCACGTCGTCCTTGATAGCACCCGTAAGCGCAAGATTTTCGCCAACGGTTCTATCCTCAAATTTAGGCCAAAGAATACCCGGCATATCCATAATGTCAAGTCCGATGCCCGTGGAGAACCACTGTTTATCTCTGGTAACACCGGGGCGGTTTTCTACCTTTGCTTTTTTGTTGCCCGAAAGCTTATTTATAAGGGTAGACTTGCCCACGTTGGGGATACCCAGCACCATTGCGAAAATGCGGCGGTTCATGCCCTTGTTTTCATATCTTTCAAGCTTTTCTTTAAGCAATTCGCGTATCGCGGGAAGAATCTTGTTGAGACCCTCACCCGTAAGACAGTCAACGAGTATGCAGGCGGTCTTTTCGGTGCTGTAATGCTCCTGCCAAGCCTTGTTTTGTGCTGGATCGGCAAGATTTGCCTTGTTTAAAATTATAAGAGAAGGCTTATTTTCGGTTAATTTTGTAATTTCGGGGTTTCTCGACGAATAGGGAATTCTGGCATCAAGTATCTCGATAACGACGTCAACGTTTTTGAGATTTTCGGAGATCATTCTCCGAGTTTTCGCCATATGCCCGGGAAACCACTGTATCTGATCGGATGGCATAGTTTACCTCCTTAAAAATTATGGGTATAGCTAATTCAATACCGTTTTATTTAATTGAAAACGGTAAAAGGAGATACGCGCAAGATTGCCTTGCCGAGAACGCATTCTTCCTCGACGAAACCGACTGCGGTTCGGGAATCGGTGGAGCCGTTTCTGTTGTCTCCCATTACGAACAGGTGACCCTCGGGAACTTGGGTCTTATAGACCGCGTGACCGTTTTCATAACGCACGCTACCGTATTCGAAATAACTTTCGATATTATATTTGCCGTTGCTGAGATAGGTGTTGCTGTCGTCAAAAAGCTCACCGTCAACGTAGACCTTTTGTTCAGTAAGATCTATCTTAACGGTCTGACCGCCCGTTGCGATGATTCTCTTGACAACCGCTTTATTGTCAAGACCGTGAGCGTGAAATACTATTATATCGCCTTGCTGAGGCTCGTAAAAGAGCGACGTGGTTATAAGCATTTCACCGTCGTTAAGAGTTTGATTCATAGAATTGCCGTCGACTCTGCAAACTCTGAAGCAGAAGGTGAACACCATAAGCACGGCAAGAACCGAAATTGCGAATATTTCTACGTAATCGTAAAGAGTTGTCAAGAACTGAAATACGCCGCTTTTATTTTTCTCGGTCATAGACTCATTTTCACCGTTATCTGCGTTATCGATCTCGGTTTCATCTACGATCTCATTTGCGGCCTCGTCCTCGTTGGGGGCAAAGTCGGAATTTTCCTCGGATTCGGTATCCGTGGAATCAAATTCAGGCTCTTTATTCATAAAGCTACCTCGTAAATCTTATTTTTCAATAACTCTCTCCATAAGAGTGTGTCCGGCAGAAACGTAAAGTCCCGTAGCAGCGGCGCTTTCCTCCGAGAAGGAGGCAACGCCCGTTTTTTCTTCCTTGGAGGAGTAGATCATATAAGGAACTGCATCCATCGTGTGGGTGCGGAGACGGATAGGCGTGGGATGATCGGGGAGAATAACTATTTTGAAGTCCTCTCCCGAGTTTTTAAGATACTCGTAGATCGGAGAAAGCACCTTTTCGTCAATAAGCTCGATGGAGAGCACCTTGTTTTCGGTCTCGGCTCTGTGACCGCACTCGTCGGGACCTTCAAGGTGAACGTAAACGTAATCTATGCCTCTCTTGAAGGCTTCGATAGCCGCCTGAGCCTTGCCGCTGTAGTTGGTGTGAACGTTGCCTGTAACACCCTCAACGTCGATAGACTCCATTTCGGCGCAAAGTCCGATACCCTTGATAAGGTCAACGGCAGAGATAACGGCGCTGTCGAGTCCCCATTTCTCCTTGAACGAGGGAAGAGCGGGCTTTTTGCCGGGGCTCCAGAACCAGATAGAGTTGGCGGGTTTGAGACCGCGAGCGCGTCTCGCCTCGTTTACGGGATGCCTGTCGAGTATATCCCAGCTTGCCTTCATAAGCTCGTAATACTTATTGCCGACCTCGCCCGAAGGGAGAAAGTCCTTTATGCGCTTACCGAGAATATCGTGAGGGGGAGTAAAGCCGTAGTTATCCTCAACTCCGTCCCAAAGGAGACAGTGGCGGTAGCTGACACCCGTGTAAAAATGACGTTCATCGTTACCGAGAACTGCCTCGACTGCTTTTATAAGCTCGTCGGCTTCAGCGGTGCTTATTTCGTCTGCGCTATGGTCGATGATGGTTTTTTCATCATATTCTTCATCCTCAGAAAGGGTGACTATGTTGCAACGGAAAGCCACTTGAGTGTCGTTCATCGTAAGTCCCATGCTCACCGCCTCAAGAGGAGAGCGGCCCTTGGAATAGACCTTGGGATCGAAGGAGAGGATCGCCATATTTGCCGCGTCGCTTCCGGGAGCTATACCCTCGGGGACGTTGGAAACGAGTCCGACTTCGCTTTTTGCCGCCAATGCGTCGGTCACGGGCTTTTTTGCCGCCTCCATGGGAGTTTTAAAGCCAAGGCTTTCTATTTTTTCATCCGCCATACCGTCGGGGATAAGTACAAGGTATTTCATTTATTCGTCCTTTCGGAATATAATTATATAATAATACATTTTACATTATAACACATCTTCTGCGATAAAACAACATTATTTTTCCGATTTTTTGAAGTTCGGTATCTTGCCGAATTTTATGTGAGTATCAAGGACTAAATTTTACATAATGACTATAAAAAAACTTGTAATTAAGAGAGAAATGTGGTATAATTGACTCAATAGAATAATATTGAGAGGTTTATATTAATGAATGACCAAGAAATGAAGCCCGTTGATGGCAGAATAAGCAAGGGATTATTTAAGGATAATAAGCTTTTGATAGTAATCATTGTCGCTGCTTTGGCGGTAATTATTATAGTATCTGCGGTGATAGTGCTTTTAAATTCCGATTATTTTGACCGTACCGTGGCAGAACCCTATCCCGCTCTCGGAGAGGACGAGCTTGCCGAGACGAAAGAAGAGGGATTTGACATAATGGAATACGACAGGTATCTTAACTGTAACAGGGTTGTAATGCTTGAAGACAGTAACGGTGTTTCTCAAAGTATAAACGATGCTACCTATAAGAATTACGGAAAGGGAGTTGCGCTGACTTACGAGCTTCTGAAAGCGGTAATAGCAGGCGACGCGGATGCGTATAATTCAATGGTGACCGAGGAAGTCGGGCATTACGAAAGCTTTACACAGCAGCAATTGTACGACATGAAAATAACCCGCGTAAGTCAGGAAACGGTGCAGGGCAAGAACGGAAACTACGACGAATACGTGCTTGAAGTCGAATTTAAGATAAGAGAGAACAACGGAAGCTTTAAGAATAATCTTCCCAGCGATACGTCGAGACCTTTTACGATGGTTTTGAACGATAGCTCGGGAGAGCTTCTTGTTGTGAGTATTTCAGAGCCCGTTTATATCAAAAAGTAATCGGATAAAGGTTTTTTGTGCAAAATATACTAATCGGGAGCTTGAGATTTGTAAATAATTTTTCGTGGAACGCTATTGACAATCAAGTGACCGCGTGTTATAATTGTATCAAGGTGAGACGAGGACGGAAATCCGTCTGCACCGCCAACGAATAAGAGAGGAGAATAATATATGGAACCGTACGTTATGACTTTGGTTTGGGTGTCGATGTTTATCGCGGCACTTGTTATCGAAGCGCAAACAGCAGAGCTTGTGGCGATCTGGTTTTTGCCGGGAATATTGGTGTCACTGATACTTTCATTTTTTGAGGTCGATCAGTTGATACAGTGGGCAGTTTTTGCCGCAATTTCCGCAGTGTTGCTAACCTTGGCATTCACTGTATTCCGCAAGAGGCTGTTGAAAAATCACGGCAGTGAGCCAACCGATATCGATCTGCTTTTGGGCAAGGATGCTTTGGTAACGGAAAACATTAATAATCCGCTTATGCAGGGCGCGGTCAAGATCGACGGAAAAGAGTGGAGCGCGAGAATGACCGACGATTCCGAAACCGCGGAGGTCGGCGAGTTCGTTACCGTAGAGAGCATTTCGGGCGTAAAGCTCATTTGTAAGCGTAAATAACGCTTTGTCCGTAAGGCAAGCGAAAAAATTTATAGACAGAAAGGAATTAAATCATGGAACCTTGGCAAGCAATATTGATCGGAGTAGGAGTAGTTTTCGTACTCATTCTCATTTCCAACATTCACGTAGTACCTCAGGCGAGAGCATACGTAATCGAACGTCTCGGCGCATACCACGCAACGTGGGGAACGGGACTTCATTTCAAGATCCCGTTTATAGACAGAGTAGCGCAAAAGATCAACAAGATGGAGCAGGTTGCGGATTTCCCGCCTCAGCCCGTTATCACCAAGGATAACGTAAGAATGCAGATAGATACCGTAGTGTTCTATCAGATCACCGACCCCAAGCTCTACGCTTACGGTCACGCAACGCCTATGGCGGCTATTGAAAACCTTACCTCCACCACACTCCGTAACATTATCGGTGATATGGAGCTTGACGAGACTCTCACATCCCGCGATGTTATCAACTCCAAGATGCGCGCAATTCTTGACGAAGCGACCGACCCTTGGGGAATCAAGGTAAGCCGTGTTGAGCTTAAGAACATCATTCCTCCCAAGGAGATTCAGGACGCCATGGAGAAGCAGATGAAGGCAGAGCGTGAGCGCCGCGAATCCATCCTCCGCGCAGAGGGTGAAAAGAACTCCGCTATCCTTTTGGCAGAAGGACGTAAGCAGTCTCAGATCCTTGACGCGGAAGCGGAAAAGGCATCGAGAATTCTCCGCGCAGAGGCAGAGAAGCAGTCTCAAGTCCTTAAGGCAGAAGGTGAAGCAGAGGCGATCCTCAAGATCCAGCAGGCTACTGCGGACGGTATCAAGATGATCAACGAAGCAAATCCCGGCGAGGGCGTAGTAGCGCTTAAGAGCCTTGAGTCTCTTGAAAAGGTGGCTAACGGTCAAGCGACCAAGATCATTATCCCCTCCGAGATACAGAACGTAGCAGGACTCGTTGCGTCTATCAAGGGCGTAGCGGAAGAGAAGTAAAAGACTCAATACAAGGAGGCGGAGAAAACTTTTAAAAAGCTTTCTCCGCTTTTTTGGCAAAATTATTAAAAACCAAACAAAAGGTAGGAAAAAATATGAGTCTCGAAAACATCAAAAAGGTGCGCGACGGCGTTAAGGAAAACGTCGGCCGTGTTATCGTCGGCAAGGAAAGAGTTACGGAGCTTGCTATAATCGCCCTCCTTTGCGGTGGTCATATGCTGCTCGACGACGTTCCGGGTACGGGTAAGACGGTTCTTTCCAAAACCTTTGCAAGCTCACTTTCCCTTGATTTTAAACGCGTTCAGTGCGTTCCCGATATGTTGCCGTCCGACGTGGTCGGCGTTAACTTCTTCGATATGAAGGAGAATGAATTCCGCTTCGTGAGAGGCCCCGTTTTTACTAATATTTTGCTTGCCGACGAGATAAACCGCGCTATGCCAAAGACACAGTCGGGTCTCCTTGAGGCGATGGAGGAGCATCAGGTCACCGTTGACGGCGTTACGTATACCCTCGACGAGCCTTTTATGGTAATAGCCACCCAAAACCCCGTTGAGACCAAGGGAACCTTTGACCTCCCCGAGGCTCAGCTCGACCGTTTCCTTATAAAGACCAGCATGGGATATCCCACCGTCGACGAGAGCGTTGAGATCCTTTCGCGCAAGCTTTCTGCAGCAACTTTTGCTGAAACGGTTGGTTCTGTGGATAAGGAGACCGTCCTTGCCGCTCGCCGTGAACTTGAATCGGTCTACGTACATAAAGACCTTCTCACCTATGCCGCCGAGATCTGCGAGGAGACGAGAAAGGGAAGTGAGGTAATGCTTGGCGCAAGCCCCAGAGCAATGATCGCGCTTATCAAGGTGGCGCAGGGCTTTGCGGCGCTTGCCGAGAGGGATCATCTTTTGCCCGACGACGTAAAGAAGGCGGCAGTTCCCGTTTTGGCGCATAGAATAGTATTCAATAACAGCTTCTTCCACAGACAGAATATGGGTGAGGAGTATATCACAGAAGTGCTTGAGAGAGTGACGGTTCCCAGTGAGCAGATCGCTTTCTCACGAAAGATGTGACAGATGAGAACTATAATTAACACAGTAGGAGATCTTATTGGCGCGCTCGTTTCTCATCAGACGTTTCTTGTCGTTGTCACTATGGCGGTGATAGCGTCCGTCGTTGGCGTTATAGCCGTGATAGTGTACCAAAGAATGAAACTTTACGCGCTCGGTTTGATCGAATATTCAAGGAGCTTTTCAACCGACGGTATCTTTTCTGGCGAGAGCTTTACTCTGACCGAGACCGTGCGGAACAGAACCTTGTTCCCTCTGTTTTTTGTGGAGGTTGACTTTTTCGTGCCCTCGGGATTGACGGTAGATGGAGTAAAGTGCTCGGAATATACCAAATCCACCAGTATTTTTCATATTCCGCCATTTTCCACGGTGAAAAAGATACACACCGTAACGTCTGACAGACGCGATCACTATATTTTACATAATGCCGCCGTTACTTACCTTAAAAACGAATTCGTTTTTGACGTTCCCATCGACGTTTACGTTTATCCGCAGAGATATCATAACGGCGCGGAGTTGTCGGACGACGTTCGGGTTGCGGGTGAGGCGATCTCAAAGAAAAAATATATAGAAGATCCTTTTTTCTTCGCGGGGATAAGACAGTACAACCGCGGAGACAGTATGCGTCAGGTCAATTTCAAAGCGTCGGTGAGATCCTTTTCGGGAGGCTCAAGACAACTTATGTGTAACTATTACGACAGTTCAAGAAGCTTTGATACTATGATATATCTTGACCTTACCGACTATTCGAATTCCGATGATTTCGAGCATTACAGCGCGTCGCTTGAGGACGGTCTCAGAAGCGTATGCTATCTTTTCTCCCAAGCAGAGGAGAACGGCGGAAGAGTAGGCTTTGCAGCTAATTGCGCCTCGGAAAATTCAAGATACATAAAGATAAATTGCGATTCGGGTATAGGTCACTCAAAGGCTGTGCTTGAGTGCTTGGCTTCCATAACGCCATACGCGAGAAGAAATTATTCGATCCACGCGCTTATGAGCGAGGCTGCCGAATTGCCGCCCACTACCGATATATATTACGTCACGTCCTATATAAACGATAAAAACGCAGAGCTTATCCGAAGCCTTCAAAGAATGGGCAAAAGTGTCAGGACGGTCAGATTGGGGGGGACGGAATGAAAAGGTTGATCTTTAAAATACTTTCTGCGATAAAGAGATTTTTTGCAAAATACTGGCGCGAGGCAGGTTTTGCCGCCTCGGTATTGGGATTTATAACGATTGCCTACTATTTCACTTACGAACGCCCCGAGGATAGATTTGAGCAATCACTTATGATTCTCGGAATGATGGTGTTCGGAGCTTTAAGCGTATTTTTCTTCAGACTTGTCTGGAAGAAGAAATGGAAAGAGAAGGTAACCGAAGGACTGCAAAAGGTGTTTGCAAGACTTCAGCGTATCGTTGAGAGAGTTTCCACAAAGCTTGGACTTAATAAACGCTCCAAAAAGAGCGTGCTTGAGGGCAAGACGAAGATAATATTTGAAAAAAGCGTCGAGAGGGAAACAAAAAGGGTAAAGACCGAGCCGAAGCCGCCAAAATGGGGCAGGCTCAACGATAACCGCGAAAGGGTGAGATATCTTTACCGAGGTATGGCTAACGATAAGATAAGACGCGGAGAGCGGATATACCGTTTTGAAACTCCCAACGAGCTTGGCGAAAGACAAAAGTCGGGAAGCGCGGAAAAAAAGCTTATCGAGGTCTATTCCTCCTGCCGATACGACGAAAGAAAAAGCCCCGACCCCAAGACCGTGGCGGAGCTTAAGCGCGAACTGAATATTTAAAAATTCGCAAGGAGCTTTCTGTTCCTTGCGAATTTTATATTATTCGGACTTTTCATTACCGTCCTTGTTTTTTTCGGTGTCTGCCCGTTTTATTGCTCTGACGTTTTCGGTGAGATAGAAAAAGAAAGAGACGCAGATCATAACGGTGCAAAGGATTATAGATATGCTTGACACCTCAGGGGTAACGTCTATCCAGAACGTATGAAGCATCATCATACCGTAGAGCAGAACGGTAGCCACCTTGCCGTGCCAATGCGCTCCCGTGACCTTTCCGCTTTTCTGTATTGCGAGAAATCCCGTGATACCCACGAGGGTCTCCTTAACCACCATCGAAACGATAGGCAAGAGCATCCACGGAAACCTTGATACAAGACAGATAAGTACCGCTAATTGAGTGAATTTGTCTGCAATGGGGTCAAGTATCTTTCCAAGATCGCTTATAAGGTTAAATTTTCTTGCTATGAATCCGTCCAATACGTCGGTGATTCCCGAAATTATGATGATATAGCCTGTAAAAACGTAATTCTCCTCGATGCAATATAGCCATACCATCAAAGGGATCAGACAGAGACGGAAAAACGACATAACGTTTGGCAGAGTGAATATCTGACGCAAAACGTCTTTGTTTTGTTTTTTCATTTTTCTCCCCCTATGATTTGTATTATCAATAAACAGTATAGCCAAATTTTTGAGCGTTGTCAAGGGAAAGGACCGCGCAATCCGACTCATTTTACCTATTTTTTACAAAGTTCAAATTCATTAAATATTTTTCGTCGGCAGAGTTAAAAACAAGGCAGAAATGCATCTGCCATGTTCTTGTTTTTATTGAGTTTTCATGGATTTTTTGAAAAACACGATTGCCAATACGATACAAACCGCAATAGCAATTGCAAAAGGAATGGCGTAGATAAACGCGATCGAAGCGGGCGCGCTGGCTCCGCAATGCTCGATAGCGCAAAGCATTCCGCGGTATTGGAACGCAACCGTTGCGCATCCGATCTGGGAAAGGATCACCGCCGCCAATGAAAGAATATAAACTGCGATCTTCATTTTTTTAGCTCCTTTCGGTCAATTTGAAATATTATCTTTTTCTCGTGTATCTGCCTTTGGAATTAAATCGGTTCAGATATTTGTAGACCAACACCGCAGCCATTGCAAGGATAAAGAATATAACGGTAGCCGCAAACGCGCGGCTCTTGGTATAAGAACCTATAACATCAACTATCCTCATAACTCCGTTGACCTCACAGTCCTCGCTGAGAATAAGATCGCACTCGCCGACTTTTTCGCCGTTGACGGTGGCAACTACCTTACCCACCACGTCGCCCGCCTTTATAGGAGCGCGCAGGTCGTCGTTCAGCACCGTGGAGCAGGAGACCTTAGCGCTTCCCGAAGGAAGATAAGCCACGAGATCTTCCGCAGTTTCGTAGGGTATCTCTCCGCCCATGGTCAGACCGATCCTGGCACTGCCGAGATTTTTTCCCTTGATATATACCGTTTTGTTTTCGTAGGTGCTGCAAGCCCATTTTGCCACGCGGTTAACGTCCTCGAAGGCGTAGATCTTGCTGCCGTTTTCGTTTTCCTTGCCGCCAAGCAGAACGCAGATATAATCGACGTTTTCGCCAACCTTTTCCTTGTCACGGATAAGAGTTACTATGCTCCATCCTCCCTTTTCGCCCGAATATCCCGCGTTCATGCCGAAACAGGACGAATTGTGATATTGGGTGTATTGTGAGGATGATATAAGGTGATTTCGATTGTATTTATGAAGTCCCGATGCCGTGTCGTAGCTGACGGCGGAGCATATCTCCATATAAAGCTTGTTTTCGGAAGCCGCCAAGGCGATCTTGAGCACGTCGTAAGCCGTGGTGATCATACCGTCGCTGTCGGGGTAGCCTAAAGGATTGTGATAGACGGTATTTTTTGCGCCAAGCTCGCTTGCCCGTACGTTCATCATATCTACGAAGGCTTGGGGACTGCCCGCGACGACGTGAGCTATAACGTAAGCCGCGTCGTTATAGGAGCCGCAGATCGCGTGATATAAGAGATCGCGTATGCTGATAGTCTCGCCCACGCGAAGATCGATTCGGCTTCCCGAAACGCCATCAAGCATTTCAGCGGTGATCGTGACCGTTTCCTTGAGTCGGTTCTCAAGATTTTCGCAAGCTACGAGCCCCATCGTCACCTTTGCGCTGGTGGAGGTGTTCAGCATAGCGTAGCCGTTTTCCTCAATGATATACTTTTCATGGGTCTTATCGTAAAGCACCAGAGCCTCACACCCCGATATCTGAGGCTTGTCAGCCGCCTCCGCCTCTATGGGGAGCGCGGTAATTATCGTTATAAATAAGAGCAGGAGCGCCGTGATGACGGCGGTGCGGCGCCCTGTTTTGCTGTTGTTCATCGTCGGTCTCCTTTCTCGATCTTAAAGTGTGACCTGCGTGAGAAATTCAGCACCCTCGGAGGCGAAATAATCATTCGTTCGTAAGGCATCGGCGGCTATCTGCCGTCTCAGGTCGCGGAGTGAATCGAATTTCTTTTCCTCTCGGAGATAGTGATAAAACTCCACCCTTAGAATCTGACCGTATATGTTTTTATCGAAATCGCAGATATAGGTCTCGCAGTTTACCGCGTGGGAGTCGCTTCCGTCGGTTATTGAAGGGCGAATGCCCACGTTTGAAACGCCGATATACCGCTTGCCGTCCTCCGTGTAGCAGAGAGAAGCGTATATACCGCGTTTGGGAGTTACGACGCCTTCTTTAAAACACATATTTGCGGTGGGAAAACCGAGAACGTGTCCCAGATGCTTGCCCTGCTTGACCGTTGCGGTCAGGGACACGGGACGCTCCAGCATTTTTGCCGCCAATTCAACTTCACCCTTGGCGATATGCTCACGTATAGCCGAGGAGCTGACCGTTTCGCCGAAAAGCTTGATCTCGGGTACTATCTTGACGTTATTTTCCCCGAAAATATCTTCAAGCATTTTTGGAGAGCCGAGACCGCCTTTTCCAAATCGGTGATTGAAACCGCAGACCGCCCCTACCGCACCAAGCTCACCCTTGAGTAGGGCCTCAACGAATTCGTTTGCAGTCAGAGAAAGGATCTCTTTGAAATCTCCGACCGCCACGAAATCAAGCCCCAAAGATAGAAGGATTTCGACCTTTTCGTCAAGAGTGCAGAGCATAGACGCGTCAGCCTTGCCGAGAACGCTTGAGGGAAGCTCCGAAAAGCACCACGCGCCAACGCTGCAAGCCCCGATCCGCTCCTTAAGAGCAATAGCCTCGCTGATGATAGACTTATGAGCGGAGTGAACACCGTCGAAGGTTCCGAGAGCGATAACCGAGCCTTTCTCGGGAAGAGAAGTGCCGTTTGGGGCTCGAAGTACGGTGTAAAATGACTTGTTATTCATTATCCGTTATTATCCTTAAATTCTTTTTCAACAGATGCAATATAGAGAGATACCATATTGCTGAGCAATTCGTCACGATCAAGCTTTGTGACAAGAGTTCTCGCGCCCTTGTAGTTGGTTATGTGAGTGGGGTCTTCGGAAATCAGATAACCTACTATCTGGGTCGTGGGATTGTACCCGCCCTCTTTGATAGCGCGGCAGATCTCGTAAAAGAGCTCTTTTGGATCTCGCTCTGCGCTTCTTGCGTCGTTAGCGGGGCGGGATGCGGTTTTAATAATTATTCTTTCGTTGTTATTGAGTATCATTTTTTATCCTTTGATTGTATTTAATCAACCGAGAAGTTCCTCGGTGAGAGAGTCCGCGTGCTTTTTAATAAGGGAAGCATAGTATGCCACCACTATGACTTCAAGCGCCCTTGAAAGTCTTTCGCGCGCGCCGGGCATGACCTCCTTATATCCTGCGGTCTCCTCCTCGATAGCCTGACGGATCGAGCCGAGAGAGCAGAGATCGTACGTCATAAGCTTGTCCAGAATTTTACAGATGTAATCGTAAAGCACGCTGTCCTCGATAATATCGTCGCTTCTGTCGTCAACGCTACCGTTTATGTATTGGATAAGAGAAGCTATTTTATCCAGCTGCATACAGGAGCGGAGCATATTGATTATAAGAATGTGAGCTATCTGATTAATGTCGTATTTTTTCAACTTTGAGTTAGCAACCCAGCCTCTCTTTGTCCAGTTTTGAAGGGTAGAGCCGTCAATTCCCGATATCTCGCGTATCTGGGTCAGCATAACGCCGTCGGAGATAAAAAAGATTTTGGAGAGAAACTCAAGTCCTGTAACGTCGCCCATCTGGGAGCGGTGAAGGATCGTACCGGGGATAAGCTCGTCTTTGATTTGAAGATTCATACTTTTTTCCTTTCAAAGTCATATTTTGCCGAATTGTGTCACGGTTAGGCATAATTACATCAATTTATAATTTTATTATATCTTACGGTCACTTGATTGTCAAGCGGTTTCGCAAAAATCGCAAATATTTTTTCGTCGGCGCACATAAGCTTAACTGATATTTTCGAATAGGGGCGAGAGCGTGAAGAAGGTAAGATTCGGTCTTGGTGGAATAGTGATGATGGCGGCAATGCTGGTCTCTGACAGCGGTGCGCTTATACTTATATACGTTTTGGCGGCGGCGCTTCACGAAGCGGGGCATCTTTTGGCGGCAAAAATACTTAAAGTCGGAGTAAGCGAGATAAAATTCGGCTTTTCGGGGGTACGGATAGTTACGGACGAGCGGCTGACCTCGTACCGCCGAGAGATCATACTTGCATTGGCGGGACCCGTGACGAATCTTCTCGCGCTTCTTTTTTCGCTTACCGTATTCAGAATTCGCGGAGAAGGTTTTTTGACACTGTTGACTCTCGGCAGCGAGATGCTCCTTTCGGGAGAAGGAAATTTATATGGCGCGCTGTCTTTTTTTGCGCTTTCCTCGCTGGTTCAGGCGGCGGTGAACCTCTTGCCTGTGAAAACCTTTGACGGGGGAAGAGTTTTATACTGTCTTGCGGCAGAGCTTTTGGGAGAGAACGTAGCGGAGCGTATCATCGACGTTACAACCGCGTTTTCCGCGTTTGTTCTCTGGACGCTCGCTCTCTATCTTATGCTCCGCGTCTCGTCGGGACTTGGGATATACGTTTTCTCCGCGTTTATCTTTGCAAGCGTAATAATGGGGAACGATCGCTAAAATGGGGTTTAGAGGGGAGGGGGACGCGAGGGATGCGCGCCTCCCCGATAAATCAAGATATAAACACAAAAAACCGCCCCTTAAGGCGGTTTTTTGTGTGCGTTTTAAAAACAAAATATTTACATTTGCGCAATTCTTCTCGCTCTTTCGGCGCACTCCGCGAAGAATTGGTCCTCGGTCATTTTACGGTATTCGGGCTTGGTGGTATTAAAGACCTCAAGCATGATGGGGCCTTGATAGCCTACGGCATCGAGACGGCGCACCATATCTGCGTAGTCAAGCTTGCCATCGAAGGGAAGATAGTGGAAGTCGGGGTCGATGCTTCTGTCATATCCTAAATTGTCGTGAATGTGTACGCAAGCAAGCTTGTCGCCAAAGGTTTTTATCCAATCCTGTTGGGGGGTATAGCTGAACTCGTGCCCGCAATCGTAACAATACTTAACGTATTCGCGGTCTTTATATCTTTCCATCAGTGCCAGTAGATTGTCAACGGCGCGGAGATTTTCAAAGCAGACCGTCACTTTCTTGTTTTCGGCATAGTCAACCAGCTCGTCGAATCGTGAAAAACCGACTTCACTCATAGCAGGCGGCTCCCATCCGCTGGACAGATGGAAGATTACCATAGGGATGGAATACTCTGCCGCTAAGTCGACGGAAAGTTTCATTCCGTTGTAAAGCTCAAGGTAAGCGTCGCCCTCGATCCAAAAATCATTGATACCTCTGAAGGGAGCGTGAATGAAATCAAGGCTCATGCCCATCTTGTCGCCCACGGAGCGGTATTTGGCGAAATCGCCGTCGTTACTGCCAATAAAGAAGTGTTCAAAGCCGACCTTGCTCAGCTTTTCTATGTGGGAATAGATGACATCCTCGTAATCTCGGGCGCTGTCGCGGAAGCAGTCGGCGTTTATGCCGATCTTTCTTTTCATTTCGGTTGCCTCGCTTTTAGCTCATTAAAGATTATAATACTTATCAAACTCTGCGGGGTGGGGAATCTTGCTCATTTCAGCGCACTCGGCTCTCTTTGCCTTGATGAAGTTAGCAAGCAATTCCTTGGGGAATACACCGCCTGCGGTGAGGTAGTCGTTGTCCTTCTCCAAAGCGTCCAGAGCCTCGGGGAGGCTGGTGGGAAGACCCTGAAGCTTTGCCTTTTCCTCCTCGGGAAGGTGGAAGAGGTTGAAATCGTAGGGGCCCCAACCCTCTGCGTGAGGATCGATCTTGTTCTTGATTCCGTCGAGACCCGCCATAAGGATAGCCGCGTAGCAGAAGTAGGGGTTGCAGGTCGCGTCGGGGTTACGAAGCTCGAAGCGGCGCTTGTCGGGGCTCTTTGCGTATGCGGGGATTCTGATGACCGCGGAACGGTTGGAGGTAGCGTAACCGACGGTTACGGGAGCCTCGAAGCCGGGAACGAGACGCTTGAAGGAGTTGGTGGAGGGGTTGGTAAGGGCGCAGAGCGACGCGATATGCTTAAGAAGACCGCCCATAAAGTAGTGCGCGGTCTCGGAGAGGTGCGCGTAGCCGTTGACGTCGGAGAACACGGGAGTGCCGACCTTAAAGAGAAGCATATGAACGTGCATTCCGCTGCCCGCCTCGCCGTAAATGGGCTTGGGCATGAAGGTAGCGCTCTTGCCGTATTTCAGCGCGGTGTTGTGGATGATGTACTTGATCATCATAGTAGCGTCAGCCATGTGAACGACCTCGCCGAGCTGAGGCTCGATCTCAAACTGACCCGAAGCCGCAACCTCGGGGTGATGGTAGTTGATCTCGATGCCCGCGTCCTTCATGTGCATGCACATTTCGCTTCTGCACTCGTAGGATACGTCAAAGGGCTTTGCAATGTGGTAGTTCTTCTGCTTGGGAACGATAACGCCACGACCCTCGGTTGCGCTGTTCCAATAGGACTGGACCGCGTCGACCTGAGAGAAGATGCAATTTGCGTCAACGCTCCAGTTGACCTCGTCGAAGAGATAGAACTCAAACTCGGGAAGTATCTTCATCTCGTCGGCAACGCCCTGATCCTTCATGTACTGCACGGCAGCTTTGATGATATTTCTGGGGTACTGAGCGAGAGGACGGTTTTCGGGATTGTCGATGATCATCGCGTTACCCGTCATGGAGAGGGTAGGGATAGAGCAGAAGGGGTCGATGACGGCAGTGTCGGGGTCGGGAATAAAGACCATATCGCTCTTTTCGACTACCGCGTAGCCGTAGTTGGAGGCGTCGAAGCCGATGCCGCTCTTCATGGTGTCCTCGGAGAAATTCTCCGCGGGGATGGTAACGTGACGGTATTGACCGTTGATGTCGACCATCTTGAAGTCAACCATTTTAATGTCGTTTTCTTTGATCAACTTCATAATGTCTTTAACTGTTTTTGCCATAATTTTTTCTCTCCAATCCGAGTAAAATTTTTATTTCAACCTAAATTATAGCATTTTTTGCGCGTTTTGTCAATCTTTATGCAAAAAAAATAAAACTTAGGACAGTTACAACGAATCTGCAAAAAAACTCGTTCCCTTTATCGCGGGTGACGATTTCCACACCTACATAGTAAGACTTGACGATCTCGGTAATGAAAATTACAGCGGATTTTTGACGGGTATCCGTCTTGATATTGCCCATAACGCAGGCGAGAAGATCGAGATACAGTCTATAAAGGCGGTAGATTATACCGACAACGTCATCCCCGTAAGACTTGACAGAGGACTCCACGCATATTCAGATAAGCTTCATCAGGAGATCCATCTCGTTACCACCGACAAGACCAGAGACGTGGCTTCTTACGGTATGCTCACTCAGATCGATGCCGGCACCGTGGCTAAGATACTTGTATACGACGCGTCGGGCTTCCACACCTCTCTTGACGGAGTCGATTGGAACACCGCGGAATACGTAGGCTTTGACATAAAGAACGTAGGTATATTCGGATATATCCTTGCCAATGATCCTTCCAGCGGAAAGCTTACAGTAACTCTTGAAAACGGTATATATAATATCGTTCAGGAATACACTATTGAGCCCGATACTCTCCTTTACGAGAATCACAATATGTATATGGGTCACCGTATATATACCGACGATAAGCATAATTTCTCGGACTTCCAAAGAGCAGCCGTTATCGAGCGCAATCCTCTCGGAGCGGAGAATTTCGTCGTTGAATACGATATGGGTAATCAGGCGAAATACGTAGGCTACAATTATCTTCGCGGAGCTTACGAGATCAATATGAAGGGAACGAGCTTCAACAACGCGTACTATCAGATCTGGAACCGCCATTTTACCGCGACCGTTACGGTCAAGGGCGACGATCTTAACAGAAAGATCTATTTGTATACTTCCACGAAGTCGGGTAACCTTGAGTGCGCGGCGCTTCTTGATAAAAATCAGATGATGCTCCCCGTACCGCTTCAGGTCATCAAGAATTTTGCGGGTGACGGCGAAGACTCCATCTTCGTAAAAGATATTTCTTACAGTGAAGTGTATCTTCCCGTAAAGGTAGACGCGGGAAGCGAGCAGACCTTCTCGGTGCTTAATCTCTATCAGAACTGGGGCGCGCATCCCTTAAAGCAGCTTTCTTGGATACAGTTCGCATCTCCTTACTACCATATCTCCACGGGAGCAACCGAGACCAACTGTATTATGCCTATGTACGGCGGCGGTCCCTCTTGGAAGATAGTTCACGATCCTTCGGTGGGCGACATTCACGAGTTCTTCGTGGTGTCGGGTAAGACCCTGTCCACGCTCCCTGACTTCAGAGCTATGTCGGGTATTCTTTGGAAGGATCAGCCTCAGCACAACAGCTGTATGGATATAACCTGGCTTGAGTATTACACCAAGGACGGAAGCTACGTTGCCAGCGATTTCGTCGACGACGTTATCTCCTCTTACGGTCCTACTTACGCGGATATAACTCTTGATTATATTTCCGATGACGGCAAGATAGACGCAAGCTACCGTCACGCCGAAATGCCTCAGACCGATGAGACAAGAACATATTACACTATAAGACTCGACGTAAAAGATACCGTTGAGATCGCAAGCTTCAAGAACGACTTCAATATCTTTGAGACCAACTCCCGTTTCGGTCCTTACCGTTATATAGGATATCTTAACGAGGCAGGAGAGCAGGTTGTTGAAGAATCAGACCGCTCGGGTGAGAGAAGATTTATCACTCTTGGCAAAGAGAATCCTTATTTCGGATATTTCTACTATTATTTACAGCCGAGCAGCACTATGTGCAACTACGCCGTAATAATCAAGAATTGGGATATAGTTATCGGCGGAGAGAAGTATGAGGGCAATTTCCTTATAGAAGAGAGATTTGCTGATAATTACAATTATACGAGATTTACCCTTGATCTTGACGAAATAACCCTTGAAGAGGGCGACTATATCGATATCGATATGATCCTTCTTCCTTGGGGTAAGGCAAACGATACCGAGGATACCAACGTCCGTCAGGTAAGACAGGATTCCTGCATCTCGCCCTTCAAGGTAGAGGCAGAGGTAGGCAGTGTTATCGAGGATGACTTCATTCCTATGGTAATGGCTGAAAACAACACCGCAGAGTTCACTTTCTCCGGTGGACATAATAACGGTGTCGTACGCATTTACGGCTTTGATAAGCTGACCTCGCCCACGATCTACGAGTACGTAAACAACGAGTGGGTAGAATATGAGGTAAATTCAATTTCCAATCCCGATAAGAATCAGAATGCGCACTATTACGACGGATATTGCGTACATTACGACGGAAACGGTCTCTACTCCTACTCCTTCGTGATCCCCACGGAGCAGGGAGCAGAAAGAAGATTTAAGATAGTTGCAGAGGATTTCGAGGGTTATCCCGAGGATCCCAGCCCCACCATAGAAGCGCCCGAGGAGGACGACAGCACCAACTCAGACGAGCTTATAGATCCGGATGAGGCAAGACCTGAGGGCGAGGGTGCTCCCAAGCTCTATTACAGCGCACAGGATCTCTATCTCGCGGCTATTGCGGACGGAGCTGTCACCCATATGCTCGACGTTCCTTCGCTCAGACGCGAAAACGGAATAAAGTATGCAAGATATCTTACCGCGGGTGTTGAGAATGAGGAAGCTTATATCGTGCTGTACCAAAACGCATACGAATCTGTTCCCTCGGGATCTTACGTTGCCATAAAGTACAGAACCAAGACGCCCAACGTTTCTATGGAGCTGTTGGTGAACTCCGAGGATATAGGATACGGTAAGAGCGCTCACATCTCAATGAAGAGCGATAACGAGTGGCATTACGCGATCCTTGACCTCAGAGTTGCATTGGGCGATTATTACTCGGGTCAAAAGATCCACGTGTTCAGATTCGACTTCTTAAATTCCGCGTCAATGTTGCCCGCGAACGCTTACGTTGATATTGCGTATATCGGATTCTTTGCAAGCGAAGAGGAAGCGGGCAGATTCGAGTTCGGCGACGAATTCAAGACCCAGGAGGAAGTCAAGAACGAGAACAATGCGCTCTGCGTTGATCCCGATTCGAGATACACTCTTTCGGATGAGGTCTACGGAACCCACGTCGACTATATCAACGGAGAGAAGTATTCCTGGGATGCAGGAAACTCCAAGTACGGTGTTTCGGTCATCGAGTTCAACAACGTTACTCTTGAGAACGGATACGTTGTGATTTCGGGCTGGAGCGTCGTTGACGGCGGTATTTACAAGTATATCTGGTCTGCCGACGGTGGTAAGACCTGGTTCAAGACCGATTTTTGCGTTATTAACGGCGCAGGCGGTGCAGGTCAGGCTCACTATAACGTATTGACGAACAAGATCGGTGCGCATACATTCTCCGAAGGCTCGGGCAAGAATGCCGTTTATCAGTACGGTGCGGGTGAAGGCGGAATAGTCATAAATCTATCCGAGTACAAGGATAAGACGGTCGATGTGGTCTTTGCGGCAGTGCCCGTAAACGATACCGATACGATCTGTCCCTTGATCCTGCTTAAGAACGTAACGGTTATCGGCGGAGATGATCCCGCTGAACCCGACCTCAGCGAAGAGGAGCAGGAAGAGCTTATCGCAAAGGAAAAGGAAGAGAACAACGCACTCTGCGTCGATCCTTCCTCGGGATATACCGTATCCGACACGGTTTACGGAACCAATATCGACTTCGTAAACGGAAGTACCGTTAAGTATACGGGCGGAAACACCAAGTACGGCGTTGCTATCGTTGACTATAACGGAAATACTCTTGCGGACGGCAATATTGTCATAGCGGGATGGACGGTAGTTGACGGAGGCGTTGAAAAATATATCTGGTCTGTCGACGGCGGTAAGACCTGGTATAAGACCGGTCTTTACGGCTCGGGTATGTCGATAGGCAGCGGCGCGGGTACTAACCACTATAAAGTCGTTACCGATATTATTGGCGCGCATACCTTCTCCGACGGCACTCCTAAGAACAGCACCTATCAGGTAGCTGCAGGCGTCGTTGCGGGTATTGCGATCAATCTGTCGGCTTATAACGGACAGACCGTGGATGTTATTTTCGCGGCAGTTCCCGTAAACGATACCGAAAGTATCTGCCCTCTCGCGCTCTTTAAGAACGTAACGGTTGCGGGAAGCTCCGCACTCCCCGAAGAGGATGTGATCACTCCCGTTGACCCCATAGAACAGGAAAAGAATAAGAATAACGCGCTTTGCATCGATCCTTCTTCGGGATATACCCTTTCCGATACGGTATACGGAACCAATATCGATGCGATCAACGGCAACGCTATAGAGTGGACCGCAGGAAACTCCAAGTACGGTGTTTCGGTTATTGAGTTCAACGGCAATACCCTTGCCGACGGTAATCTGGTCGTAGGCGGCTGGACAGTTGTTGACGGCGGCGTGTATAAGTACGTCTGGTCTGCCGACGGCGGTAAGACCTGGTATAAGGTCGGAGTTTACGGCGGCGCAGGCATAGGCGACGGCGCAGGTCAGGCTCACTATAACGTAGTTACGGGTAAGATCGGCGAATATACCTTCTCGGACGGCTCACCCAAGAACAGCACCTATCAGGTCGGCGTGGGTATCGTTGGCGGTATAGCTCTTAACCTTGCGGCGTATAAGGATCAGACCGTGGACGTAGTTTTCGCGGCAGTTCCCGTGAAAAATACTCAAACCATCTGTCCTCTTATACTTATCAAGGGCGTAACGGTTACGGGAGGCACTGTCGGCGCCGAAAAGGACGTTTTGGAAAACGTGGTCGTTAAGACCGACGCCGAGATAAAGGCAGAGAATAACGCAGGACTTGTTGCCGAGGATTCGGCGTATACCGTCTCCGACGCAGTCTACGGAGCAAACCTCGACTTTATCAACGCGAAGCCCCTCTCCGACAACGGAGGAAATTCAAGATTCGGCTGCTCCAGATATAATGACGAGATAACCACCTTCAGCACGGGTAAGCTGGTGTTTACGGGCTGGACGGTAGTTGACGGCGGTATTCAGGATTACGTCTGGTCTATTGACGGCGGCAAGACGTGGACGGTCATTCCCGGAACACCCGGAGACGGTGCAGGTCAGGCGCACTATAACGTAGTTACAGGCAAGATCGGCGCTTACACGTTCTCCGAGAATTCAAACATTAAGAGTACCTTCTCCGGTTCTAAGGAACAGGGAGAGAGCATTTCTGGTCTCGGAATTAACCTCTCGGCTTACGACGGTCAAACGGTTTCCGTAACCTTTGCCGCAATACCTATTAACGATCCCGATTCGCTCTGCCTTATCGCGCACCTTTCAAACGTTAAGGTAGTCGTCGGTCAGGCTGACTGAAAGTTATAAAAGCGTCCGATCCGTTTGACGCAGAAAGATCCCCTTTCGGAAGTGCTTTGCACCCAAAATAAACCGAAAGGGGAAGAAATATAAGCGCAGAACCTCTCAAATGCTTCGCATTTGAGAGGTTCTGCGTCGGGTTAATCAGACTAAAATTCAAAGGAGTAGGCATTTTGCCTACTCCTTTGAATTTTGGTGCGGGTAACAGGCTTACGAACTCTGCTTTGCGCCGAAAATAAGCTTAAAGGGAAGAAAAATAAGCGCAAAGCGATCAAATGCTTCGCATTTGAGAGGTTCTGCGCCGGGTTAATCAGACTAAAATTCAAAGGAGTAGGCATTTTGCCTACTCCTTTGAATTTTGGTGCGGGTAACAGGACTTGAACCTGCACGAAGGTAACCTCACTAGAACCTGAATCTAGCGCGTCTGCCAATTCCGCCATACCCGCGAATGGAATGAGTGGGTGTGGCGGAATGAGTCCGCACATACCCGCGAATTAAATTGCAAGTTGAAATATGCTTGCCATATGTCTTTTGACGACCTCAATATTATACTATAAAACGTAATTTTTGTCAATAGGTTTTTGAAAAATATTTCAGCATTTCAGTATAAAAGGGAGAGGCGGTGCCTCTCCCTTAAAATTCGGTTTGTTCGGTTAAAACTCGTGTTATTCCGTTAGGGTATTGCCAGTCTTGGGGTCGATCTTACTCGATTCCTTCTGTGCGGTGCAGAGAGTTACGTAATCCATATCGGATTCGTAAGCGTAAATATCTTCAAGATCGTTTGCGAATGCGATATAAGCGATATCGTAGGTTACGTCTGCGCCAAACTGAGAGTTAAAGAAGTCAAATCTGAAGAACTGAGCCACGTACTTGCCATCGTCGTTCTTGACGTAGGTGCCGAGGTTTCTTGCCTCGAGGTCAACGATAAGCACCTGCCACTCTCCGTCGGAAATGACCATAGTTCCGAGTCCCTCGCAGGAGTAAGCGCATGCGCTTCCCGCAGCAGAGCCGTCGGTGTTGATGTAGAACTGCCAGTAGCCGAAGGGAGCTTGTTCAGCCTCGGGAATACGGTATTTCAGTATGAGGTAGCGTCCCGTTTCTTTCGTGTTTCCGCTGAAGATCTCTGCAATAGCTTCGTTTCCGACCGAGCCCGAAAGGGTGATGTAATCGCGGTTTTCCGAAAGGGTGACCGAATGGAATCTGCCCTTGAAGCGGTCGATCACGGCGTCAATCTCGGCAGCGTCCATATGGAGGTTAAGAGCTTCGTTGTTCTTGGTGCTGACGTGCTCGTAATAAGAGGGATTGCCAAAGAGAGCTACCGTAGCCATATCCGCCTTATTGTATTCGAGGATCTCGTCAAGAGAGTCGTGAAGACCGAAGTAAGCGATATCGAAGTATGCGTCGGTAGCGTTACCTATGTTAAACGCATCAAATCTGACGTACTGAACGTAATAATTACCGTCCTCGTCCTTTATGAAGCTGCCCGTCTTGCCGTAGGCTTCAAGATCGATGACTATAACGTGCCATTTTCCGTCGGAGAGGGTGGGGCAGGTAGCTCTGTAATCCTCGCCGGCGATAAGGATGTTGCCTTTATCATCGTAAATGGTGTGCTCGGTCGAGGTGTAGAACTCCCAAGTGTTTATCTTGGCATCGGAGCCTTGAGGAACTCTTACCTTGAAAACGAGATATCTGCCTGCGAGAACGCCGTCTGCATTTTCAAGAAGGGGAAGGGTTGCCTCGTTGTCGGTTCCGTTACGGTTGACTCTGAGGAAGTTTACTCCGTTTTCGCTGAGCATCTGGAACTGACCGAAACGGTTGGATGCAGTAGTAAACGCAGCGTTCAGCTTTTGAGCGTCCATCCAGAGGTTCATGGGATCGGGAGCCTTTTCTATCTCGGGCCAGCCCTCGAAATCCTCTGCCGCGGTAATGCGGAAGGTCCTGTCGGCGCCGTTGTCCATAGTCGTAATGAAAGCGTAGGAGAAGGTGCCGTCGCCGTCGTAGTAGACGCCGTAGCCGTCGTAGTAGTAGCCGTAGCCGAAGTTATCGGGGGTTGAGAAGGAGGAGAGATCGACCGTCTTCCATTCGCCACCTACAAGCTCCTCCACGACGGGAGCGGTCAGCTTTTCGAATCCGTAGATTCTGACAGCTACGTTGTTGTGACCGCCCGAAAGGGTGAAGGTCGCGCTCTTTCCGTCGGTGGTTCTTGCCTTGGGAAGGAACACGCTCTCTATCTTTTCGCAGTTTTCGCCTGCGGTAAGGGTAAGAGGATCAAGAATGGTATTCTCTCTGACTCTGCGAACGTTTTGGTCGGGTTCTTCCTCGTCGTAGACCTCGTAAGACTGCCAAGGCATAAGGATCGCGTAGATCGAGAAGTGGTCGCCCGCCTTAAGCTCGACCTCCTCAAGGTTAAGAGAGAGGGAAAGCTTTGCGTAGTCGTTCACTACGATGAAATTGGGGGTCGCGGTCTCACCGCCAATGGTGAAATCGGATTTGTAAATGAGGAACGACAGATTGCTGTAGCCCTTTTCGTACGTGGAATTCTCCATATCGAAGAAGGAGAAATAGGGGTGATCGTTACCGAGCACGTAATCGAAGCTCTCACCGTTCAGAGCTGCCGTTTTGAACTGTGATTCATTATTGGTATCGAGGTATCCGACCTTGGTGTAAAGACCCGAGGGGTCAAGAGAGGTTACCGAGTAGAACGAGAAATCGTGCGCGAAATCGGTGAAGCTGATATCCTCAAGGATTTCGTACTTCATCTCGTAGTACGCGCGGTTTTCGTCGGTCTGGGGGAATTCCATGTGGTTGTAAGTGATCTTTATCTTGCCGTCGTAGGAGACGTAGTCCATCGTAACGTCGGCGTAGATAGGACCGTAAGAACCGATGGTGTTGAGGACATTCTCGCTTGCGCAGTAATTGCCCTCGGAATCGGTGTACTGAAGGAAGGTGTGAACGCCGCAGTAGGTGTGCTGGGGGTCGCCTTCCCAGAAGGGACCCGACATGGGACGGTGGTCGGGAAGGGTCTCCAAAGAGCCCGTAGAGTTGGTGAAGTAATAGGGAACTATACAGTTACTCTCGTGAACACCGGTTGAGAGGTGATAGTAGGGCGAGTAGTACTGGATGAAGGAGATCTGCTTGAGCGGGTATTTACCCCAGTTGTAGTAAAGGTTGATTATCGAATACTTGCTTTCGGTGTCCTTGTTTACTATCATGGGGAGAATGGTCTCGCTGTAATATGCGTCGTCGATATTGAAGATGCTGCAATCACCCTTTTCGGAGAAGTTCTTACCTACCTCAAGGGGAATGGGGAGCATCATCTGGTTGCCGTCAAGGATAGCCGCACATTCAAGCGCGCCGCCTCCCTCGTAGAGAGCAAGCACGTAGATCTTTCTGTCGTTTACGCCGTCGCCTTTGAGGGTAAAGGTGACGTTATACTGACGGTTCTGGTGAAGCTTGTAAGGAGGACCGAAGCCGCCCGAGCCGTCGATCCCGAGAGTGTAGCAGCCGCGGAGCGCGTCGTAACCGATAAACGAGCCGAAGGTGGAGGCGTCGCCGTCGATTATGAAATTCTCGGAGCCGAGAGGATTGATCTCAAGCTCTGCTTCCTTTATAAAGAGATCGAAATTATGGGTCGTGTCGGTGTAGATGCGGTGACCCATATAGAAATCGTTACCGTTTTTGGAGCCTTCGGGGGAGGGCTTGATGGTGTAAGCGTCGGGAGCCTTGGTCTGTACGATCTTGTAAACGCCGTCTTCGAGAGTGACCTTGATACTGCCGCCCGAGCCGTCGTAGGGCAGAATAAATCCGAATATTCCCGCGTCCTTTATATCAAAGCCTACGTAGCTTACGTAGTTCCACGGAATTCTGTCGTCTAAGGAGTAGTGGAATCCCACGCGGCTCTTGACAATGATCTTTGAGACTCTGTCGGCGGGGATCTCGGTGGAGATACCGAACGCCTGAACGTTATTGTATTCGTTCTTGGTAGCGATCTGAAGAGTCTGATGGAGCTTGTCGGAGTAGGTGTTGAACATTCTGTTGAGATATACGTCCTCGGGAGAATCCACGAGATTAGCATTAAGGAGTCGGATATCCTTTATTTCCAGAGTTGCGTCGATAGCGCCCTTCCAAGGGGTAAGGTCGAAGCGAAGTCCCGTTACCTGTCCGGTATAGTCGTTTACTTGATAGATCGGTATGTAATAGGTGTGATATTCGCCGTCGGCAACAATGTCGAAGCCCAGATTCTGCTGGTTGGTGAAGGCAGGCTTTTCGCTTGCGGCGTTTGCACCTGCTATAAGGTAGACGCCAAAGCCCGAGGTAAGCTTTTCGTCGGCTTTCATGGTGATCGAAAGGATATTATAATCCTCTGCGGCGTAGTTGATGTTTTTGAAGGAGAACCAAGGGTCGTCGTTGTTGGTGACCTTGATTTTGAGTACGCCTGAGGAATAGCTTGCTTCGCACTGATTCTGTCGGTCGATATACGTGTCGGAGTATCTTATGACCTTGCCTTTTTCGTCCTCAAATTGATAGCCTTGAGAGAAAGTAAGACCTTCAATACGGTTTTCGTAATAATAGTAGCCTAAACGTAAGATGTTCGCGGTAGCTTCTTGGTTCGAGTCGGAAGCGTAGAACACTTTGCCGTCGGTAGTCTGGAGAAATACGTCCATGGTGTCGGTAATATAATCAACACCAGATTTGTTGGAGATCGAGCTTACTACCTTGTTCGTTTTAAGATCGTAGGTAACTCCTACATTTTTATTATAAAAATGATAGTAATTGCGGCTTGAATCTGTGAAATAAGCGTTTACACCGTTAGCCAGACGGTCTGCATGCTCGATAAGAGCGGCGTTTTCACCTTCAATAAGAGAGGGGAGGGTAGTTTCTTCAACGCTTGACTCGCTACCTTCGGGAGCGTTGGTGTCGCTGCTCTCAGGCGCGTTGGTGTCGCTGCTCTCAGGCGCGTTGGTGTCGCTGCTCTCAGGCGCGTTGGTGTCGCTGCTCTCAGGCGCGTTGGTGTCGCTGCTCTCAGGCGCGTTGGTATCACTGCCCTCGGGAGCGTTGGTGTCGCTGCTCTCGGGAGCGTTGGTATCACTACTCTCGGGAGCGTTGGTATCACTGCCCTCGGGAGTGTTAGTGTTGATGCTTTCGGGAGCGTTGGTATCACTGCTTTCGGGAGCGCTTGACACAC
>JAZMZI010000052.1:0-39067 GCA_045585895.1 Eubacteriales bacterium
TTTGCAATACTTTTTTTGACAGACTTTTTCGTCTGTCTTTTCACCGTGCCTTTTTACAAGAAAAATGCACTTCACTTCGCTTTCTCTGCGTTGTTAAGTGCATCTTTCTTTGTGTCATTATTTTATCTTAATGACATTGCCCAAATGGGTGGTCTTTTTTTTGGCGGAGAAGGAGAGATTTGAACTCTATAAAAACTCTTTGGTTAAAAGGGTTTTGTGGGGGTATAACCGAATTGTGACCGAAAAAGTGTTATTGAGATATAGATTTATTGAGCAGATCTGCGGCGGCGGAGAGCTTTTTTTCACGGAATTGGGTATAGATGTCCATGGTGGTGGAGATCTGTTTATGACCGAGGATCTCTTGGATGGATTTCGGGTCGAGGTCGGCTTCAAATGCGATGGTGGCGAAGCTATGGCGGAGCTGGTGGGCGGTGGCTGTGATTCCTGTTTGTTTTTTATAATTATTGTAGAGGGTTATGAAGCGGCGGCTGGTAAGCGGAGATTTACCGTCGTCACTTATTATATACTCGTCAGGTTTTTTTCGGCGCGGGAGCAGCTCGGCCCGCAAAGCTGCAAGCAACGGGACGATTCTATTACCTGCTTCGGTCTTTGGTGTTTTAACCACGGGACGGTCTCCGTCGTGGGCTACGGACTTTGTGACGTATATATAGTTTTTATCGAAATCTATATCTTGCCATTTGAGCGCAAGTATCTCTCCTTTTCTCATACCCGTCATGAGGGCAAAGAATGGGAAGAGCCAGAGGTCCACGTTGCTCTTGATAATCTGCTCGTCAGAGCGGCTTGCCGCCTCACGCGTCGTTTTTGGCAGGTCCGTTGGGGTCTTTACAGAGGCGCAGGGGTTCAGATCTATATCGCCTTCCATTACGGCGTGATCGAGGATCCTGTTTACCACCATGCGGTGATTGCTGACCACCTTCTGGGAATAGCCCTGAGCGGCGAGAGTATTGAGATATTTTTGAATATCTTTTGCGGTGACGTCCTTTGCGGGGGTATCGTTGAAGAAGGTGACTGCGCGGCTCATAGCCAGTTTGTAGGAACGGACAGACTGGAGGGCAAGCTTCGGCTCGGCTTCTTCCCACCATTCGTCGGCTATCTCGCTGAAGCTTCTGCCGATCTGTGCTTTTTGCGTATAGAGCATTATTTTTTTATTGATCTCGCGCTCGGTCTTGCCGTAAAAATAGACGCGCTTATGAGTGCGGGGGTCTACGATGGCGCGGCAGAGGCGACCGTCGGCGCGGACTGATAATTTTGATTTTGCCATATTGTCCTTTCCGGAGCGGAGTTGTATTCGCTCCTTTTTTTGCGTTTTTTTACCAAATCTTTTAATAATTATATAGTAATATGTCACATTTTGGGGGGGTTTTTGTTATAAAAATTGAGGACTAATGAAAGGAGGTGATTTTATGGAGGAACGTGAATACGAGGCGTTGAAGGAAGCGATCAAGGTGCTGTTTGAGCTGCTTACATACGAAGAGCAGGAACAGGTCATCGAATTAATCAAGGCTTCGCGCCAGAGCGAAGACCGCGAATAATGCGGGAATGTCTCCTCATCCGAAAGGGTGGGGAGGTGTTTTAAGAAACATTAGATGAGTCAAAATCTTTTGCTTCTTCTGCATAGTTATGAAAATCATAAGCGTTCATTAGCATGAACAAATAGCTTGTGAGACCACAATACAGCAAAAGCAATATAACTGACAATATGTCGCGTATTATGGGTATTAAATTGAAGATGTATCCTAACAAATAAATCACGAACACTGAAATCGCGATTACTGCGTTTATAGGTAATAAAACTATAAGAATAAGTTTTAACAAAATTTTCCCAAAAGAATAATTCCAATTTCTTAAATAAAAGCACAATGCAAAAAACATTGTCATAAACGAATTGAGATAAGCGGCTTGTAATCTTGTGTATTTGGTCATGTGAGGTCCTATCATTTTATTCTCCTTATTTTAGATTCTTTATTCTTTTATTAATAATACGTGATTTCATATTTGTTTAGTATCGTTTGGTGGGGATTTTAGAATTGTCTTTTGATCTCAAAAAGCTGTTTGTAATAATTAGTTGTAATTGGTAAGATATACGAATTGAAGAAAACAGAAAAATTTACGATGTCATTTATATGGTGTAATTCAAATGGGGCGGTTTCGTAATTTGAAAGATAATTTGGAAATTTTATCAAATCTCCATAAGTTAAATAAATACGATATATCCAGGGATCATCTTCCGAACATTGTGTGCCGGCAGGATACCAATCAGCTCGTGGTTTGATTTCATTCATTACTTTTGACAATAACATGACCGATTCGTTGAAAACCTTAAATTCTTTTGGAGTAAGGGTTTCTTCGACTATATCTATAATTTTTTCTACCTGATCGTTTAACGGCAAAAAACCAGAACGCAAAATATAATCCAAAGGAACAAATAAAAAAGCGGCTGTTAAAGGTCTATGAATTGGGCATTTCTTGATTTCTTCGAAAGTTATTATTCTGTTAAATGTAGTTTTATAGTGATTTTTTAATTTAAATCCAGCAAACATATTTTTACTTCCTATTCTTTATTTTTTCTTCCATTATTTGTTGAAGCTCGATGAGGTCCTGAAGTGTCATTTGACCGAGGAGGTCATTGAATTTTGATGAGAGCGGGGAGGTGGGTGCCGGTTCTGCGGAACCGGGGGTTTTTTCTGCTGGATCGCGGAGAAGATCCTCGGGCGTGATGCCGAAATAGTCGGCAATCTTTTTGAGGGTAGTGTCACGTGGAACAGAGCCGTTTTTCCATCTCGTTGCTATGGCGGTAGAAAGTCCCAACTCTGAGCAAACACCATTAGGGGTTTTGCTTTTTTCTTCACAAAATGATATAAAATTTTTCCAAAACATTATTAATCTCTCCTTTTAGTATTGACAATGTAAGAATTGTTAGATATAATGATAGTACAATCAAATTTATGGAGGTGTAACTTATGATGTTATACGAATTAAGATTTTTTCCAGGTTACCCGGTATTGTCTGATGCAAACCAAAAAAACAGGCGCGTACTCAGAGAAACACTTAGCGAGGTTATCGATTTGGCGGATGAGATTTGCAAGACGAATGATTTTGACCTATTGGATCATCTTTCGTTGTTGCATACAGAGTGTGACGGACAGTGGGAGACCATATACGACACGCCGCTAACCTACATTAATATGTTTATCAGAAGATACAAAATGCACATCAGCTTTGTTCACGTGGACAAGGAAGACGTCAAGGTTCTATAAAATCGCAATAACCAAAATGAGCTGTAAGGAATACTTTCATTTTGGAGTTTGCTCTGTTATAGTCTTGCCGTTCATCAAGACGCCAAAAAGATGGATGCGTTTTTACTTTATAAGGATATCCGAGTATGAATTTTTGGGGTAATTGGTATAGAACGCTTATCTCATCAATTATCGATGGGGCGAAATCGTAGATATCGGAAGAGTCGGTAACATTTTCAGCCGCAAATATTATCTCGCGGTTTACTTTGAAAATTGAAGCAAACTCTTCAACGCTTAGATTGTGTGCTTCTCGGATCAATTGAATTCTACTTTTCATAATTTCTCCTTTTAATTTTAATTTATTAACCCGTCGAAAGGCGGGTTTTTGTTATTTTTTGACAAAAAATAATTGTTAGAATTGTAAGATTACCCAAAGTTTAAGATTTGTTAGAAAAACTGTTGACAAAATCAGATTTGTAAGATAAAATAAAAGCGTCAAGGAAAAGTGACAGAACGGAGGTGAGAGGGGTGAAGAAAACTGAAATAAGAGCGATATATCAAGTAAACGGTGCGCTTACAGAAGATGCGTATAATAACATTGAAAGACTTGTGTCGAGATTGAACCGGACATATATAGAAAACAATGAACGGTATTACTTATGTAGCGACAGGTTAAGATTCACAATCCCTGACGAGCATTGGGTAAAGAAAAAGTATGACGAGATGAAGTCATTCGAAAGAAGGAAGCTTCCATATCAATTCATTAAGATCTTCCCACACATCCTCATCCATAATAACGGAGTCGCTGCCAAGCGAGTAATACATGGCGCAAGTCAAAAATTCAATTTCGTTTTCAGTAAAGCAAGTCAGGTTGTTGAGATGAGCGAGCTTATAGCTACAAGAGTTCGATAATTTGCGATGAGCGTCTTTGGAATCGTTGAAGGGTTCTGGGCGAAGATCAAACATTTGAATTGCTCCTTTTAGGAGCTCAACTTCATATGGTGTGAATAGCATAGTGGATCCTCAATTGTTAGTTTATTTAGGTTATTATATCACAAAAATTAGATTATGTCAATAAATAATGACATCAAAGTAAAATTTTTAAGAAAGGAAGTGAACAAAGTGAGCAAAATTGAAAGAGTAAAAATGATCAAGGCGAGATTGACGCAGCACTGTTTGACGGTGCTTTGGCTTGTTTCCCACCTTTACTCGGAGCATGGGATTGAGATCAATAAGACGGGGCTTTCTCACATTCTGTCGGGCGAGAGGATAAGCGGAGAACAGACCGAGAAGGTTATTGACTGCGCAGAGAAGGTGCTTGACAGGTACGAGGAATTTTATAAGAAGGAGGCGCAGTGATGGCACAGCCAAGGTATTTATTTAGAGCATTGAGCGAAGAGACTGGAGAGTTTGTGTACGGAGCATACGCTGAACGGGAAAACCGGATTATAGATCAGACCGGTCGGTTCCATAAGGTAAAGCCTCATAGTGGTGGAATATTCACAGGCTTTACAAATTCGCGCGGGAATAGGGTTTTTTCTGGTGATGTTTTTCAGGTATATGATGGTGTGGTAGCTCTTATAACAGATGGAAACATGTACGGTCCGTTTCCATTAAAGTTAATATTTTACGGAAACATTACCGACAGCAAGGGACATAAACACATACATACCATTTCAAAACAACTCGAAGAAAACGACGAAGGCTTAATAAAATCAATGATTCCGATAGGTAACATTGTCGAGAATGAAGATTGGTGTCAATTTAAAGGCAAGGAGGGCGCGTGAGATGCCTGTTACGGAACACGGCTGTTTGACGTTGGAGCAGCAGAGTAAGCTAATGAGCGAGATCGACGCGGTGGCGAAGCTTGAGGATGACGAGCTTGCCGAGGCGAATGCTGAGGAGATCAGGCAGTTTATCGATATGCTCTTCAGTTTTGGATTTATTCGGTCCGATCACAAGGTGAGGTATCTTGGCGGATTGGATGCGGCATGGAAGAGGAGGGAGAAGAATGCTTGAGAAGGTAGGGTACCGAGAAAACTACGAGCTCCTTCGTGAGCTCTTCCCAGGCAGGGCTACGGTCACGACGGTAGAAGCGGCGGCTGCCATAGGTGCCGACGTGCGGACGATCAGGGCGGCGACCGAGCTTGTCCGCGATCCCTTGCCGTCGTGCAAGATCGGTGAGAAAAAAGTTGTAATACCCATTCCCGCGCTGGCGCGGTGGATGTGTGGATAATAAAAAATAAAGGAAGGTTTAAAACTATGGAAAAGACAAACGAAAACAAGTATTTCATCGTAAGGGCAGACAGAGCAGGCGTATTCTTCGGTCAGATCAAGGAAAGAAACGAGCACGAAGTAACAATGACTAACGTGCGCAAGCTGTTTTATTGGGAGGGTGCGTGTGCCGTTGAAGATATTGCAACAAACGGAACAAAGAGACCGACAGCGTGCAAATTCACTCTTACAATTCCCGAAATGGTTATAGCGAATCCTATTCAGATTATCCCTTGCACAGACAAGGCGATTGAAAGCATTAACGGGGTAAAGGTATGGCAGTATTAAGCGAAGCTATAAAGAAATTTTTAACGATTGATTGTGGCTCTGGCTCTGGCTCTGGCTCTGGCTATGGCTCTGGCTATGGCTCTGGCTCTGGCTCTGGCTATGGCTCTGGCTCTGGCTATGGCTCTGGCTATGGCTATGGCTATGGCTCTGGCTCTGGCTCTGGCTATGGCTCTGGCTATGGCTCTGGCTCTGGCTATGGCTCTGGCTCTGGCTATGGCTCTGGCTATGGCTCTGGCTATGGCTATGGCTATGGCTCTGGCTATGGCTATGGCTATGGCTCTGGCTCTGGCTCTGGCTCTGGCGACGGCTTAATATCTTTCAACGGTCAGAAAGTCTATTACATAGACGGCATACCAATGGTTATTGAGCAGGTGCGCGGAAATCTCGCCAAGGGGTTTACTGTCAATAGTGATCTGACAACGGAAAAATGTTGTGTTGTGAAAGACAGAAATCTATTTGCACACGGGAAGAACGTTAAAGAAGCCGAGGAAGCTTTACAAGAAAAGATTTTCGATACGATGGACGTTGGCGAGAAAATTAACGCTTTCGTTGACAAGTTCAAGCTTGGTGTTAAATACCCTGCGAGAGCCTTTTACGAATGGCATCACAAGCTTACAGGCTCTTGCGAGTTCGGACGTAACAGCTTTTGCAAAAATCACGGTATTGACCTTGAAAACGGTTTATACACCGTTGAAGAATTTATCGAAATAACAAGAAACGATTACGGAAGCTCCGTTATAGAGCGGTTAGCCGAAAAAGTGAAGGAGATTTAAAACTATGGAAAAAGTAAGAGTTCTTAACGAACAGGAAAAGTGCGAGCTTATCAATGCGCTGGCAAATGCGAGAGTAAACAACGCGAAGAAGGCGAAGGCTTTCAAGGGTGACAGCGACAGCGCGCATCATCCCGAGGATAAAACGGTGCTTTTTGAGACGGGCGAGAGGTTTGAGCTATGGATGCAGCTTGACGAGAGTCTGATCGAGCTCATCCGCGACGGAAGGATCGTTATCATAGAAGAAAGCGAGGACGCGTGAGATGCCGGGAACGAGATAACTGAATATAAACGAGAAAAGCGCACTTACGCTTGCTTTGGCGCAGGCGCGCATGTCGGCGTACGCTAACGCGGTCGAGCTGCACGACAGAGCGGTTGAAATGGAAAATGCAGGTGAGAGCGGTTATCTTGCCTTGGATAACGAGGCTGAGCAATACGAGATATTCGCAGACGTCTACGATTAGCTCATGGGGTTCGTTTGCGAAAACAGAATAATTCTTAAGGAAAGGAAAGAATAATGGCGGTTGAGTACGTGCGAGACGGATACAACGAGGGCGCTATGCGGATAATTGAAAAGCGTGACGGCAAACCTATACACATTTGGCACGGGTACTACAACGGCGGCAATCACGTTAATTTATATCCAAAGCATCCCTATATGAGGTGGGACGGGCGAGAGAGACGTCCGATGGTATTGTCGGTCTTCGAGATCAAAAAAGAAGATCAGCGTGAAGGAAATGGAGATTGATATGGAAGAAAAAACTATATGCGACAGAGCGGCGGACAAGCTGCGCGAGCAGATGGAGGCGGCGAAGAACGACAAGGGGCTTAAGGGCTTTGAAACGGTGGGTGTCAAGTATCTTTGCGAGCCTATCGGTAATATGCTTATAAAGTTCTGCTATCAGAACGAAGAGTTTGCGCAGGCGGTGGAACGATTTGATAAACCGCTTGTGGAGCTTCTGAAAGAAATATGCAAAATGTCCTCGCGGGATAAGCCCGGCGTCTCCGACGTGGAGGCATACGCTAAGGCGGTGAAGTTTTATCTGCCTGCGGCGGAGGTTATCTGCTCCTTCCGTGTAAATCTGCCCGAGGAGAGAGACGATGATCTCTTTGATCTTGAGTCGGCGGCGGTACCGGTCGAGCAGAGTAACGCAATAATTCTTGACGTGTTTGGAATGGAGGACGACTGACGTGAGGTAAGAGGTAATAGTGAAAAGTGAAAAAGTAATGAAGATTTTCGCTTGTGGCGAAAATCAACCGAACCTATTCACTATTCACTCTTACTTTTTACTTTAAATTTTACGGAGGAAAATTTGTTATGGGAATGTACGTTTACAAGATATTTCAAAAGGGTCTTATTTGCCGTGGATACAAGTTTAAGCCGGGCGTCAACGAGTGCGATCATGCTACCTGTGTAAAGAACGGATTTCACGCGGCGGAAAATCCGCTTGACTGTCTTTCATATTATCAGTGGAAGGGCAACGAATGCTATCTCTGCTACGCTGAAGGCATACACGAGGACGGCAGCGACTCAAAGATCAGCTGCACACACCTTGAAATTCTCAGACGTTTGGAATTGTCGGAGTTTGTTTTTGAAGCGGTGAGGTACATACTTGAGCATCCGAAGAGGCAGCTCAACGGGAACGTAATTCATAACAGCGGCGAGACCAACGGACACGGTTTCGCCATCGTTGTAGGCAAGGAGCCGAATGCAAAGGCTATGCATGACGGCGAGGTTATTGCGCTGTTGGTTACGGCTCGGAGCGGTGTCGGATATGAAAAGGTTGTTTTTCTTCACGGTGATGAGGTGAAGGCGGGCGTTACTTACAGAGCTTGGAGGGATGAGGATGTTGACGGGTGAAAAACGGATGCAGCGGGCCGAGATGTGGGAATACTTCAAGGCTTTGAAGGTTCCTGCTGACAAGGTCGGACGAAAGAAGGGTGACACGGACAAGGCTAAAAAGCACATCAAATATCAGTGCATCGTCAACGGCGACAGGCTTATTATAGGTCAATGGATGTGTCTTGGACAGATAGATTCCAAGGTGCAGAAGAACGGCAAGAAAAAGTATTTCAAGAGCCCTGATGCGGACTTTATAGGAGTTTACTATATGACTCCGGGCGGCGGCACTAACGTTAGCACAAACGGCAATGATTGGAATACGGGCAGGGCTTGTTATTTAGCCCTTGGCGGTTGGAATTACTGGACGGCATATTCTACATACGGTTACCGCTACGAGTGTATTGGCGGTGAGGCTGAGGCATTGGCGTGGATCCGCGAGCATTGGGGCGACTGCACATGGTATCACGAGTACAGTCAAGACGATCTTCTTGACCGCTTGGAGAGAGTTGAGGAGCATATCTCTTGGCAGAAGCGGCTTAACTCAGAGCAGAGAAGAAAAAAGAAGTGGAGTGACTACGCAAACGGTATGCCGTCTTTGCCCGCTGATTTTGAGGCGTGGGCGCGTTCCGTTGCTTTTGGCGGTCTTGAATATGCATTTGGCGAAAAGGACAGCGACAAGTATTTTTGCACCGCTTGCGGCAAGACACACACAAATAAGACGTGGAAGCACCGAGGACGATATGAATGCTCGCGGACGGGAAAGAAGATCAAGGTTGAAAAGGTCGAGAAAAACGGCATAAAGAGGCGAGAGCGATTGATGATCGTTCAGTCTCACAAGACCATTGACGGAGAGATCTGCTCGGTGGTGAGGCATTTCACGTCGTGGTGTACTTGGAGCAGGTCGGGATCTACGTTCAGGTTCTCTCCCGATGCAATCCTTGTACTGAGGTTTGATGGGTCCACCGTTTGCGGCGACGATATTATTTATAATCTTAGTCACGACGAATGGGACGTGCACAATCCCTGCGGCTATCAGCACAAGAGATGTTACTGTTACCCCGACGTGTCGGCTCTTGCGGGTACAGCTTATGCAAATATCGGTATTGACGCGGCGGCTGCGAAAGGCTGGAAGCTTCATTACAACAATCTGATGCGCGGTTGGTATGATGACCCGAGGATGGAGTATTTGATCAAGGGCGGTTTTAAAGCACTTGTGGACGATGCGACAAGCGGCAGCGGACATTCTGTAAGCCTATTTATGGGAAGCACTGTAAAAGAGGTGCTTGGTATTGACGGTCAGGGTGTCGCAAGGCTCAGACAAAACGACGGCGGTGTTTATTATCTTGATTGGCTCAGAGCGGTTTATATGAGCTATGGAATACAGCGCGGAAAGGATGGTCTTAAGGTCATTCACGGTAAGATCAGCGAGGCGGCTCTTAAATTCTTTGTGGAGAAAAAAATCACGCCGACCGAGGTGGCGTTTGCTCTGAATCTCGGTATGTCGCCCGAGCAGATCATGAATTACTTTGGTAAGGATCACGGGTATGGTCGAGACGATTATCGCTACGGTTACGTCAATAAGGAGCACGTCGTGATACGTCAATGGAGTGATTACATTGATATGGCAAGGAAGCTGAAGCTTGATCTCTCGAAGGAATCGGTCTACAAGCCGAAATATTTGCGTGGAAAGCACGACGAGCTGACCGAGCTTATAAACTCCGAAAAGGTGAAGCTTGAGGCGGAGAGGATAGAGAGCGAATATCCTGCAATCAAGCCCGTTTGCGCGAAGATCAAGGAGCTTTACGAGTGGGGCGACGGGGAATACGAGGTCATAGTTCCCGACGGTGCCGCCGCTATACAGCGAGAGGGGCGTTTGCTTCGCCACTGTGTAGGTACCACTGACAGATATTTTGACCGCATTGCCGAGGAGGAAAGCTATATTATGTTCCTTCGCAAGGCAGACCGAAGGGATGCGCCTTGGTACACTATGGAGGTTGAGCCGGGCGGCGCAGTCAGGCAGCTTCGTACCTACGGTGACGACGAGGGTAGCGACAGAGCGGAAGCGAAGGCTTTTCTTAAAAAGTGGAGAGCGGAGATCTCAAAGCGTCTTGGACAAGCCGAGCGAGAGGCGGCAGAGGTCAGCCGTGAGAAGCGCTTGCGAGAATTTGAGGAGCTTCGCAGAGGCGGAAATATTATAAGAAACGGAAAGCTCGCCGGCAAGCTGCTTGTAGAGGTGCTTGAGGCGGATTTCAAAGAGTATAACGAGGAGGCAGTTTAATGGCAGACGAAAAGCTGAGAGAGCAAGAGTGGGATGCGGCATTTGTAGATGCATACGCGAAGGCGCTGGAAGATGCTTTGGAACACCCTGAAAAATATAATGATATTTTTGAAGGCTATGAAAACAGCCTCCCAAAAGCTTTGGCTTTAATAGAATGGCAAAAGCAAGAAATAGAGTATCTTGAAGAAAAAAATAGTATTTTAGAAGAAGTTTACAAGCAGAGCGAGGGGGAGTGGAAAGAGGATGTTATTGCCTTTTGCAATGTTTGTTCATCTTGCAGAGCAATGGTTGACAGAAGTGCAATAAAATGCAATAGCGGAAAACTGCATTATTGCCCCAACTGCGGAGCGAAGATGAAAGGCGGTGCGGAGTAATGAAAAAAGGATATGCGTGGACGCGGAAAAGCAACGATGATATATGGCTCGGAGGTATATGCGACAGCGTAAAAGAATGCATTGAAGAAGCTCGATATGAAGGCTATGAGGATTCGGACACTTTCGCTCTCGGTTATGCTGTGCCATACGAGGTAGATTATATTGACGGCGACCTTGTGATAGAGGCACTTCAAGAGCAGGCTTATGATGAAATCGGAGAGGTTTCGGAAGATTGGCTCGACAATATAACGAGAGAGCAAAGAGAAGATCTCAACAACAGGCTTCTCAAGGTGGTTTTGGAATGGCTGAAAGACTGCAAAGAAGAACCGAGTTTTTACAAGGTCGAGCCTTTTGACGAATTAACCTTGCAAGAAGCGTTGGAAAAGTATGTTGACCACCCAACCAAGAAAGGCGGTGAGTGATATGGCACGATATATTGATGCGGATGCTCTATTGAGCAGATTGCCCGACGCCCTTCCGTACAAGGCGAGTGTAAAGAGAGTGCTTATGCAAGCACCTGAAGCCGACGTTGCACCAAAGAGCGAGGTTGCAAAAGAAGTCTTACTCGATCTTAAAACGGCGGTACATAACAAGGCGGTTTATCCTAACTGTCAAGGCGACTATGCTTTTATAAATCTCAAGGTGTTCAATGCGGTCTTGCAAAACGTCTTGAAGAAATACACGGAGGGTGGGGATTCGGATTGACGGAATTTGAGCAGTACCGGAAGCTGTTGAGGTCGGATATCCTGACCTGCGGCGACTGTCATTATTTTTGCACACTGGGGTGTGAGCCTGAGAAGAAGGGCGAGCACAGAGAGTGCGAGATGTTTAAGCTGTTTGATAAAAATAAATTTTACGGAGGGCAGAATGACAGATAATTACCTGGTGACTTTAAAAGAAGGTCATTTTATATACAGCTACAAGGTGGAGTCTCACGATGGAACTACTTACACATTTGTGGCTGAGTATTTCAAACAAGATGCGGGCGGCTTTGCGTTTTTTTATTGATAAACAAAAGGTATCTTGGTTTGATTATCAGATAGTGAAAGCAATTTTTATTGATAATAATAAGGAGAAGTTATGGGCAACGAGATTATAAGAGATCCTGCGGTGATAGCGGCGGAGATCAACGCGATAAAAAACCAGACGTCGGGGATTCTTGAGGCGGCGTTTACGTATGCGAAGCGGTCCTGCTTCGAGATCGGCAAGAGGCTGGAGGAGGCGAAGGCTGCGGTGCCTTACGGTGAGTGGGGCACATGGCTTGAGCAGAACGTAAGCTATTCGGTATCGACGGCTAACGATCTGATGAGGATCTACCGCGAATTTGGTAACGAGCAGATCGACATGCTGACGGGTAAGAGCGACGCGGAAGTGTTTGAGGGCTTATCGCAGTCGCAGCTTGTGGCTCTCTTCGGGCTTCCGAAGGCGCAGAGAGTGGCGTTTGTTGAGGAGCACCGCGAGGAGCTTGAGAGCGGTGAGCTTTCGACGAGAAAGCTTAAGGAGGAGATCAAGAGGCTCAACGAGGTAATTGAGCAGAAGGACAAGGAGATCCGCGACAATGACGAGAGCTACGCGGAGTTGGTTTCGCAGAACAAAGAGATTGAGCGCGAGAAGGCCGATCTTCAGATGCGTTTTGACGAGTTGAATGAGAGACCTATTGAGACTGCCAAGGTGACCGAGACGGTTTATGAGCCGAGCGCGGAGCAGATCGAGGAGATCAAGGCGGCAGCGATCAAGGAGGTCGAGGAAAAGCACGCAAAAGAGAGCGATGAGCTTAAAAAGCTGGCTGGTGAGGCGCAGGCTAAGGTGGATAAGCTCAAGGAGAAGATCAAGTCTGCCGGAGCGGCTGATGAGAAGAAGATCTCGGAGCTTGAGGGCAAGCTTGCGGCGGCACAGAACGAGCTTGAAGCAAAGGTCAAGGAGGCGGTTGCGGCGGCGCAGGCTGAGGCTGACAAGAAGGTACGTCAGCTGACGGCGCAGAGTGATCCCAGAGCGGCGAAGATATCGATCTATCTTGAGACCATCGGCCGCGCGATGGGTGATATTAACGCGGTTGTTAAGTCAATGAACGAGACCAATGCCGGCAGCGGCGATCAGATAAGGATGAAATGTGAAGCGGCACTTATGAAGCTTTGCAACGTTCACGGGTGGCAGGTATGATCTGTTACGTTACAAAGCAGGGAGAGCGAGTTCCGATCAAATTGCCTGACGCGAGTTCGTTACCCCGGATGATGCGAATCAGGGTATTGGCGCGGATGATCGGTGTGTCGTATTATTTCATAGTGTCCCGATGTTTAAAAATGGGTGTGCCGATCGCTCTTAGCGGTACGGGACCCCGAAAAATCAAGATGGTCTCGCCGAGGCTATTCTTTGAAAAGCTTAAGGAGGTTGAGGCTTTTGAGACAATTTAGAATTACATACGAGCTTGACGGGGAAGTGAGCGCGTATTTGATATATGCAAGCTCCAAATACAACGCAAAGCAGAGGTTTTATTTGCTATTTCCTAAAGCAAACGTAATAAGGGTTGAATTTCAGGAGGATACGTGCGATGAATAGATTTATAAAGACTTTTGTCGACAAGTCGCTTTTGGATATAGTCAATAAGGCTAACGATCTTGCGGTTGCGGACAAGCTCAATATCGTGAACGCTCAACTCTCGTTCATCGGTGCGGGAACGATCTCGGAGCAGATGGTACTTACCGTGGTTTACGAGCGTGAGCAGAAGCAGAGAAAGCAAAGATCAAAATCGGGAGAAGGTGGCGGGGGCAATGCTTGATTGGATATTCCCGTGGATACTTGTCGCTGTTTGGCTTGCGATAATATTCTGGCCTGACGGAGAGGAAGTAGAAGACGTTGTATCAAAGCAAAACGAAGAATTGAATCGAAAGCTACGGGAGGCATTGGAGTGGCGCGCGGAGTTTATAGACTACGGGGCGTTCAAGGGACTGACTGACGAGGAGTTTACAAGCTTACCTCAGTCGATAAAGCCTTACGTTCCCGACAAGTGCCGATGGTGCGGGCGAATATTTTGGTGTGATCCGCTTGAAATGGCGCTTTCGGACGGTTATTGCGAGGGGTTTAGGGAAAGGTAGGGGCTATTTCCTCTGAGGTTGAGAAGAGGAGGGGGCTATCCCCTCTGTCCCTATGGAAAACTCTTCGGAGTTTTCCACAGGGACATTCACCCCGCACCCACGGGGGGTCAGGCAGTCATGTAAAAAAATCATTATTTTATAAGGAATGTTACCGACATTTATGCCGGTTGCAAATAAAAAATCAAGTAAAAAGAAAGGATTTTAAAAAAATGGAAAAGAAAAATGAAGTATTGAACGATACGTTTCAAGGAATGATCTCAAATACTGAGAGACGGTCACCTTATCACGCGACGGTTGATGGTATGTTGTCGGCGGATTACAAGGAGAGATTTATGGCTGAGTATCAGCAGACCAAGATCAGATATGAGAAGCTGAAAGCTTTCTGCAACAGGATCGAAGCGGCGAGACGCACGAAATATGACAGCGATGCTAAAAAGGCAGAGAGTCCCACGCATGACTGCCCGCTTGATCTTCTTCGCGAGCAGCAAAAGGCGATGGGAGAATATTTACATTGCCTTGAGATCAGGGCGGTGATCGAGGGGATAGAGTTGCAGTAAAGGTTACATTATTATATATAGGCTTGATACGGGCTGGCAGAGGTTACAGATCTGCCGTCCGTAATCGAGCTTGTGTATGTATATTAAGTAATCGACCATTGTCGGTTACTGTCGAGAGGGAGCTACAGCGGCTCTCTCTCTTGAAGGCAAGAAGGAAGAGCGGCGGACTTTTCAACCCCATAAGGGGCTCGCAGTCCGACAAGGACGAGAGCAGCCGCCGAGCTGTTGGAAAGTCCGCCGCGTATGTAGGGAGTAAAGGAATGGCGCAGAGTTACAGAGAACAAAGAACGGTGACGGGAAATTTCATGAGAGTGAACGTATATCCCGTTCGCACTTATCAATACGGACGCAAGAAGAAGCACAAGCCCACGGCGGCGGCGCAGGCGAAGCTTAATCAAGAGCGGAGAACGAGATATCTTTCCGACCTTATCAATCTTAATTTCACAAAAAACGATATTCAGATCAAGCTTGACTATACGGAGTTTCGCAAGCAGTACGGTCGCAATCCCGAGCCTGACGAGGTTATAAAGCTGATGCGGAATTTTCTGCGCCGCTTGAAGAGGGCTTACGCGAAGCTTGGGATCGAATTTAAATACATATACTGCACCGAGCTTGGCGCAAGGGGACATCTCTCGCACCATCACATGATACTCCCTGCGGGAATTTCCCGTGAGGAGCTTTCTGCGCTTTGGACCTGCGGCGGAGTGTGGTCTCGCAAGCTTTATTTCGACAAAAAAGGCTGCTACGATCTTGCGGGCTATTTTGTAAAATCGAAGTACACTTACCGTTCGTTTACGACCAGCAAGAATCTCAGACGTCCCGTAGAGGGCGGCGAGGCTCCCTCGGTGTTTAAGAATGATTACAAAATAAGACAGAAGCAGGTTAACCACATGATGAACGGCGACGTTGCCGAGATCATGAAGCTTTATCCCGGTTGGCAATTATCTGAGCTGCCCGAGGTATCGATGACGGTTGACGGCAAGACGGGAGAGGCTATGCTCCCGACGTGGGGAATATTTATAACGCTATACCTATACAAGCCCGAGGGATTGAGCGATCCCGACAGCAATTACGAAAAAATGAGTGAATATTTGAGTTGGAGGACAGAGTAATGGCGAGTATACCAAAATCGGTTTACGACGTGGTCGTGGCGGTGGTGTCGGACTATGATCGTATGAATAAGATGCTGGATAAGGGCACCGTGACGCGCGAGCAGGCTATCAGCTTTACAAGAAAGGTCGCCGCTGTGGATAATGCGCTCCTTATGGTATGCGAGAATGAAAGTGAGGAAGTAATTAAGCTGTTACGCAAGGATATCGCGCAGAAACGCGGATTCGTGCGGTCTTACTCAAAGGCTTTTATAAACAAAAATACGTTTGACAAACGGAAAAGTGAGGCGATACGGCAGATCGCCCGTCTTTTGGTGTTGATCTGACATTTTTTAAGCGACTACGCACGCATTATGTATGCGCGCGGGATAAATATGATGGCGATGGGTAAGGCCCAATGGTTCCGTTGTGCTGAAGTGCGCGCATTATGTACGAGTGCAAATTTAAACTGAATAATTGAGTGAATTAAGCGGCGAAAGGTGCTTTTTTGTGCTTGGAGGAGGAAAGCACTCCGATTTACCTTGCATTTTGGGGGGTAAATCGGAGTGCTTTTTTTGTTATGCTAAATATATAAGGGCGACTGACGTGAGGTAAGAGGTAATAGTGAAAAGTGAAGAAGTAATGAAGATTTTCGCTTGTGGCGAAAATCAACCGAACCTATTCACTATTCACTTTTACTTATTACTTCAAATTTTACGAAAGGGAAATTTGCTTATGGCTAAGACGAAATATAAAAAGCAGTACGCGGAAGATCTTCTGCGGTACTTTTTCAAATTTATTGAGATGCGGGACAATCCGAAGGACGGTGACGCGGCAGAGCGGAGTGATCTTCTCTTGATGGAGCCGGGTGTGGACGGAGTTTACAAGACGATCCCGCCGAAGCCTGCAACGGGGTATCCCACGCTGACGAAGTTTGCGATCATGAAGGGCGTGACAATTCAGACGCTTGGAAATTGGCGCAAAAAATACAAGGAGTTTGACGAGGCTTGCGCATTTGCCGACGCTATTCAGGATGACATACTTAACGAGCGCGCGCTGTTTGGCACGGTTGACGGCAAGGTGGCAATGAAGATCAGGGAGCTTAAGGCGGCGGCAAAGGCGACCGAAGACAGTAACACGGCTGTTAAGGTTATATTTGATATCAAAGATGACCGAGAGGGTGAGCGGATAACGATTAAACAATGGGACGGTGAAGTCAATGAAGACCGTGACTATTGATTATAAGCTCAATCCTAAGCAGAGAGCTTTTATTGAGTCGGACGGAATTGACGAAGTTTGCTACGGCGGCGCGGCGGGTGGTGGAAAAACATTCATTCAATGCTATGACTCGCTCCGGTACGCCCTGCAATATCCGGGCAGTAATCAGCTCGTTATAAGACGTACCTTTCCGGAGCTTCGCATGAATATCGAAAAGGAAATGAAAGCGATGTTCCCTGACAAGTCGGTTTGCAAATACAATGAGTCCAAGCACACGTGGACCTTCAAAAACGGCTCGATAATCGAGCTTGGATATCTTGCGAGAGAGAGCTCGGTATATTTATATCAGGGCTCGCAATGGCACATGATTCGTGTAGACGAGAGCACTCACATCCCGTACTCAAGCATTGAATACTTGAGGACAAGAATAAGAGGCGTTGACGATTACCCGAAGGGAATGCGTTTCTCTACGAACCCCGGAAACATCGGACACATGTGGGTGAAGCAGAGGTTTGTAGATCCTGTACCGCCTTTTCACGTCTTTAAGGGCAACGACGATTTGACGAGGCTATACATTCCTGCATCTGTTTACGATAATAAAGCACTTATGGAGAGCGATCCAAAGTACATCCAAAGACTTGAGTCGATGTCAGACGAGACTCGAAAAGAACAGTTGCTTTACGGAAACTGGAACATTGCTGCAGGCGCATTCTTCGCGGAGTTCACTCGGCGTGATCACGTGCGTGAGCCTTTCGATTTTATTAACCACAAGGGCGTGAAGCTCTACCGTTCTATCGACTACGGTCTTGATATGCTTGCGTGTTTATGGTATGCGGAATTGCCTCCAAGCTCGGTCAACCCTCACGGCAAGGTGTTTATTTACCGTGAGCTTTGCGAGAAGGACTTGACTATATCGGATGCGGCTCGGAAGATCAGAGAGGCGACTCCTCCCGGTGAGAACATTATTTGCACATACGCGCCTGCCGACGTTATGAACAACCGCGACCGTGTGAGCGGTCGTAACCAAGGCGACATCTTCGCGCAAAACGGCTTGTCGCTTGTGAAATCAAACAACGACCGTAAGGCGGGCTGGATTGCTGTTAAGGAACTGCTCAAGATTAGAGACGGCGGAGAGCCGATACTTGAAATCTTCTCAAACTGCACGAATATCATCAAGCACTTACCTATGCTTGAGCATGATGACAAGTGTTACGGGGACGTGCGGAAAGAGCCCCATATCATTACGCACGCGCCCGACAGTTTGCGATACTACGCCATTCAATGGCACTCGATGCACAAGGTAGAGGAGGTTGAGGACGAAGTAAGGCGCGTGGTGTACCCGCCCGATATGCTTCTTGACTACAGGCGGAGCAGTCCGCAAGGCAGAGCGGAGATAGAGCGGCAAATGGGAGGAAAGCCGAAACTGAGATAAGCTTCGGCAGTGAAGAGTGAAGAGTGAAGAGTGAAGAGTGAAGAGTGAAGAGTGAAGAGTGAAGAGGTGAGGAAGCTTTTTTCGCTTCGCTCAAAAAGCAAAAATTATAAAAAATAAATAAAAGGAGAAGCTATGAAGATTTTAGCAACAAGCAAGGATGAGAGGCTTGCGGAGGTGCAGGAGCTTTACTCAAAGGCAAAACTCGGCGCGGATGCAAAGCAGCTCGATTTTGACAGATTTGACCGTCAATACAGAGGTGACGGCGAGATCGACGGCTGGATCACCAACGACGATGGCGAGATCGTCGGCAAGCCGACGAAGGCGGGAGCGGTATGGAACATATCGCACAAGCTAGTGGAAGGTTCTATTGACACGAATATTCCTCAACCTATGGTTACTCCCGCACTTCACTGCGAGCATCATATAAGGAACGCGGCGCGTATCGCAAACCTTATAAGGATGCTTCTTGACAAGCAGCCTTGGGAGATCTACAACGATCAACAGGAGCGAACGGTAAAGATCAGCGGTACTGCCGGCTCAAACGTGGAATGGGACGTAGAGAGCGGAACGCACACGACGGTGGGCGAGGTACAGATGACGCCTATTCGCCCGCAGAATATCTATCCTCAACCCGGTATAACCAGCATTGACGACGTGGACTACGTCTTTATAAACTACATTACAACAAGGGCGGAGCTTATGCGTAAGTACAGTCTTACCGAAGATGAGCTTGAGGACACCGAGTTTGAGCCGACCTTTGATGCGGACAGCAAAAGACCGACCAACGACGAGGACGTAGTGACCTTGACGGTTATGTGGTACATAAACGAAATCGGAGACGTCTGCCGATTTGCTTACTCGGGCGACCTTGTGCTTGAGGATGACGACGATTATTACTCGAGAAAGGTTGAATACTGCCGCTGCTGCGGTCGCCGCCGTCAGATATGCGAGGCTGACGAATGCTCGGATCCCGATTATTATCTCAACAAAATGGATTACGACGAGCTGACCGAGGATATAAAGTGCTCGGACGGGCGCATTATTCCCGCTATGTCTCCCGTGTTTGAGAACGGCAAGCCGGTATTTGAAACGGTGAAAATGCCGGTTACCGCGCCCGACGGCTCGCAGGTTATGGACGAGGTTGGCGGTGTTGAGCTCCCCGCGTTTATGGAGGTACAGGTACCGAAGATGGCGCCGACGAGGTTGCCTTATTACAAGCCCAAGAAGCTTCCGCTTGCCATTCGATACAACATACGCGACGACAAGAGCTTCTGGGGAATAAGTGACATGGAGGTCATTCGTGAGCCTCAGCAGAATATAAATAAGCTATTCTCCCGCGCTATGGAAGCGGCTATGAAGTCGGGATCGGCTCTGATGGTGCCGAAGGATACTGAATTCACGCCCGGCAACGGTATTTTTGAAGACATTATCGAGATTGCAGAGGGCGCGGACAAGATGCAGTTTGGGCAGTTCTCTTATCATCACGATATATCGCAGTGGCTTGTGCTTATGGACAAGATCATTGACCTTGCGGCTGACCTTAACGGTGTTACCGACACTTATCTTGGACAGGCAGATAATACCGCAAAGAGCGGTTACGCGAAATCTATTCAGGTGGCGCAGTCGGCGGGAAGGCTTGCATCCCGTAAGATGAACAAGCAGGCGCATTTTGCCGACATATTCCGCATCATATTTGAGCTTTATCTTGCATTTGCGGACGAGCCTCGCGCCATCAATCACGATGACGACGATTGCCGCATTGCCTTTGAAGAAAGGTTTAACAGATTCGACTTCTACGAGTTCGACTACAAAAGCGGAAAATGGTTTGTCGATGACAATTATCAATTCAGCGTAGACCCCAATGGCGCGCTTGAACAGCAATACACTCAACTTTGGGAGATCGTCAAGGCTGATTTTGCGCAGGGCATGTACGGAGACCCTATGCAGATAGACACGAAGCTTATGGCTTGGCAGCATCTTGAGAGGCTCAAATATCCTTTTGCAAGGAATATAGTTGAGAGTCTCAAGGCTCTCCGTGAGCAGATGATCGCGGCGCAGCAGGCGCAGATGGCGCAAATGGGGCGGATTCAAAGTCAGGGAGCAGAGGCGGGGATGCCTATGGCAAGCGCGGTCCCTACGGGAGCGGAACCTGCCGCGGCAACACAATTGATGAATATGGGAGGATAGTTCGATATGAAAAAAACAGTGAAAGATTACGATCCTAAAAAAAGTTTTGGGTATTTTGCGGAGATCATGAACGCCAACGCGGCGCTTGATATGAAGCAGAACAATAAAAAAGCGGTAGTATTGCCGCAGCCGACAGAGCAAAATAATTCGGGAGGAAATAAGTGATGGCAGACGATAAAATTTTGACGGAAGAGGAAGAGGAAGAGGAGATAGTGGTCGACCCCAATAATCCCGAAAGCTCGGTCGTTGGCGTTACTGCGCAGCCGATCAGCGGAATACCGATCACCAGCGGACCTGAGCAGAGCGAGGCTGATTGGTACGCGGCGCAGGGTCTTGACCCCGACAAGGACTACAACGAAGCGAAGGCGGCTCTTGAGTATGATTACGAGACCAGCATGGCGACCTACGGCAGACGTGCGGAGGAGCTTTATCAGATGGGCCTTTCAAATTCGGGAGTGTCGGATATATATCAGCTTGGCGCGTTCAATGCTTACCTCGCGGCGCAGAGCGATCTTGCCTATCAGCGTATCGAGGCGAAGAAGAAGAACAAGCAGGCTTATTTGGCTTACGATAAAGAGTATCAGGCGGGTGTTAAGGCAGACACGGCGAATGCTTACAACCTCGGTCTTTCGATATACGACGGTACCAATATAGATTTCGTTCGCCAACAGCTCGGTATGCAGGGCTACGACGCGAGCGTGGTGGAAAGCGCGATAGCGTCGCTCTCGTCGCTTGACGCGGCTACGCTCCCCGTAGTCAAGGCTCAGGCTGAACAAGATAACAGTGACATAAGCACCGCAGTCTCTACGTGGGGCAACAAGTACACGAGCAGTCAGTATCAGACGGTACACGATTATTACGCTGCGCAGGGATGGAGCGAAGAAAAGATTCAGCGCTTGATGGATCAGCTTAAGCCTTTTGGAGAAATGAATCATAGCACTAAAATGGATAGCTTGTATTCGTCTTACGTTAACACGTACGATCCTTCTCAGGCAAGCGCAATAGTTGCCGACCTTCAAAATCAGAATATAAGCGAAAAGGATATTAACGAGCTTATGCGCAAGCTTAATACAGCTTACAATTCTCGTCCTATTGCCGATAGGGTCAACGCCATATACGGCAAGCTTGATCTTTCGGCATACAACGGAAAAGAGGATGGCGATACGGCTTTGAAAGAGCAGATCGCAAATCTTGGATATACCGATGAAGCAGAGATAAACGCGGTAATTGACAAGGCCCGTACGACCTTTAATAATAACGTTCAAAATGAAGTTGATAGTTATTACGATTGGGCATATAACAATTATAACGGCGAAAACGAGTGGGACGTGAGAAGCGCGCTTTCTCAGTACGTTTCGTCGGCGGGAATCGACGCTATTATGGAGCAGGTTAAAGCGGCTGATATCAGCGGTTCGAGCGCGTATAAGGATAAGCGGGAAAAAGAGGTTGCGGAGGCTACCACCTATGCTCAAGCTTATTATATGGGCGAGACCAAAAATACGGGCAAATCTTCCGGCGGCGGATCTAAGTTCAAGGGTGCTGACGGAAACGTCATTGATAAGAATAGCACTTACGTTCCCGATTCTTCAAACGTGGCTAAAAAGCTTAGGGATATGGGATATTCCGAGGACGTTATAAAAGAGGCGGTCAAATGGATAGATAATTTGAGCAGTGACGAATTGTCGCAGCTCGTTAATAACAAGGTTGGACCTGAAGTTGAAGAAATGAACAACTTGATCGCAAGCACTTACGGCACATCTTATTCCGGAACGCACGCCCAAAATAACACTATTCGGACGGCGCTTCAAAGAAAGGGATACGACACCAAGTTTATTGATCAGGTTATCAATACTATGACGAACGACTATACTCGCGCCCAAAAGGCACAGGCGGCGGATCTCGTGGCGGCTCTTGACGATAATAACGACGCGGCGTTTAGAAACGCATACAGTCTTGTTGGTAAGACAAAGGATGAGTGGAATGCTATGGATGATGAGGATAAGACGTTAGCGCTTTTGGTCGGTATGGGAGATATGATGAAAAACGGATATATATCTTCCGCCGACGTTGCGGCGATCGTTAACGAGTGGTACGACGGAACTTTGGAAGAAATAAGCACTATGCCTCAAGGCGAGCAACCTGAAAAAATAGATGAATTTATGAATCAGATAGATACACTGGCAGATCGCGGTGCTATTAGTGAGGAGACCCGAAAGGCTTGGAAGGAAACTTTGCAGAAGGAGAAAAGCGCAATTGTTGATGCAAATATCAGAGGAGTTGTGCACGAGTTTGGAATGGCAACGATTTTTACATCAGTGGGTCCTATTGGCTGGGTGCTGGGAGCAGCTCACTACGGTGCTAAAGCGGTTAAAACGTATGTCGAAGGAGAATAAGGTATGGCAATAAGAAGAACGTTGAAGAAGAAAAATAAGAAGAACAAAGGCGGAATCATTGGCGGCGCGGGGTATCTTTTGGGATCGGGCGCGGCGGGTATTGCCGGTGTAGGCGAAGGCATTATTGACTTAGGTCTTGCTTTTGGCGCGGATATTTCGGGCAACCACAAGTTCGCAGAGTACGTATTTAAGGACAACGTTGTTGGAGATTGGCACGAGGATCTTACCGAAGAGTACAACCCCGATGCCGTTTGGCAGTTCGGCGGTGACGTAGCTCACGGATTGGGACAGTCGTCTTGGTTTTTGCTCTCGCTTATTCCCGGTGCGCAGTGGTTGGGCCCTACGGTGTTCGGCGCGGGTATGGTCGGTCAAGGCATATCGAGCGCGGCGGAAAAGACGGGCGACGTCGGAGTGAAAGAAGTTGCCTACGGTGTGACCACGGCAGCTCTTGAAACGGGACTTGAATACGCACTCGGCGGTACGGCAAGTATTGCGAAATCGGGAGTCAAGGCTGCGGCTAAGGCTACGGGTAAGCAGGCGATAAAGTCTATTGCAACAAGCGCGGCGAGAAAGGGGCTTGCAAGCAAGCTCTTTTCCGCTGCGGCGGGTGAATTTGCTGAGGAGTTCGTTTCGGAGTATGCCGATACGTTTTTACAAAGAGCGTATCAGATAGACCCGAATGCGGAGTATTCTTTGCAGAACGCGCTTTACGCAGGCGCGGTGGGCGCGGTTTCGGGCGGTATAAGCGCGGGCCCCGTTAACGTTGCGAACACCGTGGCGAATCGCGCAAAAGGCGCGAAAATAATCAAGAATGGAAACGTGCAGACCGTTGTTAATACCGCAAATTACGTTGCGGACAAGCTTGCGGCGGCTGGTACGGATTTCAAAAAGGCTCCCGAATGGGTGAAGACCTTGCGCGGAGAGGTTGATGCATATAATAAGCTTGCCGCAAAAGGGCAGCAGGACAGTGCCAGCGCGCAGACGATACTGGGAGAGATGCAAGCATCCTTGTATTTTGCAGAAACACAGGCAATACACAACGGTATTGTGAAGGGTATACGTGAGTCGAGCGAGGATAACCGTGCGGCACTTGCGGAGTACATAAACCAAAATATTGACAAGACAAAGCGCCGCCGTGACTATACGGCGGCAGATATAGCGGCGAACACCGACGAGATCGCAACGCAGCTTGGCATCATGAATATGGCAGGCACTTCTTTCTACAATTTTGACGCGGCTATGGCAGATATGGCGCAGGAGAGCGGCATTGAGAGCGTGGTTGAGAAGGAGAGAGCGAAGGCGGCAGAGAGATCGGCGACCGAGGAAGTGCAGAGTGATATAAATAACGGAGAGGGCGTTGTTAGGAACGATGCTTCCGTTATTGGGAACGATGCTTCCGTTATTGGGAACGTTCAGTATGATTTGAAGGATGCTATAACCACGCTTGGCGAATATGATTCTGTTCGCAAACGTCATATAGAGAGTAGCGAGAATGATAGAATTTCTCGTGACTATAATGAAATAGCTGATTTTATAAACAATGCTACTAAACATAATCCCGTTAAGCGTTTGCACATAGGAGTAGTAAATCCCGATGTAGCAAATATGGTCAAGGCAAAAACCAACATTGACATTTCAAACTACGATTTTGTTATTGCAAGCAATTTTATAGCACATATTTTCGATCAACACGGTAATGCTAAAAGCGAAGCGTTGAGAGGTCAAATTGCAGTTGATAAAAACAACATCGAAGATATTATAGAAACTGTTATACAACCCGATGATGTTAGCATAACCAAAGATAACAATGGTGCCCAGGCACTAAAGTTTGAAAAGGACATTAATGGTAGAAATGTTGCGATAACTATTACTTCAACTAAAAAAAGCACTCTTACATTGAAGAGTGCTTGGATCATCAATAAAAATAGTGGAGGTCATACACCGTCAGCAAATACAAATGCCTTTGCAGGAACGTCCGAAACGAACGGCAGAAGCTCCACTAATAATAGTATACACCAAAATGAGCCTGTTGTCAACACTGAGAGTGAAAAAAATATTACCAAAAACGATTTGGCAGACGATGTCGCGAAAACGGCGCAGGGGGCGCAGAAGAGTGCCGAGGGCACGGAAGTTCAAAAGAGCGGAGAAAATGTCACAGAGGGCAAAAGGACGCGCATAAGGTCCACGTTAAAGAAGAAATCGAGCGAAAGCAAGAATGAATCTGCCGAAAACGCGAAAAGCGAAGCAAAGAGCGAAGCAAAGAGCGAAGCAAAGAGCGGCGAGCCGAAGGTGTCTGAGGCGAAGGAAAGTCTTACCGACAAGCAGAGAGCGGAGAGGGCGAAAAAGAGAGCGGAGCAGTGGATAGAATGGGAGAAAAAGACGGCTCCCACGGCGCAGGAGCTTAACACGGCGAGGGAGTACGTCAAGGGATTTGACAGCATCAATAATCGCAGACGTTTGGCAATTCTCCGAATGATTCGCTCGGCTGAGGGTGTTGACGCGCAGACGGTGAAGGGTATTGCTAACCTTATGGCGGTGATCCCCGGCAGTGATCTGGAGGTTAGATTCTCGGACGGTATCGGACAAAAAGGCTTGATCACCAAGGTGGGCAACAAGACGGTTATTGTTATCGATTCAAGCACCAACCGAAAGAACACTATCAAAGGCACCATTGCTCACGAGCTGACACACTACCTTGAAAACAAGGCGGGATACGAGCAGTTTGCAAAGTTCGTAAGAGAGCACGCGAAGGCCGAGGCTATTGAGAAGCACAGGAACAGATATATCAAATTCTGGAATGAGATCGGACACAAGTACACCGAGGCAGAGCTTGACAGCGAGATCACGGCAAGCCTTGTGGCTGACGCTCTCAACAACGAGAGGTTTCTCAAGAGGTACGCTGACCGTGACAAGACGATCCTTCAGAGGGCAGGCGCGTGGCTGAAGACTCTTGTGAGCCGTTCCAAGAAGACGGAGGGCAACGAGGAGATCAGCGAGGTTGCTGAGAAGATGATGACGATGATGGACATTATCCTTCAGGCAGAGACCACGGGCGAGAGTAAGAGTGGGACGAGATATTCTTTTGCAGGTAAAAAAGCAAAGACTGCCGACAAGATGAAGCTTGCCAGAGCGGAAGAAATGCTTGAGAGCGGAGCTGACAGCGAGACCGTGCGCCGCGAGACGGGCTGGTTCAAGGGCTATGACGGTAAGTGGCGATTTGAGATTGATGATCTTCACATGGATGTATCAACTGCAGGGAAGTATACAAGAGATCCCGAAATCAAGAGATATTTAGAGTTGATGAATAAGGCGTATTTCGAGATGACTGCGACTGATGGTGAGATTGCGGAATTAAGACGACTTGATGCTGAAATTGGTGATAAGAGTATTTCTCCCGGTACGCTTGGGGATCTTATATATCATCCTGCACTTTTTGAAGCTTATCCCGAGCTGAAGGAAATAAAGATTCGGTTTGAAGATGGACTGGGTGACACAAGAGGTGTATTTAATCCGGAGTTTGATGAAATCGTTTTGTCAAAATCTTTGAAAAGGAATCCGAAACAGCTTAAGAAAACGCTGATACACGAAATACAGCATGCGGTTCAATATATAGAAGAATTTGCAAAAGGCTCGTCTCCCGAATATTGGGTCAGAGTTCGTAATGAAGCAATAGAGAAAGTTTCGGGAGCTCGCGCAAATCTTGATTTGTGGCTTGAAGATATTGGTTATCCTCAGTTTGCAAAAGAGTCAATGTCTCGCGTTGTTGCAAAAGAAATAACGCTTGCGGAGCATTGGAATGCCCTTGAAGATTTCAAGAAAAACTCTAAGTACGCAAGACAAATCGCGAATTCTGAAAAAGAAGTCGCTGAATATGAGCGTCGTTTGTCCGAATTGAATAGGTTGGGAGATGGCACGTGGGCAACTCTTAAAGAAATGTATTTTGCAACAGCAGGAGAGGTAGAGGCAAGAGACGCTGCTGAGCGTTCCGATCTTACCAAAGAGCAAAGAAAAAACACCCGACCTGATGTAGATCGGGAGGATGTGGTGTTTGCGGATGGTTTTACGGTTAGTTATTTTGCAAAAGACGAGTACGACGAAGAAATTGCCAATATCAAGCCTCAATTACGCCATGCACAAGACGAACTAAATGCTATGGAAATAGTATATAGTGGACGTGTACTCAGAAAATTTGACCGCAAAGAGGACATGAAAAAATGGGCAAAATCTGAGCTGAAACAATATGGCTATGAGGTAGACCGTCAAGGATTTGGGAAAATATTATTTCCTGAGAGGGCTATTGATGATGCCATTGGTCACATAAAGGACCAAGATGAGATATTATCAATTATTGCATTGTTTAGAGTGCTAAAACGTGGTATTCAAATTGCAGAACACGGTGATCATAAAAAGCGGCAAAAACACACTGTGACGATAGCTGCACCTATAGAAATTAATGGCGTTCGCGGTAATATGGGAGTGGTAGTCAACCTAACTAACAACAAATATTACGTGCACAGGGTTATAATGCCGGATGGATCAAGTTTTAAATTTGATATAAAAAAAGACACAAGTCAAGAAATGCGTAAGGGAGTGCCCGAAGGGTCTCTTGCCGACGCTACAAGACTTGCATCTACTAATAGTATACCACAAAAATCGGATTTGTCAACACCTTTTGAGAAAAAATACGACCTGGCGGATGACGTGGCGGAGGAGAAGGCTGAGAACAAGGCTGAGAAGAGCTCCGAGCGCGGCACGAGTGCGAGGAAGAGCGCGACGGTGGTGAGCGAGTATGCGAAAAGGTATGCCCGTGAATTCGGTCTTGGAACTGAGGCGAGCCGTAAGGTGTCGGCTGAGCTTGAAGCTATTGAGAACGCTTTTGTCAAGGGCGGTGAGAACTACACCGAGGAATACCGAAAGCACGTCAGCAAGATCTGGCAGATAGTCACTAAGGAAGGTTCATTTGAAGTCACGGCGGAAGATGACGTGTACGGTGAGTTTTCAAGGTATATGTTCAGAAAGAAATTCCGCGTCGATAAACGCTTCCGTGAGAAAATGGGCCACGAATGGAAGGATATTTACAAGGCTTTGCGCGGTCGTATTGCGGCTGACGCAAACACTAAGTATTCTCACGTTGACGTATTTTATGCGGGGCTCAGCGAACAATTTCCCGGTCTTTTCCCCGAGGATATAGTTAATATTCACGATCAGCTTAACAGGATCGCCGAGGCCATTGCTGAGTCGAAAGAAAAACAGACTACGGCGTTTGCCTTTGATCAGCTTCCGTACAATATGCAGTCTGTCATTAATTCCGATATTATTGACATGGCTAATTCTTACGTCACAAGGATCGAGTCTAACAGAGATATTATTTCTCAATTACAGAGCGCGAATGAAGAGCTGAGAAAGGAGATCAAAAAGCACCGCAGTATTCGTGAGCAGATGGCGCGAGAGAACGCAAAGGCGGCAAGGGACGCGAGAGCGGAGGTCTTTGACAAAAAAGACGTTGCTATTGCGGTCAGTTCTATTGAGGGCTGGACGCGCGAGGAGATGCTTGGACTCGCCAAGGGGCTTGAGCTTAAAGGTATGACGAGAGCCAAGAGAGAGGATATGATCTCTCAGATCTACATTGCTCTTCACGAAAAGAGCGCGCGAGGTCAGAGCGGCCCCGGCAGCGTTGCGGTTAAGACTCTGGCAGCGGAAATCGCGGCTGAGTATATTGATTCGGCCCAGGTCGTGGGTGAGGACGGAAAGAGCTATCACTTTGCTGATATATACGATGACGCTACCGTAAACGGATTCGAGCAAGAACTTGCCGACTTGCTTTACGGTGAGTTTTCAAATATGGGCAAGGCTACGGACAACGCCGAGTTTTTGCAAAAGATAAGAATGCAAAACGAGGCCTTCCGCAGAGAGCGGCTTAACGAGGCTATGCTGAGCAGGGACGCGAAGAACGTGGCGTATCAAGCAACTAAGATCCGCGAAATGGCAGAAAAGCAGAGGCGCGACGGAGTGACCGAGAGTCTTGGAGCTTTGACAAGGGTACTGGGCTCGATCGTAGACGTAAAGGGTAACATCCGCGTGGGTGTTATCGACAAGGCTATGGGAGAAATATCAGTATTCCTTGATGGCGAAAAGCTGAAAACACAGAGCGCGAGAGAGGGGCTTTCGCCCGAAGCAAAGGTGACAGAGATCGCCGAAGTAGTTGACGAAGAGCTTCAATTTATGGTTGACGAGTTCCGCCGCATGCGAGAGGGCCGAGAGGGTAAGGCTTTGACAGCCTCGGAGATGAAGCTTGCGGGCAATATTCTTCGAGGAATTAAAACCACTATTGAGCGATACAACAAAGAGTACATTAACGGGCACTGGGTAGACGTTGACGCGGCTGCTTCAGGTGAAGTTGAGGATCTTATATCGGTATCAAAGCTTTTTGAAGGCAAAGAATACAAGACGAAGCTTGGAGAGATATTCGGAAAGAAGGTCAGCAAGGGTGTTAACGAGTTCTATTTTTACAAAATACTTTCTCCCGAAAACGTACTTGGAGCTCTGGAGTCGTACCGCCAGGGCGGATTGATTCTAAGTATGTACCGTTCCATAAGAGTGGCGCGACAAAAAGCGGGACATCTTGCGGTGCGGATGAAAAAGCCTTTTGCAGAGTTTCTTGATAGCAAAGAAAATATTTGGGAAGGCAACGAGGAACAGGGCGGCAAGAACGGCAAAAAATATTCCTACCGTGACAAGCTGAACGTGCGAAAGGTCAATGTGAACGGCGCTGAGCTTACATTAGGCGAGGCTATTTATTTGCTTATGCTGACCAAAAGACAAGAGGCTCACGCAGGACTTACCGAGAACGGATATATTGTTTATGATGAAAACAATCAGAAGCGGCTCAAAGTAAAGCTTGATGACGTCAGCGGCGCGAGAGATCTTATTTACAATCAGCTTGATAAAACTGATCTCAAGTTCCTTGAAATGGCCGAGGAGTTTTTCAACAATACATCAAGCAGTGTGAAGCACGACGCGGACATGAAAATTTTTGGATATTCAAACATCATTGACGGATATTACGTGCCGATGATCCGTGACAGATATTCGAGAATGAGCGGAGTCACCGATGCAAGGCAGGGTGTGATGTCGATAATTACGGTCTACAACAAGTCCTTCAACCAGAATCTTATTTCCAACGCCAAAGCTCTTGAGGGCAAAAATATTATGTCTATCATCAACGATCACGCCGACGGACTTGCGGAATACTCAGAGATGTATCTCCCGCTTAAGGCGTTTGACCGCGTTTACAACAGGGCGGTTGCGGCAAGTGACGGAGAAGTAAGATCTATTCGTGAGGTGCTTAACAACGAGGTTTGGAACGGCACTGAACAGTATTTGAAAGATCTTTTTAAAGACGTGCAGGGACAACGAGAGCGACGCGATAATGTAGTTGACTCAATTGTCGGCAAGCTCCGCGCAGGTTGGGTAAATTCGGTACTTGGTGCCAACGTAAAAGTTGTTGCTACACAGATCACGTCTCTCGGAGCGGCGACGCAGATCATTGAACCTCGGTTTATTACTAAGGCTTCGGCTACCATAGCAAAGAAAGACGTGAGAGAGCTTCGTGAAAGGGCTTACAAGTACAGTGACATTATTGAGGCGAGGAGCTTTGACATGGGTGCGCTCAAGGCGCAGGGTAACATTGAGAAGGTCAGCAAGCTTGGAGAAAAGAGCGGCTTTCTGATCGGATGGATGGACGAAAGAGTTTGTCTATCAATTTTCCACGCGGCGGAGCTTAAAGTGCAGGAGCAGACGGGTGACGCCGTTGGCACCGAAGAGAATGCCAAGAGAGCGGCGAAGATCGCTGACGAAGCCATATACACAACGCAGGCTATGAGCGACGCGACGGAGCGTTCGGCTTTACAGAGAAGTACAAGCGAGATCGCTAAATTATTCTCTATGTTTACGAGCGATACCGTCAAAAACCTTTCTCACACTTGGGGCAATCTTATGAAGTATCAAGCCCACAAGGCGAGGGCTGATGCGGGTGACGCCAAGTATGCAGAGATGCTTAAGCAAGACAAAGCAGAGCTTGGCAGAAGCGTTAGAACATTAGCCATTACAGGTATTATGATGGGACTGATAACCCAAGTGTTCAAGTATCTTTATGCGAAGGAAGAGGAAGAGCCCGAGGACAAGGCAAAGGATCTTGCCATTGACGTAGTATCTTCGACGGTGAACATTTTTCCCATTGTTTCTGATGTTATAGACAAGCTCTTTTTTGACTACGACATTTCAATGAACGTTTTGGACGTTGCCAACGATACTATTGAAACCGTAGCCAAAGGCGGTAAGCTTGCAGGAAAAGCCATGTCCGGAGAGTATGTATCAACTAAAGACGTAACCGGTACGACGGTTAATATAGTTATGTCGGGAGCGCAACTTTTCGGAATACCTGTAAAGCCTGTTGAAAGAACTATCACAGGTCTTATGCGACGCTTTGTGCCTTCGGCTATATACGGATATGATGCGATGTTTACTACTCCGTCGTACACTGCGGACTTAAAAAAAGCAGTGGAAAGCGGTGACGACGTGCTGGCAGAATACGTGCTTGAGCAGCTTTATAAGAGCGAGGTGAACGGTACCTATACGAGCGCTGAGCTGGAGGAAATAGTCCGTCTTTATTCATTGACAGATGAAGAGGGAAAGCACTATAACGTATTGCCACAAAAGATTGGCACGGAAATCAACGGTGTGAAGCTCACCGCGACGCAGAGGAAGCAGTTCACAAAGATATATTCCCAGGCGTCCGTTGAAGTTAACAAGCTCATTTCAAGCTCATATTACACGGCACTGACAGACGAACAGAGAGCGAAGGCGATAAAGAAGATCTATTCTATGTACTACGACCGCGCGGCGGCTGAGGTCGCGGGCAAGGAATGGAGCAACGCGGTGGCATATTCTTACTTGACGGACAACTACGCGGCATTATTTGCGGCGCAGGCTTACAAGAGCGGGCTCTCCGAGCAGAAGGACGCTTCGGGCAAGAAGATAACCGTTGGGGAGCAGTTCGTCGAATACGCGAAGAATTTGGGGCTTTCCGAGAGTGATTGCGTCGTTATCACTTACGCTAACGGCGTAAGAAACAAGACGAACAAGGCGGCTATACTTAAGTATATTAATTCTTTGACGTTGACGGCTGAGGTTAAGGCTCAAATTGCCGAGCGTTTGGGATTTGAGGTCAAGAACGGCGTGGTTGTGGAGAAGGAGGAATAAGGGGCCGAGCTTTCGGGCTGCGAGACACGGCTAACGTGCAAGAATGCGGAAAGGATGCAGGTTAGCGATTTTTAGGCAAGTTACCGGCAAGTTACCGGCAAGTTAAAAAATGTGTTAATTTGCGCATTTTTGCGCGTTTGGAGCAAAAGCACTCCGATTTACCCACGATTTTGGGGGGTAAATCGGAGTGCTTTTTTTGCTATGATAAAGTTAGCCAAGATAATAAAAATTCAAGAAAGGATGGTATCAAGTTATGGCTAACAAGAACGGTGGAAACGGTGGCAAGGGTAACGCTTATTCGGGCAACTCGGCGAAGATGGTCAAGGCTCCCGCGTCGGCTCCCAAGGACAAGCCCACGGTCGTAATTCACAAGGGAAAGGATCTGAGAAGCAAATGATGAAGGTTGAAAAGCTTATAAGGATCCCGCTTCAGTTCTTCGGAGAGAGTGAAGACGATTTTGACGACGATCTCGGATACGAGGATGAGGGAGCCGCAGAGGATTACGAAGAAGACGAAGGCGGCGCAGACGCCGCCGATGACGAGGGCGCCGACGCTTCAGGCGAAGACGGCGACGCTGATGACAGATCTCAAAAAAGCGATACGGATCACGCTGACCTTATCGCGGACCTTAAGGCTCTCGGCTTTAAGGGTGATGATCTTGACTCTCTTAAAGCAAGCGTAAAGGCAAGAAGAGAGTCAATGGAAAAAAATGCCGCATCGGAAGAGAGAGCGGCGGCACAGGCTGAGGGCAAGTCGCACGTTAAGAGCGGAAAGCCCGCGAGAGGCGCTTCAGGTGAAGGGCTTTCGGGCTTTACCGAGAGAGACATTGCGGAGGTAAACGCTTGTCTCAAGAACCCCAGACGCGGAGAGAAGGGCAGAGCGCGAGCTGCCCTTGAAAGAGCCGTTCGCGCAAAGTAAATTACAGAAAGGAAATTTAAAACTATGTACAAAATAGGACTTAGAGACGGCTCGCCCGTGAGCGCGGGTCGAATGGTTGAATTAAAGGGTAATGGTGCATACTCGGGAGCGTTTAAACCCGGAGATGCCGTATGTATTATTGAAGGATCACTCAAATATGCAGGTGATTCTTGCCCGGATGCCATTGTAAGTGAAGTGTATGATGATCCCAAAACCGAGTATACGGATACAGCTATATGTATGCTTCTCACAGAAGATATGCTTCTTGAGGTACCTGTCGAGGGCGCAGATGAGCAGATCGCCGATCTTGCGCCAGGAAAGTTTATCAAATTCACCGCGCGGGAGGTTGACGCAAGCGGCACATCGGAATACTGCCAGGTGATGGATACGCTTGGAGCGAAAACTGAGGGCGACAAGATCCTTGTCAGATTTATCCACAATAACAAAGCAACAACCTAAGCAAAGGAGGTAATACAAAATGGGCGGAATTGTAAATTTTGATTACAGTAAAATCATAAACGGTGATAAGGATCACCGTATCGGCAAATGGTGCACAAAGCTCCGTGCGGTCATTGAGGACACCGTGAGAAACACCGACGATGCCGACGACATAATAAAGCTTCTCTACAACATTGCCGATTCCGACAGCGCAAGCGAGAGCATCGCGCTTGAGGATGGTATCGGTCTGATGTACGCGACCCTTGACGGCAACAAGCCCAAGGTCGATCAGACCAACTTTATCGGAAGCAAAGAATGGAAGCACATTCCTTACACTCTTCAGATCCAGTACACCAAGCAGTTTCTTGAAGATACGCACTATGCGCTGAAGCCCGATCAGGGACTTAAGGCACGCACTCTACCCGACACTTATTTCAAGACGAGAACTAAGATCGCTCAGCTCGGTTACATAATGGGAGAGGACGAGTATCTTGACTTCAACGGCGGCAGAACTCCTCTGACCACCTACGACGGCAAGCCTTTGTTCTCCAATGCGCACAAATTCGGCAAAGATGGCGCACATGCCAACGGCACTCAGTCCAACCTTTTCTACGTTAAGAAGGACAACCCCTCGGCGGGTGACTTTGCGGAATATCTCGCGCAGGCGGCTATCAATATTCGACAGATGAAGGACTCCAACGGTAACGCGCAGAATTATGCAGCTGATACCTTCCTCGTCCCCGGCGCGGTTCTCGGCGGCATGGGAAGAGGTAGACTTGAGATGGTTGCCCGTCAGGCGGTTGGCTCTGATTTCTTCCCTGCAACCGGTGACAACGGAAACGCTATCAACACTCAGTCGGGCATCTGGAACTTTAAGGTTCTTCCCGATTGGGAGATCAAGGAAGATGCTCCTTACGAAATGATCGTTCTTTCTCAGGACGCTAAAGAAAACCTTATGTCTATGTTCTACGACAGAACAGGTCTTGAGGTTACGGGTCACTATGACGACGACCATCGTCTCTACAAGTGGAACGCTTACGCACGTTGGTCTCTCGGTCACGCTAACTACCGTCACGCGGTCAAGATCAAGATCTTCGGCGAGGATGACGAGGTCGATACCGACAAGTACACCGCGCTTTAAGAGAGGTGCCCTATGACAGGAAGAGAGCTTATTGATCAGGTTTGCTTACTCGGCGCGAGGACGACGGAGGAGTTTGAGCAGGACTTTCAAACGGAGCATATATATTCGTCTATAAATCGTGCTATTAATGAGGTTGGAAGGCTCTTTCCCGTGGAAAAGGCGGTACAGCTTTTACACTATCCCCGCCGCCCTGCGGTCTATATAAAAGGAATAACCGTACACAAGGGCGGTGAGGATACAGTTTTAAATGCAAGTGATATAAAGTCACTTGCATTTGCTGTATCGGGCACGGGAAGGGCTATTCTTACGGGCCACGGCTCGGCGGCGTCTTACACCTTTCAGTGGGAGGATAAGATGCAGTTGACCGTGATGAGGGCTATCGTGGACGAGGTGCTCTTGGGCTACGACGGCGGCGAGTTGACGCTGAGATTCACAGACGCATCGGAAACTAAAAAATACAGCTACATGATAAGCGACGTGAGCTTCTACTCGGAGCTTGACGGAGATATGGCTGAGGACGTTGATATTTATTCGCCTTGGGTCGCTTACGATTTTGGCGATGGAAAACACAAGGTGGGTGACTTCCTTGATTTTGCATCACTGCCCGTAAGATTCCGCAACGCAGACCTTAACGCGCCTACCGATTACTATATTGACGGTAAGACTGTATATTTGCCGAGGAACAAGGAAGGCGTATACGAGGTGAGATATTACAAGGCTCAGGGCAAGATCGATGCTGACAACTTGGATTTTGAGATTGACTCGGATTTCCGAGTGCACGATCTTATAGCTCTCAGGGCGGCGTATTATATCTACGCGGTGCTTGATCCCGAGGCGGCAAAGGTATGCGACACGGAGTATCAGAAGCTTTTGGCGATAGTGATGTCTACTATGCCGAAGATAAGGACACCGAGACATTTCAGAGACGTGAGAGGATGGTGAGCTTATGGGAAATACCTATACTCAGCATTATTCAAATTTTATAGGCGTGGATATGTCCAGCGACCCCCGTGCGGTGGCGCGAAATCGGCTTGCGTACGCCGAGAATATGTGGCGAGATTACGAGAGCGAGCAGGGTGAGGCTATAGAGACCTTCCCCGGATTTCGTCGTCTTGTGCGCGGTCTTGGGGCTGTTCACGGGCTGTTTGCCTACAGGTTGAAGGATAGCGGAGATTATCTTATCGTTCACGCGGGGACGAGGCTTTACTCTTTCCGCGACGAGAACATTGCCGCCATGAGTGACGTGGCTCTCGCAGAGGACGCGGCGCTTAAAAACGTGACACTTGCAGATGCGGATTCGACGGCGTTTATATTCAACAACAATCTTTATATTCTCGACGGCTCACACTTTATTGTGGTATCCAGCGTAACCGACAAGAGCGGTGCTACAAGCGTTACGGCAAGTGAGGTTGACGCCTATATTCCGACTACGTATTTTGACGGTAAGCCGTATGAGCAGAGGAATATGCTGGTAGATGAGTCTTACGAGGTGTTTTTGGAAATTAAGGAGATATCAGAACCTATAAAACATAACGAACTGTTGAAAATCGACACGTCGGACACAGCCGCTTCATCATACATCGGATTTAACGACGAATGGTTGTCGAGCGATATTGTGATAGTTGATGCGAGCAAGCGTCATATAAATATTAAAAATTTCAATGGCTTAAAATCGGTGAAAAGAATATATATATCGGTTTTGAATTCTCTTACGATAAAAGAAAAAACTTTTCAAAATCTGCCTATGCTTGAAGAAGTCACAATTTACGTGGAAGATACTGAATCCCGCTCGGCAAATATATATATCGGCACCGATCAAATAGGATACATCCCGCCGAAAGAAAACATGGCGTTCTATAATTGTCCGAATTTAAAAAAAATAGATTTGATTTTTTGGGATAAGGACATTGGCGCAACCGTCGTTTCGGCGTTACCCGACAGTGTTGATCTGGTGCAGATTAAAGGGTATACGACTGATCCTGATAACGCAGACAAATTTTACAGCCGATATCTTTATCAGGTCAAGTTGAGCGAAGTTGCCGACGATATAACCGATATTACCAATTATCGAACCGGGGAAAGCTTAAGATACATTTTTAAATACGAAAACGAACAGATATCGGGAAAAAATGTAAGAATGATAAAAGAAATTTTCCTGTCGGGGTTTAATCTTGCTTATTTTGATTACTCAATCAACAAAATTGCTTACGATAAAAATATCAAAGTGCATCTTAAATTGTCTAAATTGTATTTTAGGACCGTTGAAAACGTCAAGAACTTTTACGAATGCAATCCCGATTACGACGGCACGGGTGTTGAGGCGATCAACGGCTGCACGAAGAGCGCGGTATTTGACGGGCGTATATTCCTGACGGGAAATTCTCGTCTGCCGAACACGGTATTCTACTCAAACCGTAATCTTACGGGAGCGAATGATCCGACGTACTGGGGTGCTTACAACTATTTCAACGACGGTGACGGAAACACGCCTAACGTTGATCTCTTGTCAACTCCTTCGATGCTTATGGTGTTGAAGAACAACACGGTGCAGGACGGCAGCGTTTACTATCACGTCGCCGCATACAACGATGACGAATACAGCGCAGACCTTGTGCCGAAGATATATCCCTCGACATCGGGAGCTGCGGGACTTGGCTCGGCGGGTAAGACGGTTCCCGGTACTACGGCGTGTAACTTCCTTGACGATCCCGTGTTTCTTTCGACGAGAGGGCTTGAAGCGGTGGGAAAGCAGACGGTCAATCTTGAGAGGACTATCACGCACAGGTCAAGCAACGTGGACAGGCTTCTTATTAAAGAGGATCTGTCTCGGGCGAGCTTGGCGGAGTGGAAGGGCTACCTCGTTATTTGCTGCGACGGCAGATTCTATCTTGCGGATTCGCGGCAGATACATCAGCACTCCGACGGATCGTATCAATACGAATGGTATTACCTTGAGGGGCTTGGATGCTACAAGACATACAGCGGCGCTTACGAATATCTTTTTGAGTGGCCGACCGTTGATGACAAAGGTAACAGCTTTGGTGAATGCACGTTGAACGACGGAACTAAAATAAAAGATAATTTCAGTCTTGCTTCTCATAACGGAATGACGTTCAAAAACTCCTCGATCGAATATGTTTCGGTGGTGTCGGCAACGAAACCCGACGGGGAGAGCTTCTATTTTTACTACGATAACAGTCTTACCGTGCCGCTTGCACTTTATGAATTAGACGGAGAAAGAAAGGCTTGGGGAGATTTTTATCCCGCAAAGAAGATATGCGTCGTAGGAGAGCGGTTGTTCTTTGGCACTGAGGGTGGCGACGTTTGCGTTATTAACACCGACAAACGCGGCGTTCCCGACTACGAGTGGCAGATATTTGAGAACAACAGAATATCGAGCCGTTGGTACAGCTTTGCAGGTTTGCGTTATCCTTCAATATGCGTGACGCCACTTGACAATTGCTCGAAGCCTTCGCTTGCCAAGGGCACGATCCCCGGCACGGCTGTGGCGCGTTTCAAAATGATGCCCGGATCCCATTTGAGGGTGAACGTATCGCTTAACGGCAGAGATTTTAAAAAGATCGGTGAGGCTTTTGCTTCAAGATACGATGCGGGAGATTTTCGGTTTGATAATTTTTCGTTTACGGAAAACGAGGACTCGGTGGTAGTGTTGCGTGAACTTACCCGAAACTGGGTCGACAAGCAATACAGCTTTGTGTCCGACGGCTTCAGGGAGCCTTTTGGGCTTTATGAAATATCGTATCTTTATACGGTTAAAGGTAAGATAAGAAAGACCTTTGCTTTGATTGATAGAAAGGAGTGATAATATGGCTGAATTTAATTACGAAGATTTAAAAATAGGCGATAAAGACGAAAACGGAAGATCGGTGTTGATCGCCGACAGCGCCGACCGTCCCAATGCTTTTAATTCTTATCGAGAAAGCAAAATGACGGCGGCAGAGGTTAAGGCGATGTTTGACAGACCTTTTTTGCTCGTTAGGAAGAAGGTCAACGCGCTTATTGAGCATATTAAAGGTTCTGATGCAGCAACGTCTGAAACGCTCGAAGAGCAGAACAAAACGCTCGAAGAGCAGAACAAAAAAATAACTGCGGCTTACGGCGTTTCGGGCGCCGTCTTACTTAAGGCGGATGCGTGGTCAGCGGAAAACACGCAAAGGCTTACGGTGGCGGAGCTTGGGGAGAACGACCTTATCGTATTCTATCCGTCGGAGGAAAAGGACAGAGGAATACTTTCAAT
>JAZMZI010000053.1:0-2953 GCA_045585895.1 Eubacteriales bacterium
TTCGAGAAAAGCCTTGCGCTTACTTGCTTTTTTCGTTCTTACACTCTGGCGTACCCCTGTACGCCGACGAATGTAAGAACGAAAAATATACCTGCCTTTTTCGGAGTCTCCCAGCGTGTCGAGGCTTTCTCGACACGCTGAAATCCCGAGGTAATCTCGGGATTTTTTTATGCTAATTTTTTTATCCATTTGAATCTGTTGCACTTGATAATCGCAGGGATCGATTTAAATACCTGATCGGCATTGAGACATGCGATCACCGCAATCGGGTGCCATCCCCAAACGAATGCGGCGAGGAACGACAGGGGGAGAACGATGCCCCAGATGCTGATAAGATCCATTATGAGCACGTATTTCGCGTCGCCGCCACCGCGGACGATTCCTGTGTTGGTGGGCATCTGATACGCGGTGCCTATTCCCGTGATCGATAATACGATCAGAAAGCCGTTTGCCAGTTCCTTTGCCTCGTCGCTGATCTTGTATGCCGAGATGATCGGAGTCCGGAGCAAAAACAGGGTTATTCCAGTCAGAATTCCAATGCCTATGAAGATGATCTGCATAGTTTTGGCGTATTCGCGGGTCTTATCAAGTCTGCCTTCGCCGATGGTTTTGCCGATTATGACCGCCGCGGCGCCCGCACTGCCCACCGAAGCTACTTTTAAGAGCTGGAAAAGGGTGGACGCTACCGAGTTTGCCGCGATCGCCGCGCCGTCCATGTGACCTAAAATTGCGGTCTGGAGCGCGGTCGATACACCGAAAAGACCGTCGGTGACGATAAGAGGGAGGCAGGTGACAAGAAATATTTTGAAGAGGGGGATTTCAAAATGACCGAGATCGTGAGGTCTCCATTTCAGCTTTTTGTCCACCGCCAATATGTAGACGACCACGACTAACAGTTCGATCGTGCGGGAGATAAGGGTCGCTATTGCCGCACCCTCGCTTCCCATTGCGGGGAATCCCAGCTTGCCGAATATGAGTACGTAGTTGAGGGAAACGTTGCTGACGAGGGTGAAAAGCGAAACTATAAAGCCGATCCTCACGCTCTCCACGGCACGCAGAGTGGGGAGAAGAACGTTGGTAAGAGCAAAGATGGGGTAGGTGTATTTTATTATGTTCAGATATTTTACACCCTCGTTTATTATCTTCTCGGAGTCTGTGAAGATCATAAGAAGCTGGCGGGGAATGAAGGTGGCGAGAAGGAAGAACACGCCGCCGATGAAAAGACCGCAGATAAGAGCGCCGTTTGCCAGCTTTTTTACCGATTCGGTGTCTTTCTTGCCCCAATGCTGACTTCCCATCATTACCATGGAGTTGCCGATGCCGAGAATCAACTGCTGAAAAATGAACTGAAGCTGATTGCAGGCGGTTGCGCCTGACAGAGCCGCCTCGCTGAAGTTCCCGAGCATTATGTTGTCGGCTAAATTAACGCCCAAAATTATGACGTTATTCAAAACCAGCACGTACCAGAGTGAAAAAAATCTTTTATAAAAGCCTTTTTCTTTAGTAAGTAACATTTTTTTACAACTTTCTTTGATTTTTACCCATTTATTCTATCACCAAAAGTCGGCAAAGTCAATAATTTTCCCGAAACTCTTGAAAAATAGCCGCTTTTGTATTATAATTGACTTGTTATTATGGATTTTGAAAGGTTTTTTGTTTTTATGGATAGAACTGTAAGGCTTTTTGATCTTTATCCCGCAGAGAGCTGTTTTGAAGCGACGGTGATCTTCTGCGAGGCGGTGGAGGACGGCAAGTACTCTGCCGTTCTTGATAAAACACTGTTTTTCCCCGAGGAGGGAGGACAGTCGTCCGATACGGGAACGCTCGGAGATGCAAAGGTGTCTCACGTTTCGGAGAAGCAGGGCGTGATCTATCACGTTTTAGATAAGAGACTTGACACAGGCGCGTCTGTGACGGGAAAAATTGACTTTACAGAGCGTTTTCGCAAGATGCAGAATCACACTGCCGAACATATCGTTTCGGGGCTTATATACAGAAATTTTGGGCTTCACAACGTGGGATTTCATTTAAGTGCCGACGAGATGACCGCAGATTTTGACGGTGAGCTTGATTCGGATCAGATAAATTATATCGAAGCTCTTGCAAATAAAGCAATTTTTGAGTGCCATCCCGTAAGAGGCTATTATCCCTCGTTGGAGGAGCTTGCGGCTATTGAATACAGAAGTAAACTTCATCTCCGTGAAAACGTTCGTATAGTTGAGATCGAGGACGTAGATATGTGCGCTTGCTGTGCACCTCATGTTTCCAATACCGGTGAGGTGGGACTGCTTAAAATACTGTATGCCGAAAAGTATAAGGGTGGTGTGAGACTTTATATGAAGGCGGGATTTGACGCACTTGAGGGTTACCGCGCCGAGTACGAGCAGTGCCGCCGCATTTCGGTTGCGATCTCGGCAAAGCATAGCGAGGTCGCCGACGGGGTTGACCGCTTACTTGAAGAGGTTGCGGAGCTTAAGAGTAAGATGTCGCAGATGAAGAAGGAAATTATGGCTTTGCGCCTTGAAAAGATTGAATATACCGAAGGAAATCTCTGCATTTTTGAGGACGACGGAGACACGTTGGCTCTTCGTAATCTTGTCAACGAGGCAAAGAAGCGTTGCGGAGGTATCTGCGCCTGCTTTTCGGGCAACGACAACGAGGGATATAAATATATTATTTCAAGTACCTCCGTCGATCTTCGCGCCATAACCAAGGAGATAAACGCGGCGATCTCGGGGCGCGGCGGCGGCTCATCCGAAATGATACAGGGTAGCTGCGGTGCTAAAAGGGAAGAAATAGAGAGATATTTCAAATTTTGATTTATCGGTGGGTTATTACTAACTTTTCTTGCCATCAGCGGCAAGAAAAGTTACAAAAGAAACGCCGCTTAAGGGTAGGGGGGTCTCACGAATAAAAAAGCAGCAAGCCGCATTTTTATTCGTCACGACATCCC
>JAZMZI010000054.1:0-4688 GCA_045585895.1 Eubacteriales bacterium
TTTTGAAGAATATCTACTACTTGTAGAAGATTGGTTGATTTTTTACAATACTTCGAGAATCAAAAACAGGAAGAGGTAATTTCCTCTCCCTGTCTTTGTTGCGCCTTTTTCTTTTCTGTGAACTATTTGGGGTTCACTTCACACATGCGCCGCTTTTTCTTTTATTTAAACATTTTAAGCACTCTTTGCTTATCAAATACCGTGATAAATACCATTCCGATGATAATACCCGCAACGCCCTGAACCGCATTGGCGGGAACGTTCACCAAGGAAGGAGTGAACCCGTAAATAAAGCTTTCAAACACAAGATAACCGCCTATCATAACCAACTCGGCGCAAATACCGCCAAGAAGTCTTGCCACGAAAGGCTTTACGCGATTTGAGAGCAATTTGAACGTCAACCACGCCAAAAGCGCCATAATGCCCTTAATAACAAAGGTTGCGACCGCATAAGAGGCGTATCCCGAAAAGACGTCTGCCATTGCAGAGCCGATTCCCGCGGCGCAAAAGGCGTACACGGGGCCCAGTGTCCAACCGCACAAAAGCACTATACAGTCACCAAGGTTTATGTAGCCGCCCAAGGGAGACGGGAGCTTTATTATCATAGTTGCCACGCACACAAGCGAGGCAAGCATTGCCGAAAGAACTATTCTTTGAGTTTTTTTCACTGTTTTTCACCTGATTTCATCACTAAATTTGCTATCGGTGCGGAAAAATATCCGCACCGACAGTCGTCATATTAAAATTTTATTTAACGGTCGTCTTATCCTTCTGGATAACATCGTGGGCTCCGCCCTCTACGATACTGGTCGCAGAAACGAGAGTGAGCGTTGCCTTTTCCTGAAGCTCGGGAATCGTAAGCGCACCGCAGTTGCACATGGTGGACTTGATCTTTGCAAGAGTGATAGCCACGTTGTCCTTGAGCTTACCTGCGTAAGGTACGTAAGAGTCAACGCCCTCTACGAAGGAAAGCTTCTTGTCTCCGCCGAGGTCGTATCTCTGCCAGTTACGCGCTCTTGCCGAGCCCTCGCCCCAATACTCCTTATAGTAGGTACCGTCAATCATGACCTTATTGGAGGGCGACTCGTCGAAGCGAGCAAAGTATCTGCCGAGCATTACGAAATCTGCGCCCATAGCGAGAGAAAGAGTTATATGGTGGTCGTAAACGATACCGCCGTCGCTTGCTACGGGAACGTAGATACCCGTCTCCTCAAAGTACTTGTCTCTTTCGGCGCATACCTCGATAAGAGCGGTTGCCTGACCGCGGCCGATACCCTTGGTCTCTCTCGTGATGCAGATAGAACCGCCGCCGATACCGACCTTGATGAAGTCCGCGCCGCAATCGGCGAGGAAGCGGAAGCCTGCCGCGTCAACGACGTTACCCGCACCGATCTTAACGGTGTCGCCGTAGTTGTCGCGAACCCACTTAATGGTTCTTGCCTGCCACTCGGAGAAGCCTTCGGAGGAGTCGATACATACGACGTCAACGCCTGCCTCAACGAGAGCGGGGATTCTTTCAGCGTAGTCACGGGTGTTGATACCTGCGCCTACAACGTATCTCTTCTGAGCGTCGAGAAGCTCGTTGGGGTTCTTCTTATGCTTGTCGTAGTCCTTGCGGAAAACGAACGCGCAGAGCTTCTGATCCTTATCGATAATGGGAAGGCTGTTAAGCTTGTGATCCCAGATAATGTCGTTAGCCTCCTTCAAGGTAGTTCCCTCGGGAGCGGTAACGAGCTTATCAAAGGGAGTCATAAAATCAGCGACCTTGGTAGCGGGGTCCATACGGCTCACTCTGTAGTCGCGTCCCGTTACGATACCGACAAGCTTACCCTCGGCGGTGCCGTCCTCGGTAATAGCGACGGTGGAATGACCGGTCTTTTCCTTAAGCGCTACAACGTCAGCCATAGTAGCCTCGGGAGAGAGGTTGGAATCGCTCTTGACGAATCCCGCCTTGTGCTCCTTTACTCTCTTTACCATAGCCGCCTGATCCTCGATGGACTGGGAGCCGTAGATAAAGGAAACACCGCCCTCGGTTGCGAGAGCAACTGCAAGTCTGTCGCCCGAAACCGCCTGCATGATCGCGGAGATCATAGGGATGTTCATTTCAATAGCGGGCTTCTCACCCTTCTTGAACTTAACGAGGGGAGTCTTGAGGCTTACGTTAGCGGGGATGCACTCGCTGGAGGAATATCCGGGAATAAGAAGATATTCGTTAAAAGTATGTGAAGGTTCGTTAATAAACTTTGCCATTTTCTTTTCTCCATTTCTTTCTTTAAAAATATCAATTTATTATCCTTAAATCATTCGTAGATGGGAAATCTCTCGGTGAGTGCTTCGACCTCAGCCTTAACCGTAGCTTTGTTAGCCTCAAAATCGGTTGCCACAAGCTTCATCCACTTTGCAATGAGAAGCATCTCTTCCTTGCCAAATCCTCGGGAAGTAACTGCGGGGGTACCGACTCTGATACCGCTGGTTACGAAGGGCTTTTCGGGGTCGTTGGGAATAGCGTTCTTGTTAACGGTAATGTTTACCTCGTCGAGACGGTGCTCCATCTCTTTGCCCGTTACGCCGAAGGGACGGAGATCGATGAGCATAAGGTGGTTGTCGGTGTCGCCCGAAACGATGCTGAAGCCTTCAGCCTTGAGAGCCTCGCAAAGCACCTTTGCGTTCTCGACTACGTTCTTCTGATACTCCTTGAACTCGGGAGTAAGAGCCTCGCCGAGAGCAACCGCCTTTGCGGCGATGATGTGCATAAGAGGACCGCCCTGAGTTCCGGGGAATACCGCCTTATCTATCTGCTTTGCAAGCTCCTCACGGCAAAGTATCATACCGCCGCGTGGGCCGCGAAGGGTCTTGTGAGTGGTGGTGGTCACGACGTCTGCGTAAGGAACGGGGCTGGGATGAAGTCCTGCCGCAACGAGACCTGCAATGTGCGCCATATCTACCATAAAGTATGCGCCGACTTCCTTTGCAATCTCGCTGATCTTAGCGAAATCAATAGTTCTTGAGTATGCGCTGGCACCCGCGATGATCATCTTAGGCTTGCACTCGAGAGCGGTAGCTCTGATTGCGTCGTAATCAAGCATCTCGGTTTCGTCGGAGACGCTATAAGGAACTATATTGAAATATTTACCCGAAATATTTACGGGAGAACCGTGAGACAAGTGTCCTCCGTGAGCGAGGTTAAGACCCATAACGGTGTCACCGGGCTGAAGAAGCGCGAAGAATACCGCCAAATTTGCGGATGCTCCGCTATGAGGCTGAACGTTTGCGTGCTCTGCGCCGAAGAGCTTCTTTGCTCTTTCGCGTGCAATATCCTCAACGACGTCAACGCACTGACAACCGCCGTAATAACGCTTTCCGGGGAAGCCTTCCGCATATTTGTTGGTGAGAACGGTACCTGCAGCGAGAAGAACAGCCTTTGAAACGATGTTCTCGGACGCGATAAGCTCTACGTTGTGTCTCTGGCGCTCAAGCTCAAGAGAGCAGGCGTCAAACACTTCCTTGTCAAAGTTTTCAAGTTCGTCAAAAAAGTTCATTTTCGATTCCTTTCTTTCGGGGTAAACAATATCCGATTTTATTTTATTAAATTTTATTATACTATATCCGCGCCTTTTTGTCAAGCGATTTTAGCGAAAATTCACCCCTTAAATCAAATTTGTTATAATATGCCGAAAGGCGCCGATCTCCTTTGATAAATGATTGCTTTTTGCACAAAACTCCCGACGTAAAGCATAAAAAAAGGATATTTCCCATAATATGATAAAAGATATTAAGATATGGGAGTTTTCTTTATGAAATATAGCATTTGCCTGAAGATAATCCTCTTTTTTCTTCTATCCGCCGCAGTTTCTCTCGCCCTTGGTTTTATGCTTGGCGCATTTGACGTAAATTCTTTAAAAAACACCTCCGCAGTGCCCACAGACACGGTCCCCAAGCCGAAATACACCACCGTAATAATCGATGCGGGACACGGCGGTGAGGACGGCGGCGCAAGCAGCGCGGCAGGACTGGTTGAAAAGGATGTAAATCTGGAAATTTCAAAAATGCTTTGTGAAATGCTGCGTGCAAACGGCGTTGACGTTATTATGACGCGCGAGGACGACCGTCTTCTCTACGACCGCAATACCGATTATAAAGGCAGGAAGAAAAAGCTTGATCTTGCCGCCCGACTTGCCGTAGCGGATAGCACGGAGAACGCTATTTTCGTAAGCATCCATATGAATTCCTTTACGGACCCGCTCTACGCAGGTCTTCAGGTGTGGTATTCTCCCAACAACGCCGATTCCGAGCCTTTGGCGGAGCTTATAAGAAAAGAAAATCAAGAAAAGCTACAGCCTCAGAATAATCGAAAGACAAAGGCGGCGACAAGCGCAATAAATCTGCTTCACAACGCAAAATGTCCCGCGGTCTTGGTAGAATGCGGATTTCTGTCAAATCCCGAAGAAGCCGCGCTTTTTGAGACCGACGAATACCGCCAAGAGGTCGCCTTCGCAGTCTTTTGCGCGGTAACGGAGTTTCTTGAAGATTCAAACTCACCGTAATAAAAGATCGGCAGAAATCTGCCGATCTTTTGTTTAGATTTTGATTTATCGGTGGGTTATTACTAACTTTTCTTGCCATCAGCGGCAAGAAAAGTTACAAAAGAAACGCCGCTTAAGGGTAGGGGGGTCTCACGAATAAAAAAG
>JAZMZI010000055.1:0-2268 GCA_045585895.1 Eubacteriales bacterium
AGAAAAGCGCGTATAGGAGATTTCGCCGCGTGCGCGCGGCGACCAACGCTCCGCGCGTTGGATCAGCGGTCGCTTTTTGAAAAAAGCGACGGAAAAACTTTCAAACAGACAACGTTTAACTGACCGCTAAACCCCAATTTATGTACCATAAAAAATCACTTCTTCTGCCTCTCAATTGAAAAAATCTACCACTTAGGCAAAAGCTATTTACAAACTGCGTCGAAAATGATACAATATAATCACAACAGATCGAAAGGAGGGACGGTTTTGAAAATACGCACCGAAATATCGGACAGCGAGGAAATAATCATCCGATGTCGGGAACGCAACGACAGAATACGCTCCCTCGAATCGGCTATTGAAAGTGCTTTGAGAGGCGAAAACGAAATCTCCCTCTTCGACGGAGGAGTGGAATTCTTCGTTCCCAAATCAAGCATCCTTTACTTCGAAAGCTCCGACGGAAAGGTCTACGCTCACACCGCTGACCGCGTCTATACTGCCCCCTATAAGCTTTTCGAGCTTGAAAGTATTATGCCGTCAAGCTTTACGAGGGTCTCCAAATCCACTATCGCCAACGTGGCGGAAATTTCTTACCTCCGACGCGAGCTTGTGGGCAACGGCGAGATGGGATTCAGACGCTGTGACAAAAAAGTATATTTTTCAAGAGCTTATTTCAAGCTCCTACAATATAAAATCGATGAAATGAGGTTGAAAAAATGAAAGCTAAGCATCTGCTTTGGAAAATATTCTGGGGACTGGGCTTCGTCCTCGCGGCGGCATTTCTCATAATCGACGCGCTTGGATTTATCGCACCCCTTGAAAGCTTTATGGGAGAGGTCTCGATCTGGGCGATCCTTTTGGGACTTTTGATGGTCGCCTTTATCATATCCGACCTTATAAAGCGCAAATTCGCGTGGATCTTTATTCCCCTCTCCATAATCTTTATGCTATTTGAGAAAAACATAGCTATCGTTGCAAATCTTGAGGACACCAACATAATCAACAACTGGATAGTTCTCGCTTCCGCGATCCTGCTTACCATAGGCGTGGCAATTCTCCTTCCCTCAAGGAAAAAGAAAAAGATCAAAGCCAAAAAGCAGGCCAAGCTTGAGTTCTCCGCCAACGGCGCAGAAAACTCCTTCGGATCGTCGTCGATCTACGTCGACTGTACCGATTTCACCCCCTCTCACATAGAAAACAATCTGGGCGCGTGTACCGTTCAGTTCCAGAACGTTGAAAATTATGCGGGCGGAAAAACGCTTTACATCGAGAACAATCTCGGAGCTATCGATATCCGTGTGCCCTCTGCATGGATCGTAAGATCTTTGATCGACAGCAGTCTCGGAGGCGTCGATCTTCCCAACGAGGACGACAAGGTCGGCCCCATCGTCTATATAAAAGGCGAGAATAACCTCGGCTCGGTCAGCGTGACTTATATTTGATATGTAAAAATCTTCGCCCCGACGCGGATCTTCACTTTCCGCGTCGGGGCGCTTTTTTCTTGAATTTAGCAAGCAAAAATTTTTTATACATTATGTCCAAAAAACAGTTCGTCTCAAACGACATAATTCACAAACTTGAATCCAACTAAAATTTTCCTGTTGACTTGTAAAAATATATATTGTATAATTTAATATGTAGCGAATAATCATAACTTTTACAGCCAATACCCAAGAAGCGATATTAAGGCTGTTCTTTTTATGCTTCGCAATATAAAAAAGAAAGAGGTTAAAAATGAAAAAACAACCACAACTCGACGCAAACGGCAAGCGCAAGTTTGGCATACTGGACAAGCTCGCTTACGCCGCAGGCGACCTCGGCTGTAATATGAGCTTCTCCTTGAAGAGCACCGTTCAGACCTTCTGGCTCGTCTTTATGACTATGGAAACGGGTCTTCTTTCCGTTCTCCTCCTTCTCGTTCAGATCTGGGACGCCGTAAACGACCCGCTTATCGGCGCTTTGATCGACAGCGACAAGAGAAAATACAAGATGGGCAAGTTTAAGACCTACATCTTCATCGGCGCGTGCGGTCTTCTCGTAGGCGGAGCGGCAGTATTCCTCCCCTTCCCCGATGCGCCCGTAGTTCTTAAGGCTGTACTGTTCGTTCTCGGATACATCGTCTGGGACGCATTCTACACCGTTGCGAACGTTCCTTACGGCTCTATGCTTTCTCTCGTAACCGATGACATTGGTGAGCGCGCACAGCTCTCCACCTGGCGTTCCATCGGCTCTATGATCGGAAACATTCTTCCCAGCGTAATTCTTCCT
>JAZMZI010000056.1:0-4563 GCA_045585895.1 Eubacteriales bacterium
TGAAGGCTGGGTTTAACACCCTTTCAAGGGTAAGAGACAGTGAGGGATTTTTTTAGCTCCGAAGGAGCGAAAAATCCTGCGCCACCCTAAGAGAACCCCTTCTTTTGGAAAGTTTCTTTGCCTACTTTCTTCTCAAAGAAAGTAGGCCGCCGGAGGCACCGCATCCCCCGCGTCCCCTCGCCGCTTAACCCCAATTTATCATCCTCTTAATTATACCAAAGAAACAGAGAGCGCGCAATAGATTTTTTAACATTTATCACAAAAAATCAACAAAAAAGCACGACCGCGCACCGCGGTCGCGCTTTTTTTCGTTCGCGCCTTAATCGCATTTCTCAAATATGGGATATTCCCCTGAATTTCGAGCGGTTTCGATCTCGTCGTCCCCTCGCGCCGTCCAAACGAATTTCGGTGCGCGGAAAAGTCCCGTCGTTATCCTGACCGCAAAATTATTCCTGTACACCTTATTATATGCGATAAAATTCGGCTTTGCAATAAAATTGAGCAGCATCAGCGTTACCGCCACGTTCGTTACGTTCACCTTTTTCTTATCACGGCAGACGTTGGTGTAGAGCAGACCTCTGTAAGATTCGGGGAGCTGCTTTTTCATCTCACCTATAAGGATCGGATTGAAGGATTCAAGGCAATAGTCGCCTTTATATTCGCGGAGGATCTCCGCTACCTTGGGGCAAAGAGAGCAGTCGGTGCTCTCTCCCTTAAGCTCCACCAAAAGCGGTACTCTGCCGTCTACCAGAGCCAAGACCTCCTTGAAAGTGGGGATAGTCTCGCCGCTTTCCGCAAGCGTCATTTTCTTAAGCTCCTCGGCGGTATAGTCCTCAAAGCTTCCCTCCCTTCCCGTCATACGGGTAAGGGTGTCATCGTGAAAGACCATAACCTCGCCGTCCTTCGAAAGCCTGACGTCAAGCTCGATGCCGTATCCCCCTTGGCAGGCAAGTTCAAACGCTTCAAGGGAATTTTCGGGCGGGGTGCCCGCTCTGTTGCCCTTGTGTAGACCTCTGTGCGCGTAATCGCAGAGCAGCCTTTCATTCTTCGGTTTCTTCGCGGAAGGGCGGACCAGTACGAAAACGTACACCGACGCCAAAACCAACGACGCCAAAATTATTCCGCCGATAACCGCAAGCGCAATTTCAAAATCGGTCATATCAGTCCTCTACATCGAGATTTTCAAGAAGGCTCTTCTTCCCCTCGGGCTTGGAGTCTCCGTGCTTAACGAAAAGCATAGTCACGAAGGCGAAGGAAATAAACACGGTTCCGAAAGCGAAGAAGCAGTTTTCCATTCCCACGGCATCGTAAAGGATACCCGAAAGAACGGGAGCAACTATCTGCGCCGCCATAGAAGCCGTATAGTAAAAGCCCGTGTATCTGCCGACGTCGCCGCCGTGGGCAAGCTCAACTACCATGGGGAAGGAGTTTACGTTGATGGTTGCCCAGCCGATGCCCGCAATAACGAACAGAATATACATAATAAATTCGGGCGAGCTTGAGGTGATGAAGTTTGCGGCGAAGAAGGAGACCGCAAGCAGAGCCACGCCCACGAGTATCGATCTCTTTCTGCCCACCTTGGTGGAAACGATACCAACGGGAATATAGGCGATAACCGCCGCGACCTGCGCGATTATCATAGTAATGTTAAAGTCAAAGCCGAGGTAATTGGTGGCATATACCGAGTACTTGCTGGTAACCGAGTTATAGCCGATATACCAGAAGGCCACCGACGTAAGGATCAGTATAAGGGAGATAAATTCGGGTTTTGAAAGTCTGCGTCTTTCGCCGTTTTCAGCGGCTTCCGAGGCTTCCTCTATGCCAAGGCGCAGGCTCTCATCCTCCATCTCCTTCGCCCACTTATTCTCTTTTACCGTGAGCATAAATACGATAAGTCCGATAGCCATCAGTGCCGAGACCGCAAAAACGTATCCCAAGTAATGCATACTTGTATTATCGGATGTACCGAACAGAATTCCCAGAGCCAGTACCGAGATAGCGCCCGCGGTACCCGTGAGGTTTATGATAGCGTTTGCCTTTGAGCGCAAAGGCTTAACGGTTATATCGGGCATGAGTGCCACCGCGGGAGAGCGGAAGGTCGCCATAGCGATAAGCACCACGAGCAGGGTTACGATAAAGACGATAAGCAGACTCGCGTTGTCAAGGGTCATCTGAAGCACGTCGCCTCTGATAGCTTCAATGCTTTCGTTAAGGCTCTTGATCTGATCGGAAAGAGTGCTTACAAGCTGAGCGTTCCCCGCCGCCTCGGCTGACTTAAGAGCCTCCTTTGCGGAATCGAGCATAGCCTGCGCGTCGATATATCTCTGATGGATACCCGACTCAACCAGAGTATTGAACTGCCAGAGATCGACCACCGCAAGGAAAATAAAGGTGGCAATAGCGGCAATCGTTCCGAAAAGAATAAAGGGGGTGCGCTTGCCGAGCCTTGTGCAGACCTTGTCGGATATAGCGCCGAATATGGGGAGCATAAACACCGCAAGGATATTATCGATAGACATTATCACGCCCGAAGCGGTCTGGGGGAGACCAAAATGGTTGGTGAGGATAAGGGGGATTATCGCGTCGTACGCCAACCAGAAGGCAGTGATGAGGAAGAACGCCATACCCACGAATATCGTGCGTTTATTATTAAGTTTCATTAAAAAGCCTGTCCTTTCAAAAGTTATTCATATAATTATAGCACACTTTTAACCGTTTGCAACACAAAACGCGGAAAAATTTCCGCGTTTCGTTATTTTTTTATATCAATATTTACTGCAAAGACCTATACTTACGAGAGGATTCTTGTACCACCAAGACTGTTCCTTCTCTTTAAAAGGCAAAAGCTCCCACCCAAGCTCCTCAATCGAGTCGGCTCTGCCCTCAAGATAATCCAGCACACGGCTTCTTTCATATTTCGCTCTTTCCTCAAGACCGCCGAACATATGCGCCCAATACTGATATCCGCAGGCCTTGTTTTCCTTGTTCCACTGCTTTTTGAAGGCTTTTGCAAAGGCGCGGATGCGTGTGGGCTCCTTTGCCATTTCGTCATTGGCAATACGACGCAATTCTTCCCTGTTTCCCGATCGGTACGCTTCACGGAGCTTTACGCCAAGCTCGTATTTGACCTCCATAAGATCGCAAAGGCGAGCTCCAAGCTCAAAGATATAGCCGTAAGTTCTCGTTTTTTTCGCGGTTTCATTTAAAAGCTTACCCACGTCGGTAAAAGTAGCGGAGCCGCCTTTTTTGACGGTATAATCAAGGTATCCGCGGAAGGGGTCGGAGTAGACCATATAATCGGCGCAATTTCGGGGATGTGTAACGTACGTCCAGTTGTCGGTGATGAAATTCACGCGGTCTATGGCAGCGTATTCATCGTAAGATATACCGAATTTGCGCTCGAATTTAGCCTTTATATCGGCTTCGTCGCAATTTCCTCTCGCGTACTCCGCAAGATAGAACATTGAGGGGAGATTTGAGAAACAGGAGCAATCTCCGTTGCCGCACCAAAGGGTCATCATCACGTTTCGAATACCGTTTTTACGGCATGCATCAAGAGCGGGCTTCATGCTCTTGACAGTGTAATAGTTATTGGGGATAAAGCCTATCCAGTTCCAGATACCGCCCGCAAACCAGGTTTTATCACTTATCTCCTTGTGCATCTCAAGCATGTCGCTGTAATTTTTTTCCTTGTCGTGATAATAGTCCCAGAATACGGGAATGACGTTTTCGGGCAAGGCGTTCTTATACTCCTCGGGCACTTCTCTCTTCGGAACGACGTAAACTCCGTTATTCCAGCCGTAGAAAAGCATATCCGACCATATCATAGGCTCCTCGTAGCCGTATTTTGCGGCTATTTCGTTGACCCTTGCCAGGTGTCGCTTCATTATCGATATCTTGCTTTCGTAGCCGTGAAGGGCAAGGTATTTACCGAGTCCGAGGGAGTGAGCCTCATCCATACCGATGTGAATCTTGTTAGTCTTAAAGCACTTTTTGCAGGTTGCGAACAGATTGTCTATATAAGTATAGGTGCGTTCGTCGTCACAAAGGAGAACGTCGGCGGCGTCAATTTTGTATTGATCGCTCCAAAGTGCAAGTCCCGAAAGATGCGCCAATGTCTGAACACAGGGGATAAGCTCGATTCCGACGCTTGACGCAAATTCGTCAAGCTCGATTATCTCATTTTGGGTGTATCTGCCTCTCATATAGCCGTGGTACGGCTCGTTATCGACCTCGATCTTGTCCTCCGTGTAAAGAAAGACCTGATTATATCCCATTGAAGCAACGGTTTTAAAAAAGCGCTTCAAGGTTTCTATGCTCAAAGAAGCTTTGTAGGACACGGGCAGCATTATGCCGAAATTATCAAAATCCTTCATTTTTTTCATAACTTTGTTTCCCTTCGTTTTGTAAATTGGGGTTTAGCGGTGCGTTTAAGATAAACATTGTCGTAGGGGCGGTCATCGGCCGCCCGTTCAATCGAATTAAATCGTTCGTTTACGGGGCGTCGAGGACGTCGCCCCCTACAGATGAATCGATTAAAAATCGTTTCACGGTAAGGAAATA
>JAZMZI010000057.1:0-2222 GCA_045585895.1 Eubacteriales bacterium
TGAAAGCGGCAAAGGTCTTGTCCTCCGCAAAGCTCGACAGGCTTAAATCTGCGACGGAAGTCGAGATGAGCGCTGCAGAGAAGAGAAGAAGGAGCATTATTTTCAGTCTTGTGGTAACGCTTATAGGACTTGCCGTGGCAGCTCTTTGTGTGCTTGTATTTTTCGTTTTTCTCAAAGGAGAGTTGAATATCGCGTCGCGTTAAAGGTGATAAATTGGGATTTATCGCACTCATGGCGGTGTCTGCTTGAAAGTTTCGCTCAAGCCTTTTCAAAGGCTTGTCGCTTGGTGATGTTTTCGGAGAAAACTCACGACGAGGGCACAAGTGCCCGAAGTAACACGTCGCGATCGGCGTTCGCGCCTCGCAAGGCGCGAAATTCCTTTATCCTTCCTAAGCGCCACAGAGGGGTGAATGCCAAGCCTCAGCTTGGCAGAGGGGATACCTTTGCCTGTGGCAAAGGAGGGGAGCACTTCGCCAAAGGCGAAGTTAACTCCCACAAATGGGGGGTTCCCCTTTCTACACAAGCAATTTCAAATCGTTTACCCGCTTTTTTCTTTGAGACCAGAGGCGCAAAGAAAAAAGCTTGGCAAAAAAGAACACGCCGAAAAGAAGATTTCGCCTCTGCGGAGGCGACCAACGCTCCGCGCGTTGGATCGGCGGTCGCTTTTTGAAAAAAGCGACGTAAAAACTTTCAAAAAGACAACGTTCAACTAACCGATAAATCAAAATTTGAAACACAAAAGAAAGAAACACATATGGAAAACATGAAACGCCTCCTCAGCTACACTCGCCGAGGAATTGACGATTACAATATGATAGAAGAAGGCGACAAAATAGCCGTCGGAGTCTCCGCAGGTAAGGACTCTCTTACTCTGCTCTGCGCCATGGCGGCTCTCCGTCGATTCTATCCCAAAAAATTCGAGCTTATCGCAATCACCATCGACATGGGCTTTGAGGGCGGCATGGATTTCGAGCCTATCAAAAAGCTCTGCGCCGAGCTTGACGTGCCCTATTATATAATCCCCACCGAGATATATAAAATAATTTTCGAGGTCAGACAGGAGAAAAATCCCTGCTCTCTCTGCGCCAAGATGCGCCGCGGCGCACTCCATACCGCCGCAAAGGAGCTGGGTTGCACCTCGGTGGCTCTCGGTCACCACTTCGACGACGTGGTCGAGACCTTTATGCTCAATCTCTTTTACGAGGGCAGGCTCGGTTGCTTCTCCCCCGTCACCTACCTTTCCCGCGTGGGCATCAAGCTGATCCGCCCCATGATATATATGCCCGAAAAAGAGGTCAAGGAGTTCGTTAAGAAGAATCCCATGCCCGTCATATCCTCCCCCTGCCCCGCCGACAAGGCGACCGAGAGAGAGGAAATGAAACAGCTCCTCCACTCCTTGGAGCGAGAGAATAAAGGACTTCGATACCGCATCTTCGGCGCACTCTGCCGCGGCGAGATCGACGGCTTTGCCGAAAAGAGCCGTATGCAGGGCACCAAGGCTTACGAGGAAAACAGCGAAGAATAAAAAAGAGAACGCTCAATGGTACGTATTCTTAAGGACAGTTTTTGATCTTAAAAAGAATATCTTATTTGCTTACAAAAATGACAGAGAATGCTTTACACTCTCTGTCATTTTTTACTGTTTTTTAGTATCATTCTTACTTGGAGTAATATTTTCTTCTTTGATTTGATCATCAAACTCGGGAAAGCAAAGCAAAAAGTAATCACACTCGTCACAACAACACTCAAACCCTTGTTCGCCGTTACCAAAGCAAACGGTGGGTTTTCCCGGTGTAAGTTCAACGCCGGTAATATCTATGATTTTTTCTTGAATCTTCTTGCTCATATATCCTCCATCCACATATAAAAAGGTGCGTAACCGAAGCCACGCACCGAAAAACGCAAACCCCGATTGCTGCTACACAAAACTTAACAAGCTCGAAGATAACTCTCGCTTATACGCTAAGTGGAATTTGCGTTTTTGCCAAATTCATTATTAGCATATAAGCATAGGGATAAAACCCTCTATAAAAATAGAGAGTCCTCTCGCATAGCTTGTTAATTAAATTTTGTGTAGCAAGATTATTATATCACAATTTTTTCGGTTTGTAAATATATTGAGTGAAATTTATTCAATTACCTTCCGGGAGGTAGAAAAGAGCCGCCCTTGTGTACATCTATGCCTTATCAATTTTCCTTACAAGCACTGCATTTGTGTCCAC
>JAZMZI010000058.1:0-4775 GCA_045585895.1 Eubacteriales bacterium
GCTCCGCTATGTTTTCCGGTCTATCGGTTCCAAGTGGATAAAAAAGGCGAAAATCACGGAGGTCATTCAGTATTGCGGCGAATGTGGTCTTTTTGACGTAAATCTTCTGACGCAAAATGTTATAACCTCGCAAGGTATTCAACGGCGGTGGCTGTACGCAAAGAAAAAAAGTCGCGCAAGAGGCTTTTCGACAGCTCGCTTCTGGCTCCTTGATGAGTCAGGGCCTTCTGACGATACACATTTTTCGGATAATTGCGGCAATAATGCGGATAATTGCTACAATAAAGACGATAATTGCAACAATAATAACGCTATAAGTAAAGACAAGTCAACACAATCTTTTTATAGCGCGCGCGAGGATTGCTGCAATAATGGCGAAAAGAAACCAAAGCAGGGGTCCTTTGACACCGACAGCTTCTACGAGGCGGCGGTGAAGAGGTCACTTGGCGAGAATTAACACAGGGAGGGGAGCAATGGCGGATCATTACAGGCGGTACGTTGTATGTCCGTTTTACAAACAGAACGGGAAGCACTTCGTTAAGTGCGAGGGAGGGACTTATCTGATCTTTCCGGACGATCAGAGTGAGACGGAGCATCTGCGGCTTTTTTGCTGCGACTGCGACGGTTGGAGGAATTGTTCGGTAGCTATGTTTTTAAGCAAATATTATGAAAGGCACGAGGAGAAAAACGAGATCAATGAACAGAAGGAAATTAAAAAAATCATTAAAGAAGGCTCAAGCCGCAGCACTTCAGAATCTAAACGAGCATCTCAAGCGTGAGAATGTCAAGCTCAAGCGCGAGGTGAGTGAGGTTCGTGAGGGACTTGATGAGGTCAAAGAGTCTTCTATCAAAAACATAGTGGCTATAGCGAGAATATACGGCGAAAAGATCGACGGACACTGTATACTCAAGTTGCCTATTGAGGGGGCTCATGTGCGCCCGGAGGAGTATGATTGTTTCATTGAGAACGGGGTTTTAGTAGTCAGTGTATTGCCGAAGGTGGATCCCGAGGGGTAATAAAAAAGAGGTTTAGCGTTAAAACGTTAAACCTCTAAAAAACATTATAAAAAGTTGTTAAAAAGCTATTGACTTTTATAACACTTTATGATACAATATTGACGTAGGGAACACCGGCGACGGTTGCTTCCACGTTTGCGATTAATGATAACCGCCTTATGTGAGAGTCAGGCGGTTATCTTTTTTTGTTGTTACAGATGTTTACTACAAGACTTATAATTGCAACTACTAACGTGCAAAAAAGAAACAGAGTTTCACAAGTTATGTACATAGCATCACCTCCCTCTATTCGAGGAAGGCAAAAAAGACTTTGGACTTCCTCGGGATGAGGAAGCAACCGCCACCGTTCAGGAGAACCCTACGGGCTTTCGCCAACGGTATTTTACCACAAACGCACATATTTGTCAATATCAGTTCGAATTTTTTGAAAAATTCGGGCTGTTTTTTTATTTTTGTCGTTGTTTTGGGGGCGAAATCTTGAAAAAGCCGTGATAGAATGGAAATATAGCGATGAAAAGGGGGCTTTCGGTGGACTGGAAAAAGATTAAAAAAGAATACATTGCCGGGGGGATCAGCCAGCGAAAGCTTGCGGAGAAACATGGGGTGTCGCGTCGAGCACTTGAGAGAAAAGCGAGCGAAGAGGGCTGGGTTGAGTTGCGTCGGCAAACAGACGCTAAAACGACGGCAAAGGCTGTGGAGGCGGTTAGCTCGCGTAATGCGAGGCTGGATAAGGCGGTGGATCTCGCTCTGGAGGCGGCTTGCAAGTATCTGTCGGCGCCCGGGCAGCTGAGGGCGGTGGATCTGAAGGACGTTACTACGGCGCTGAAGAATCTGCGCGATCTGAAGGGGCTCAAGTCCGAGGCTGATATGGAAGAGCAGCGGGCGAGGATCGAGGCTTTACGTGCTCGATCGGGCAATAACGGAGCAGGTGACGAAGAGGACGGTGGTGTTATGCTGATACCAGAGGCTGAATTCTTAGCTGTGCCGCGTGATGACGGTGAGAAAGGGGGAGAAGGCATTTGAATATAATTTGGCGACCACAGCCCAAGCAGGCGGTTTTTATGAGGCGCGGAGAGGACGAGGCTCTATACGGCGGTGCCGCGGGTGGTGGCAAGAGTGATGCTATCGTTGCCGAGGCGCTGCGGCAGGTACATATTCCGCATTACAAGGGCTTGATATTACGAAAGACTTACCCTCAGCTTGCCGAGCTTGTTGATAAGACGTTGAATTACTACACCCGTGCATTTCCTCGGGCTAAATACAACGAGTCAAAGCACGTGTGGACATTCCCGTCGGGTGCGAAGATCTATTTCGGATCGATGCAGCACACGAAGGACAAGCTCAGGTATCAGGGTCAGGCTTACGACTATATAGCGTTCGATGAGCTAACACACTTCACGTTTGAGGAATACAGCTATTTGTTTTCGCGTAACAGACCTAATGGACCGGGAACAAGGTGTTACATAAGAGCTACGGCGAACCCCGGGGGAATTGGTCATGGATGGGTGAAGGAGAGGTTTATCATTCCCGCGCCGCCTATGACCACGATTTGGGAGACGGTAAAGATTCGATTTCCCGACGGTCGAGAGGAAGACAGGCGAAAATCCCGCATTTATGTACCTGCTACTGTGTTTGATAATCCTAAAATGCTCGAGAACAATCCTGATTATCTAACGAGTCTGGCATCGATGCCGGAGGCGGAGAAGCAGGCTTTACTTTACGGCAACTGGGACACCTTTGCCGGGCAGGTATTCACCGAGTGGCGCAACGATCCCGAACACTATCACGACAGGCTGAACACGCACGTTATACAGCCGTTTATGGTACCCAAGGAATGGCGCGTGCTCTGCGCTATGGACTGGGGATACACGCGACCGTTCTCGATTGGGTGGTATGCATTTGACCGAGAGGGCACGCAATACCGCATACGCGAGTTTTACGGCATTTGCAAGGAGGGCACACCTAACGTGGGTGCCAGGATGTCAGCTGAGGCTGTAGCTAAGGAGATGCGGCGCATTGAGAGTGAGGATCCCAATCTCAAGGATAGGGAGATCGTGAGGGTAGCCGATCCCGCTATATGGGCATCGCAGGGCACCGAGAGCATTGAGAGGATCTTCCGCAAGGAAGGGGTATATTTTCAGAAGGCGGTCAATGACCGTCTCAACGGCAAGATGCAGGTGCATAACCGTCTCGCTTTCGATGAGCGCGGCAAGCCGATGCTTCAGGTATTCAACACGTGCAGGCATTTTATAAGGACGGTCCCTGCTCTTGTATACGATCAGGCAGACGTGGAGGACGTTGACACGGACGGTGAGGATCACATTTACGACGAGCTGAGATATGCTTGTATGAGGCATCCGATATCTCCCAGGGAGAATATAAAGCCGAAGCTTTGGCAGTATGATCCTTTGTCGACGGAGGATGTGAAGTATGATCCGTATGCGTGGTATCGGGTGAATTAAGGGATGCGAGAGGGGCTATCCCTCTCTGCCTTATGGAAAAGTCGTTGACTTTACCACAATGCATTCACACCCGCAGTCGCGGACGCCGATCGGTCGGACGAGACTGCGAAGATAAGACTCGGACAGGTTGCGGAGCAAGCCTGCGGTGACGGCAATAGGACTTCAAGGAAAGTGGAGTTAATGCCGTCGCCTACTCCCGCACCCGCAGACGCCGGGCATTCAAAGCCGAAACAAAGCTCGGATTTGCGTAACGATACAGGGTATTTGCGGAACAATGATGCAAGTTTGCGGAACGATGTGTCTTTCGGGCGGTCGTAAAAAATGGTACAAGCTCGTACAAGAGTTGGTGTAATTTCGTACAAGGTCGTACAGATATTTGTGAATATTGAATTTGGAGGTTATATAAGTGGCGAACAAGATGTTTTTTGGAAAGAGGCGTCCTGAGGAAGAGGGCGCGGGGGAGATGGCGCAGCAGGGGGCTATGTCGGATCCTATGAAGGCGGCTCACGGCATACCCGGGGTACAGAGGCAGGCGAAGCTGACTCCCAAGATGGAGCAGATGCTTCTTATGCAGAAGGCAGATCAGAAGCTGATCACCGAGGAGGACGTACACCGTGCGGAGGGTATTCTTGAGAAATACCGTCAGGGCAAGAAGAACCTTGAGCGGCAGATCGTCGAGAATGAGCAGTGGTGGAAGCTACAGCACTGGGAGCTGATAAAGGCGAAGGACGACGGCTCACCTAAGCCGACCAGCGCGTGGTTGTTCAATGCGATCCACAACAAGCACGCGGACATGATGGACAACATACCCGAGCCTGTGGTCTTGCCTCGCGAGAGGAGCGACGAAGAGAATGCGAAGGTGCTCTCGGAGGTATTGCCCGTGGTATTCAAATACAACGGCTTTGAGAAGTCGTATTCTGACAACTCCTGGGAGAAGCTGAAGCACGGCACGGGTGTTTACGGTGTGTTCTGGGACTCGCAGAAGGACGGCGGTCTTGGTGACATTACGATCCCCGTGATAGACCTTCTGAAGATCTATTGGGAGCCCGGTATTACCGACATACAGAAATCCCGCAATCTCTTTATAGTCGAGCTTGTGGACGGGGATCTTCTGGATCAGCAGTATCCCGAGCACAAAGGCAAATTCAAGGGTGACGCTATTGACGTGGCGCACTACAAATATGACGAGGACATCGACACCTCGGACAAGACTGTCGTGGTGGACTGGTATTACAAGGTATCGGCTCCCGGTGGGCGCACTGCGCTTCATTACGTGAAGTTTGCGGGCGGCAAGGT
>JAZMZI010000059.1:0-8356 GCA_045585895.1 Eubacteriales bacterium
TGAAGTGAACCCCAAATAGTTCACAGAAAAGAAAAAGGCGCAACAAAGACAGGGAGAGGAAATTACCTCTTCCTGTTTTTGATTCTCGAAGTATTGTAAAAAATCAACCAATCTTCTACAAGTAGTAGATATTCTTCAAAAGATGTGATATAATTGTTATACAAAGTTTCTTTTTTCAGTATGCTATGGAAACTCTCGATGGGAGAATCATCGATCGGAGTGCCTTTCCGACTCATTGATATTTGAATCCCATTGGATTCGCATACGGCTTTGTACTCGAAGGATGTATATTGAAAGCCTTGATCACTGTGAATGATGAGGCTTGATACGTCCTTCGTTTTAGCAATAGCTTGATTTAAAGTGTCAATAACTAATTTTAAATCGTTGCGTTTCGAAATCTGATACGCAACGATTTTTCTATCATAAAGATCAAGAATAGTAGATAGATAAGCTCGTTTGTTGCCAAAGATCAGATATGTAATATCTGTAACCCATACCCGATTGGGTTCACTAACATTAAAGTTTCTTTTGAGCAAGTTCGGTTTAACGTTTTCCTCTTGCCTTTTGGCTGAATAGTTTGGTCGGATACGTTTAATATACTCTGGCTTTAAACCATACTTTTTCATGATTCTTGCCGTCTTTTTGTGATTAAATATTACACCATATTTAACCAACAAGCCTTCACAAATCCTACGATAACCGTATGTACCTTTTGATTCATCAAATATTTCTTTAATCAAAAGGTAGTCGTAGTAATCTTTATCTTCCGCTGCACGATACTTGTAGTACGTTCTCTTCGAAATATTTAATACCTCACACATATTGTCGAGAGAATGGTCTTCAATGTGCATATTGATAAATATTACTTTTTCTCTCGTTGTGCCTTGAGGAAGGCTTGGTATTTTTTTAGTATTTCATACCGTTCCTTGTAATCTATTTTTCCTTCGTCTTTCGGTGGTCTACCGGAGCTGAATTGACGATGATCTACGAGAACGTTTTTCCCTTGCTTCAACTTGCTTGCCCAATTGCGTATGGTTTTCTGCGGTATCCCATACTCTTCTTCTAATGCACTCGAAGGCATATATTCTTCAAGATACTTTCTTAAAACCTCTGCTTTAATGTCTTCTGAATAACTCTTAAACTTTTGTCCTTTCTTTGCCATAACAAAACACCTCCTATGGTACCATTATACCATAAGAGGTGTTTGCGCCTTTTTCTTTTCTGTGAACTATTTGGGGTTCACTTCACTCGTTGCTTTTTTATTTTTACCATCTGTTGAATTCGGAAAGTTCAAGTCCTTCGTTGTTTTCGAGCGCCCAGTTCACCGCCCAGCTTCCGGGGAAGATAAGCAGGCTGTTGCCTCTTACGTCCACCACTCTGCGTGTATCTCCCGAAAGGGTCAGATTCTTGGGGTCGCAGGGACATTTTTCTATATATCTGATCTGGTCGTGAGGAAGATCCATTCTCGAATATCCTACACCGTACTCGCTCTGCATTCTGAACTTCAGAACATCGAACTGAAGCATACCGACGACGCCGACGATAACTCGCTCCATACCGCTGTCGGGGAGAAAGAATATCTGAATAGCACCCTCCTCTGCGATCTGCTCCATTCCCTTCTGGAACTGCTTGCGCTTCATCGAATCGATCTGCTCAATGACCGCAAAATGCTCGGGAGCAAATGTGGGGATACCCTTGAACTGCACTTTGAGAGGAGGCTCACAGATCGTATCTCCTATCGAGAAGATGCCGGGGTCGAACACACCGATGATATCGCCCGCAAAAGCCTCGTCTACCACCTCTCTCTCCTGCGCCATCATCTGCTGAGGCTGAGAGAGCTTTATCATCTTACCGGGACGGACGTGCAGGTATTCCTTGCCCTTTTGGAAACGTCCCGAACATATTCTCATAAACGCAATCCTGTCGCGGTGCGCCTTATTCATATTCGCCTGAATCTTGAATACGAACGCCGAAAAATGCTCGTCAAAGGGATCGACCTCACCCGAAACGGTCTGACGAACGAGAGGAGAGGTCGTCATTTTAAGGAAGCTCTCAAGGAATGGCTCGATACCGAAATTGTTGAGCGCAGAACCAAAGAATACGGGAGAAAGCTTACCGCAGCGAACCTGCTCAAGGTCAAAATCGTTGCCCGCACCGTCAAGAAGATCGACTTGCTCGCAAAGAGTGTCGGCAAGATCAACTCCGATGGTCTCGTCAAGCTTTTCTCTGTCGGCTATATCGCACTCGATAGCGCGAAGTCTCTCTCGTCCTCCATGAGATGTGGAGAAGGTGAGGATACACTTCTTTTCTCTGTCGTAAACACCTCTGAAGGTCTGTCCGCAGGAGATAGGCCAGTTCATAGGATAGGTGCCTATGCCGAACTCTGTTTCAAGCTCGTCAAGAAGATCGAATGGATCTCTCGCCTCACGGTCGAGCTTATTAATAAAGGTAAATATCGGGATGTTTCTCGCCGCACAAACACGGAAAAGCTTTCTGGTCTGAGGCTCGATACCCTTCGCCGCGTCGATAACCATTACCGCGGAGTCTGCCGCCATAAGAGTTCTATAGGTATCCTCCGAGAAGTCCTGATGTCCGGGGGTATCGAGGATATTAATGCAATATCCTTCATATTCGAACTGCATTACGGAGGAAGTAACCGAGATACCTCTCTGCTTTTCAAGCTCCATCCAGTCGGATACAGCGTGCTTGTCGGTCTGCTTGCCTTTGACCGAACCTGCGGTCTGTATTGCGCCTCCGTAAAGCAAAAACTTTTCGGTAAGCGTAGTTTTACCCGCGTCGGGGTGTGAAATTATCGCAAACGTGCGTCGACGGTTTATCTCTTGAATTAAATCTGCCACGATCGTCTCCAATCCAATATATTTATTCTGATTTTTGCCCAATTATAGTTATTATACTATAAAATTACAGATTTTGCAAGGGGGTATTTGCGTTTTTTTGCTCCCTATCGTAAAAAGCGAGTGATCAATTGCAGCCCGTTTCCTTTTTAAACCATTACCGTAACTTTTTTGTTCGTTTTTTTACAGTAATCGATAACGCTTTTAGTACCTTTTGAAGAACCGTCCCAAAATGCGATGACCTCGTCGGCGTAGTCTACTATTTCTTTGTTGCGAAAAATCGGTGCGCCTTTGCCATATAAATGATATTTGGGTAAAAACACCGTTAATTTTATGCCGTTTTCGTTAGCGTATCTTGCGGCGTCACGGTCAATACCCTTTGCGCCACCCGAAACTATCTCGTCTACTCCTTCGGGAATGTATTTGCTAAAATCCTCAACATGAAGATTGCGTGAACCTATAATTGCTAATTTCATACTTATCCTCACTATTTTGAACATATATTAAACACATTTTGTGTTTATGTGTAACATTATAGCACAAAATAGATGTAAAGTAAACATATAATATATCAATTGTGAGGTTTTTTATGGCAACAAAAAGCTTATCAATAAGAATTGACGACAAAATGCTGGATAAATTGCACTTTGTAGCAGATTACGAAGGAAGAAGTGCTAACAGCCAAATTTTAATTCTTATCCGTGATTGTATTGAAGATTACGAAAAAAAGCACGGAGAAATTGAGACAGGAAAGCGTTGAGATTAAAGAGGCCGCTCAATTAGATGCAGAAGCCGTGGTTTTGCTGTCGTCTGCGTACGAGGGTATCACCACCGGAAGGCAAAATCACGACTAAAAAGGTGCATAAAATGGTCAAGGGGCCGGCTCAGTTAGATGCAGAAGACGTGGTTTGGTTCTCGTAGGCGTACGGGGGTACGACAGAGAGCCAAAACGCGTCTAAAAAGCCACACAAAATGAGGAAATCCGCCGAAAAATCGGCGGATTTCGACATTATAAAAGCAAAAACATTATTTTTTAGTTGAATTTTGTCTTTTCTTTTAAAAGCGGCTTTTGTTCCGCGTTAAATGAGCCATCCCCTTTTTATTATTCGCAAAAACCTTGACACACAGGGTGGATGGTGCTATACTTAATTAACAGTCCAACGATCGGAGGATCGCAATATGAAGAAATTTACAGGCTTTGAACGCGGCATGGGTCTTGGCGGCTGGCTTACCAACTACAAAAGATTTCACGTTCTTCCCGAGGACAAGCGTCTTGATATAACCGTCGGCGATATGGAGCATTTTGCCGAATATATCACCGAGGACGATATAAAATATATCGCAAGCCTCGGTCTTGACCATATACGTCTCGGATTTGATCAGATAGTTATTGAAAAATCTCCCTACGCATACCGCGAGGAAATATTTGAAATACTCGACAATTTTGTACTATGGTGCGAAAAATACGGTCTTAATATAGTTTTCAATCTTCACAAGGCTATAGGCAACTATTGCGACGTTTCGGAAAAAGTACAGTTGCTTGACAGTTGTGAGCTTCAGGCTCGCTTCGTAGCTCTTTGGGTAGAGTTTGAAAAGCGATACGCTATCCGCAAGGAAATAGCCTTTGAATTGCTCAACGAGGTGCTCGACGTTGACCCCGAAAAATGGAACGATTTAGCCGAAAAAACCTTGAAAGAAATAAGGAAGTTAAATCCCGAAAGGAAGGTCATTATCGGTTGTACCTGTTGGAATTCTCCCTCAAAGCTCCCGTTTTTAAGACTTTACGACGACGAAAACGTGATCTATACCTTCCACACCTACGAGCCCTTTGAGTTTACTCACCAGCAAGGCGTGCTTCAGCCTCTGCCCCTTTACTATAACAGAAAAATGCCCTATCCCTCCGATATCGAGCGTTACAGAGATTATCGCAAGGTTGCCCGCGGTCAGGACAACGCCTACTCCGATTTTGAGAGAATGGATATTGAATTTTTGCGCCGCGCTATATCTCCCGCCATCGATTTCGTAAAGGCTCATCCCGACAGAATACTCTGGTGCGGTGAGTTCGGCACTATCCGTCACGCAAATATTAAATGGCGTGAAAACTGGATGCGCGATATGATAGCTCTGTTTAAAGAGAATTTTATCCCCTACTGCGTCTGGAATTATCTCAGCACCCCCAACGACGGAAACCGATTCAGTCTGGTTGACGACGACGAGAGAAAAATACTCAGCGAGGAAATGGCAAAAATCATTCGCGGAGAATAGGGTCCACTCATTTAGCGCAGAACAAAAGCCACTTTTAATAGAAACGACAAGATCAAACTTAAAAACATTGTTTTTGCCTTTTTAAATGTCAAAATCCGCCGATTTTCGGCGGATTTTCTCATTTCATGTGGCTTCCGAGACGCGCTTTGGCTCTCCGTAGTACCCCTGTACGCCGACGAGAACCAACCCACGCCTTCTGCATCTAACTGAACGTCTCCTATAATCAAAATCCATTCTGCTTGCCCACAAGCTCTTCGAGCCTGTCGGCAACGTATTCGGGGTGCGCGGTTCGGTAGTGAACGCAAAGCAGGTCTCCTTCGCCGAAGCCGCCGTGGGAATTTCTGCGATCGGGATTCTTGATCACCGAAACCACTATACAGTCGGCAGGCCAGAGCACGTCTCGCGTTTCTCTGCCGATAACGAACGCATTCTCTTTTACGATAAGCTCAACTTCATTTTCAAATATTTCCAGTCCTCTGTTTCTCTCTGCAATCTTTAGGTCAATGACTGCGTCGTTGAAGGAATGGATACCAACCGTTTCAATAACCGTAAAGGCAACCGTAACTCCGATGGCTACGGGTAAGAAATTGGAGAGCCCCGAAAGAGCTTCAAGCGCAAACACGAGGGCGGTAATGGGAATACGCGAAGCCGCCGCCAAGAAGGATGCCATACCGATAATAACGGTTACGGCGGCATATTCTTCGGGTAACGCTCCCACGGCGATCATCGCTTTTCCGCAAAGCGCGCCCATCATAGCTCCGATGGCAAGGGACGGAATGAAAAGTCCTCCCGTAACGCCTTGGGTATTGGCTATCATCAAAAGCACTGAACGAACGAGCAGATATACGATAAGCATATACCAAATGCCGTGCCCCTCCATAAGAGAGTCTATTATGTGGTGCCCCGTTCCGATAAGCTCTGCTGAAGCTATGCCTATAAGCGCTACCGCAACAAAGATCATTACTATTCTTAATACAAACGGCACACGGCTCAAAAGCTTAGCCAAAAAATCGTTAACTATCTTATAAACCTTGGTGTATCCGATTGCAAACGTTCCGCAAACAAGTCCTATAAGGAGCGCGCTCCAAATATATTCAAGAGGCATTACCGTGTTGATGTCAAAACCAAACAGTGCGGCTCTCGTGCCGCTGGCAACGCATAAAAGCTCCGTCGTAACGGACGCGAACAGCGTAGTCAGTGATGCCGCCATAAATATCATAGGAGTAAAACGGCGGTGAGCGTCCTCAAAGGCGAAGAATATTCCCGTCAATGGAGCGCCCGTTGCGGAAGCAAATCCCGCGCACGCACCGCCCGTCATAACATATCTCTGCCACGCAAGCTTTTTTCTTCCCAAGATCTTTGATGTCAGCCAGCCTACGAGAGTTCCCATCTGTACGGCAGGCCCCTCGGTTCCAAGAGGAACTCCGCAGATATATGTCAAAAGCGACGACAAAAAGACAAAGGGCAAGCTTATAATATTCTTTATAGGCACTCTTCCCCGAAGCGCAGCAATAGCGCTGGGAATTCCTCCGCCTCGGCACTCGGGAACGAATTTTAATATAAGAGCCGACAAAAGACCTATCAGCGCCGCTCCCCCAACTATTGCGGGAATAAGAAGCAAGTTTTGACGGGCTACCGAAAAGATTCCTTCGGACATTTCTATCACCGCCGACGAAGCCATTTTAAAAAAGAAGATCACCGCGCCCGTCAGCACGCCCGTAACAAGGGAAAAAACCGCAAAGGGCAAAAGGGTATTTTTTAGGTATTTTAATCTGTGGTTTTTCATTTTCTTATTTATTCTCGGTTCCTCAATAAATCCTTTACGCCGAAGAAAACTCTTTGATAGTCGTTGGTAAGTATACAATCTATGCCCATTTCAAGGAATTTTCGCGCTTCATCCGCATCGTCCGACCAAAACATATTGCACTTAATTCCATTTTCGTGGCATTTGTCGATCAATTCCTTGGAATACGGGTTATCCTTGACGAACTGCACCTTGTCAAAGCGGTTTTCTATAGCCGCCTCAACCATTTTTGCGTTTCCATATCCCGCGCCCTGGCAGTAGTGAGCTTCGGGCAAAATCTCTCTCATCCGGCAAAGCATTTCGGTGTTGGTGGACATAAAATAGACGTGTTTTTCGCAATCGTATTTTCTGATAAGCGCGGCAATCTCGTCAAGCTTCGGGTCGATATTCTTATTGGTGCTGATGCGTATCATATCCCATATTTTTACGTGGATATTCATAATAACTCTGCCCGCGAACTTTTCAAGTATCTCCTCAAAGGTCGCGCCGCGAAGCCCTTTATATCTTTCGTCGTAACAGCTTCCGAAATCACAGCCCTTGAAATACGCGAGATCTCTGTCCCAAATAGCTCCGAAGCCGTCAGAAACGCGGTCGAAAACAGCATCGTGGAGCGAGACCAAGTGACCGTCTCTCGTCGCCCATATGTCGAACTCTATCTCGTCCGCGCCCATTGCCACCGCCGCACCGTATGCGGGCATACTGTTTTCGGGGGCTACGGAATTAAATCCTCTGTGTGCGCAAATCCGGGGATAATGAAGCCCTTTATCAAACTCTATGTCTCTGATATTTTTCATGATTCTCTCCTTATCCAAGATATTCAAGTATCTCCGCAGCGTTTGTATCGGGTTTTACCTTGGGCATTACCTTTTCAACGTTGCCGTTTTCATCAATTATAAAGGTGGTACGTACCACTCCAAGCGCAGTCTTGCCAAACATCGTCTTTTCCTTCCACACACCGTAGGACGTGATAGTCTCACCATCGGGGTCTGAAAGCAAAATAAAGGGCAGATTGTACTTCTCAGCAAACTTTTGGTGAGATGCTACGCTATCCTTACTGATACCGATAACCACAACGTCTTTCTGGCGAAATCCCGCGTAAGCTCCCGCAAACGCGCAAGCCTGACGGGTGCAACCGGGGGTATTATCCTTGGGATAGAAATATAAAACAACCTTTTTGCCAAGAAAATCGGAAAGCGATACGGCGTTTCCGTTCTTGTCTGAAAGCGTAAAATTCGGAGCTTTTGTTCCTTCTTGTATCATTTTAATTCTCCTTTTAATTTTTCAAATTTTGATTTATCGGTTAGTTGGACGACACCCTAAATCGTAGGGGCGGTCATCGCAGAACCCCCAAAGCTCGGCTACGCTCGCTTCGGGGAACCCCACGCGCGCCCGCCATGGCGAACATTCAATAATAACGTTCACGGGGCGTCGA
>JAZMZI010000060.1:0-12416 GCA_045585895.1 Eubacteriales bacterium
TAAAAAGCCACATAAAATGAGGAAATCCGCCGAAAGATCGGCGGATTTCGACGTTCAAAAAGGCAAAAACAATGTTTTTTAGTTGAATTTTGTCTTTTCTTTTAAAAGTGGCTTTTGTTCTGCGCTTAATGAGACAGCCCCCACAAGAGTTCAATTCATCAATGGCAGCAGCAGGTGATGATGAGGAGCGCGATGATAAGGATCCAGATCCAGTTGTCGTTGAAAAGACCGCAAAGACAGTTGTTATTCATAAAATATCCTCCTTGATAATATGTGTTTGATTTGAGAATGTCGTTCTCACTATCATAATATGCCGAAGAAATGAGAAGGTGATAGATAAAAGTCGAATTTGGAAGTAGAAGATTTTATTATAAAATATTCGGAAAGGTATTGCGAAAAGCGAGAGAATATGGTAAAATATATAATGAAAAAATATGTTGTTTATTCGAACGGAGAAAAATAAATGTCACAAAATGACAGAATGAAAAAAATTCGAAACTTTTCTATCATTGCCCATATCGACCACGGCAAGTCCACTCTTGCCGACAGAATACTTGAGTCTACTCAGGCTGTCTCAAAAAGAGAGATGGAGGAGCAGGTGCTCGACAATATGGAGCTTGAAAAGGAAAGAGGTATCACTATCAAGGCGAGAGCGGTAAAGCTTGATTACACTGCGCCCGACGGAGAGCAGTACGTTTTCAATCTTATCGATACTCCCGGTCACGTTGACTTTAATTACGAAGTATCACGTTCCCTCAACGCCTGTGACGGCGCGCTTCTCGTTGTCGACGCAACGCAGGGAATAGAGGCGCAGACTCTTGCCAACGCCTACCTTGCGGTTGATGCGGGACTTGAAATAATTCCCGTTATAAATAAAATAGACCTCCCCTCTGCCGACGTTGAAAAGGCAAGAGGCGATATTGAAGACCAGATTGGTATCCCCGCAGAGGGTTGTCCTGCCGTCTCTGCGAAGACGGGACTTAATATCGAGCAGGTGCTGGAGGCGGTCGTTCGAGATATTCCCGCGCCTGCGGGAGATGAAAATGCGCCTCTTAAATGCCTTATATTTGACTCTTATTACGATAGCTATCTCGGCGTCGTGGTAAACGTCAGAGTTTTCGACGGATGTCTTAAGGCGGGAGATACTATTCGCCTTATGAGCACCGGCAAGGAATTTGAGGTGGTTGAGGTCGGCACTATGGAGGCGTTCGGTCTCTGTAAGTGCGATTGCCTCAGAGCAGGCGAGGTTGGCTATATTACCGCGTCTATCAAGAGCGTCGGAGATACACGAGTCGGTGATACCGTCACTCTTGCAAATAACCCCGCCGCCGAGGCGCTCCCCGGATTTAAGTCGGCTCAGCCTATGGTCTTTGCGGGAATCTATCCTGCGGACGGTGCGAAATACGGCGATCTTCGCGATGCGCTCGATAAGCTTCAGCTTAACGACGCGGCACTTACCTTTGAACCTGAGACCTCTATCGCGTTGGGCTTCGGATTCCGCTGCGGATTCTTGGGACTTTTGCATATGGAGATCATCGAAGAAAGACTGGAGCGAGAGTTCAATCTCGATCTTATTACCACCGCTCCCGGAGTTATCTACGAGGTAAAGACCCGCGGCGGCGAGACGGTTATGATCGATAACCCCTCCAATTTCCCCACGGCTGACGTTATCGAAGTTGCGAAAGAGCCGCTTGTTAAGGCAAGTATCATTACCCCCACCGAGTTCGTTGGCGGACTTATGGATCTGTGTCAGGACCGTCGCGGAGTTTTTCACGATATGAAATATATCGATTCCACGAGAGTGGAGCTTCACTACGATCTGCCTTTGAACGAGATAATCTACGACTTCTTCGACGCGCTTAAGAGCCGTTCGCGCGGTTATGCCTCTCTCGACTATGAGCTTAAGGGCTACGAGCCTTCGAAGCTGGTAAAGCTTGACTTCCTTCTCAACGGAGAGCAGGTAGATGCGCTTTCGTTTATCGTCCACGAGGAAAAGGCTTACGCAAGAGCGAGAAAGATCGCCGAGAGACTTAAGGAGAACATTCCGAGACAGCTCTTCGAGGTTCCGATACAGGCGGCTATAGGCTCCAAGGTCATCGCGCGCGAGACCGTCAAGGCTATGAGAAAGGACGTTCTTGCAAAGTGCTACGGCGGTGATATTACCCGTAAGAAGAAGCTGCTCGAAAAGCAGAAGGAGGGTAAGAAGAAGATGCGTCAGTTGGGTAGCGTTCAGGTCTCTCCCGAGGCGTTTATGGCGGTGCTCAAGCTCGGAGACGACGACTGATATGCGGAATATTTTTAATAATAAACGGAAAAACGTGGGTATCTATATCCACGTTCCGTTTTGCTTATCAAAATGTCAATATTGCGATTTTTGCTCGGTTCAGAGAGCGGACGAGGGCAAAAAAGAGCAATATGTTACTCGTATTTGCGATGAAATCGGACTTTTTGCGAGAAAGATAAAAGAGATCGGTGACGTTCCCACGGCAGATACGGTCTATTTCGGCGGCGGTACGCCTACGCTTCTGTCTTCAGAGCAATTTGGGCGGATATTAGAAGTTGTCGACCGTAATTTCCGCATTGAAAACGGCGCGGAGATAACCGCAGAGACCAATCCCAAGTCCGCCGACGGAAAAAAGCTTGCGGAAATACGAAAGGCGGGGGTCAACAGACTCAGCATCGGTATGCAGAGCGTCCACGACGGAGAATTGAAGGCACTTGGACGTATTCATAATTTTGAGGATTTCAAGGTGACGTTCTCCGAAGCAAGAGAGGCGGGGTTTGACAATATCTCGGCAGACCTTATGTACGGAATACCTTTGCAGACAAGGAAAAGCTTTGCCGAATCGGTAGAGACGCTTGCAAGGTTTGCGCCTGAGCATATTTCTTCCTATTGTCTTACTGTCGAGGACGGAACCAATTTCGGACGCAGACGCGAAAGTCTTGTTCTGCCTGATGAGGATACTGTAAGCGATATGTATTCCGATATGACCGAAATTTTAAAAGAGTACGGTTACGGGAAATACGAGATCAGTAATTTTTCCAAAGAGGGCAGAGAATCAAGACACAATCTTAAATATTGGCGAACCCAAGACTATCTCGGATTTGGCCCTGCGGCTCATTCCTGTTTTTCGGGAAAAAGATTTGCTCATTCGAGGGATATCGAGGCATATTTGCGCGGCGACGGCATAATAATAGACGTAGAGACGCTTTCCGATAAAGAGAAGATGAACGAATACGTTATGCTGGGCATGAGGCTTGTCTCGGGAGTGAGCTTTGATGATTTTAAAGCTCTTTTCGGCAGAGATCTTCTTGATATGTTCGACACGATAAAAAAGTATTCTCCCGATTTTGTATGTGTGGACGAAAAGGGCTGCCGCTTTACCGAAAAGGGAATGTTCGTCAGTAATTTTATCCTGTCCGACGTTCTGGATTTTGAGTAAGATCAAAAAAGCATTAAATAATAGAAAAAATTTGAAAAAATGTTGGAAATGCACAAAAAAACTATTGACAAGGTAAACTTTTTGTGTTATAATACAAGTGAAAAGAAGAGAACCCAAAAGCTGACGCATTCGAGCGAAAGCATTATATAGATTTTGGAGTTCCGAGGAAAGAGAGGTAACGGTCCGATGAACGACAATAAAAATCTTGAACCACAGAACGAAGAGGAGAGCAGCATAATCACTCTGACCGATGAGGATGGAAAGGAGATCGATTTCGAGGTCATTGGTGACGCGGAGATCGACGGAGTTGTTTATTATGCGATGACACCTGCAGGCGCGCAGGAAAACAACGAGGGAATAATCGAATACGTTCTGCTCAAACTGGTAGAGGACGAAGAGGGCGAAGAAGTGTTCGTCACTGTTGACGATGAAGATGAATTTGATAAGGTCGCCGATTTCTTTGACGATATGTTTGACAGCGAAGAGGATTACGACGCGTAAGCTGCTTTCAAAATCAAAAACGAAAATTGAATAATTAAAAATTGAATATTGAAATTTAAAAAAGGTTAGATTTAAGCCAATGGAAATTTAAATTTTATCAAAACACAGTAAGCTCGAAAACGGTATTTTAAATTTGAAGGTATAAGCCAATGGAAGATTAAAATGCAAGTCGGTAAGCTTTCAACAATGTGAAGATAGGGTAAAGACCAATGGAAATTTGAATTTTTCAGGAATAAAGGTTTATAAACGACACATAATAATATAAAGGTATAAGCCAATGAGAAACTAAACTTTGGTTAGGACGTGAGTGGACGGAGTGGAGTATTTGCAAGAATTTAACCAATCGGATTTTTCGGTGTAAGCCAATGAGAAATTAAGTTTTTGAAAAATTGATTTAAGCTTAAATATTCGTTTAAACGAAAATATACCTATGGGTGTTCAGCGCTGATGAAATTCAGGATGCCCATAGGTATTGATTTTAAAAAAATTTCCTGCTTAGTGCGTGATACTCGTTTGATTGAGACCTACAATTGATTAAAGGAGCTTGAAGAAGCGCGATGGTTTGCAGACCTCCTCTTGCCTGTTTCGGTTGACTTGTCCCGACAGGCAAAGAGACGCTGGGAGCAGTAAAGTCGTCCGGAGAGCACCGCCCTGGATTAACAGGGTTCCATTTCTTCGGGTACACGGCTCGGTGGGGTTACTTGAATCCTTGAAATTTTTGTATACTGCGTACGTATGCAATTTTTCAAGGACTTTTTTGTTTTATGAGCGTATAGCTGTTTTTTTGTATAGGCAAACGAAACGGATATGTTTATTAATCGTTATTAAGCGATGCTTTTTTGTATTGACATTTGCGTAAAATAATGATATAATCCTTATATATTTAAAAGGCAAGACTTTTGAGAGGAGATAAGTGAATGAACAAATATAGGATCCTATCATTTATTTTATCGGTTTTCCTTTTTGCTTCTTTCGTTGCGTGCGATCATACGGGTATGATCTGGATAGACGTTGAAAACGAAAAGGAAAGAGTGCAACCGATAGTCGGAGAGGATACGGACGATGAAAAGCCGAGCGGTGGCGAGCCGACAGAGGATGCAAGCGTTTCGAAAACTGTTACCTTGCCTGAAAGCGAGTCGATATCGGAAAGCGGTTCGGTTGAGAGTGACGGAGCCGAAAGCGAAACGGATACGGATACGGACACGGGTGTGAATACTTCCTCGGGCAGCGAAGATCCCGAGAGCGGAGAATCAAGAGAGGAGTCTAAAGAGGAGTCTAAAGAATCCGACTCGGTCTACCGCTACGGAAGAACGACTTTGACGGACGATGTTGCTTTAATGTACGATCTGATCAAGAGCGCGGTTCTTAATGACGAGCCGATCCCAACGCTTAACGTGGATCTGTCTGCAAAGGCAAAGGCAGAATGTTTCGAAGAGGCAAGAATTATTTTCCTTAGCGATTATCCCGAATGCTTCTGGTGGGAGGGACGCGCAGAGTTTTTCTATAATTCTGACAGATACATATCCCTTATCAAGTTTCAATATAAGTATTCTGCGGAAGAGATAAGATCAATGCAAGCGGAGCTGGATAACACGGTAAATGAAATAATGGCTCAGATGCCTCAGGGTACGAATTTTGATAAGATGGTTTATCTGCACGATGCAGTTGCGGAAAAAACGGTATATGAATATGGCGATAACGATCAGAATCCCTACGGTGCTCTCGTAGAGGGAAAGGCGGTCTGCAACGGATATGCTACAGCGTATCAGCTGCTTCTCCAAAGGGCGGGTATACGCGCGTGGACGGTAAACGGAAGCTCCAACGGTGAGTCTCACGCATGGAACGCGGTGTGGATAGATAACGATACCTGCGTTTATACCGACGTAACGTGGAACGACAAAGATGAACATATTTTTCACTATTATTTTAATATGAGTCTTGATAGGATCGACGACGAGCATACCGTAAGCGCTCGGTATTTTAAGCTTCCTGCTTGCAATCACACGGGATATGGGTACAGCGATCTTTCCGAGGGCTGTAACGTTCTTGAGAATAACGATGGAGCGGAAAAGCTTATCGGGTTTATTGGAGATCCCAACGATTCGGTCATTGAAATTTCATTTTTCTATAACGGCGCAAGCTTTGACGATTGGTGGAGCCGAAACGAAAACGATATCGTGCGCGACACCGAAATAAAGTCAAGCAAGTATATTCAGCTTGGAAACGAGATCTTTTTGACACTTTATAAATGATGAAAAGAGGTGAAATAATATGAAAAACGGAATCAGAGTATTGGCAGTGGCACTTGCATTGTGCACAGTGTTTGGAATGGTATCTTGCGACAAAGCGTTCGGAATAGTGTACGACGTTATAAAAGACGTTGCGGGTGATATCCTTTATAAGGACGAGGTAGTGGTTGAGTATGCAGGCGTTCAGGTCGACGACAAGATGTTTAGTGTATTTTTCAACGATACCGTAAACTCGTGGTATGATTCCTACGCCACTTACGCGAATTATTTCAGCGTAAACTTCAAAGGAGACCTTAAAGCTCAACAGTTTGGTGCTACGAGTTACGATGAGATGTTTTTGGGCAAGTTCAGCGGTAGCTGGTACGATTATTTTATGGATCAGACCTTGGAGAACGTCAAGACCTACGTGATCTTGGCTGATTACGCTCACCAACGCGGAATTGAATTGGACGAGACCGATCTTGAATCCGTTGACGCTTGTATTGATGGACTTAGTGCAAAAATGGATATGGTGGGAGCGTCTTACGAGGATTGGTACGGAAGAGGAGTAAAGAAGGAAGACGCATACCGTTGTTACGAGTTGATGCAGCTTGCATCGAAAGCGATGGAAAGCTTGACGGATAACTTGGAATCGTCGGTTTCCGAAAGCGAAATGCTTAAATGGTGCGATAAAAATACAGATCAAGTTTACACTCAAGACGATAAGCTTGATGATAGTTTAACTCACAATTATGCCTATGCGATCGCGGAAGATCAAGACACAGCCCGTAGGATTCTTGACAGATTGCGTTCAAAAGACGTTGAAGATATTGATGAATTTATAGACTTTTTGGAAAGAGAAAACTTCGGGGAAAACGTTGGGTACGGATTTTGTGAAAACGTACTCTCGGGCAGCACGGGAATTAAGGATATTGACGCTTGGATAGAATCGGAAGACCGCAAAGCAGGCGATCTTTCGGACGTTATTAACTTCAAAGAATCATCCACCGGCATTAAGTTTTATACGGGAGGAACCGTTGCAACACCGAACGATGAAAGCGATCCCGACGAAGAAAAGGCTGATGAAACCGACAAGGTCAACGATTTTTCTGCAAATACCAACGGAACGTTTGTCGGAGGTTCTGCATCGACCGTCTTGGGTGACTCGGCATCTAAGATTGAGATCAATGGTGTATATAACGGGGCATATGAATATTTTTATACCGTAGGGGATAGTTTTACGCTTGGTGATAAATTGACGATCAGCGGCGGTACGAGCTCGCTTATCGTCGATAAAATCGTCGATAAATATGCCGTACTATTCTTTGACGGTCACGGTGACGAGACCTGGAGAGTGATCGCAAAAGAGGCGGTTGTAAATGAAAAAATCGAGAAGTGGATGAGTAATTGTGAGAAAGTTACGGTATATACCGACTACGTATACGATATCGAATTCGTTAACGTATACGTTACGAGCAACGGCTTGGGCGGAGTTATTATTACCTATGATCCTTCAACCGACGGCAATTTCACGACCGTAGTCACTCCAAGTGGCAACGAAGATTAAATAACAAAAAGACTTGGTTGGTATTTATCCAATCAAGTCTTTTTTTGTTAAAGCTCCGAATAAAGCTTATAAAGCTCGCTGTATAAGCCGCCCTTCTCGATAAGGGATTGGTGAGTGCCCGATTCCTCGATACCGTTTTCGGTGAGAACGAGAATTCTGTCAGCGTTCTTTATCGTCGTCAAGCGGTGAGCGATGGTGAACGTAGTTCTTCCTTTTGCCAGCTTTTCAAGAGACTCTTGAACCAACTTCTCGCTTTCGTTATCAAGTGCGCTGGTAGCTTCGTCAAGAATAAGTATGGGAGGATTTTTGAGGAAGAGGCGGGCGATAGAAATGCGTTGCTTCTGACCGCCCGAAAGCTTAACGCCGCGCTCACCCACATATGTGTCGTAACCGTTGGGAAGAGCGGAGATAAAGTCGTGAGCGCCAGCCATACGAGCCGCCTCGATAATTTCTTCATCGGTAGCGTCTGTTTTGCCGTAAGCAATATTCTCGCGTACGCTTCCCGAGAACAGGTAAACGTCCTGCTGGACTACTCCCACGTTGTCGCGAAGGGATTTAAGCGTTACGTTTTTAATGTCCTTTCCATCTATGAGAATGTCACCCGACGTGACCTCGTAGAATCTTGGAATAAGTGAGCAGAGAGTGGTCTTTCCGCCGCCCGAAGGACCGACCAGAGCTATGCTTTCGCCTGCCCTTACCGATAGATCCAAGTGTGTCAGTACGTTGCGGTTTTCGCTTTCGTATCGGAAAGAAACGTCGCGGAATTCTACGTTGCCATTGACGTTTTCAAGCTCCACGGCATCTTTCGCGTCGCGTATGTCGGGCTCGGTATCCATGATCTCCTGAAACCGTTCGATTCCGCTCATGCCTTGCTGGAATTGCTCGGCAAACTCAACGATTCGGCGAATTGAAGTGAGAAGAGTGGTAACGAACATAAGGTATGCTACGTAATCGGCGGGAGAAATGCGAGCGAATTCGGGAGCGTTCGGAAGCATAAAGAGCGCTCCGATAACGACTACCACGATATACATTATACCGTCAAACAGCCTCGTCGACGAGGTGAAAGCACCCATAATATGATATCTTTCGGATTTGAGCTTCAAAAATTTCTTGTTGCCCTTATCAAACTTCTCCTGTTCAAGAGACTCTCTTGCGAAGGATTTTACCACGCGAATACCAAGCAGACTGTCCTCAATCTGTGAATTAAGCTCACCTATGTGCTTTCTTGACTCCGAGAAATTCTTCTTCATTTTAAATCGGAAGAATATGAGCACCGCTATCATAAGGGGGATGACGGAAAATACGATAAGAGTCAGAGGTATGCTCATAGAGCAAAGAAGGATGAAAGCTCCTACGATCTTTATGCCTGCGATGAAAAATTCCTCGGGACAGTGATGAGCAAATTCGGTAACGTCGAAAAGATCGTTTGTAATTCTGGACATCAGCGTTCCGATCTTGGTGTTGTCGTAGTATGAGAACGATAGCTTTTGCAGATGCGCAAAGAGATCGTGACGCATATCGGTCTCTATTCTCGTACCCATTATGTGTCCCACGGTAGTCATATAATAGTTGGCAGCCGTGTCGATTATTCGCAAGAAGATGTAAAGGATTCCGCATTTTAAGATAAGATCGAAAGTGAGGCTTGCAATATCCTCGGTGGCTCTTCCCGTGATCTCGCGGACTATCATTGGCAATACAAGCTCACAGACGGTCGTGAGAGCGGCGCAGAACAGGTCGCTTATCATTACGGGCATATGCCGTTTGTAGTAAGGTAGGAACTTCAGTAAAAGCCCATTCTGTTTTTTCTTGTTTTTCATTTTGATCTCCGATATGTTGATTATTGCAATTTTAACACATTTTTTGTCTTTCGTCAAGAGCCGAGAGGATTTTTTAAGCAAAATCGGTCTTGTATCGTTGCCAAGAACATACATTTTAACAGTATTGTGTTATTGGAGATTCGGATGAGTATTTGGCGGCGTGTTTGGACGGCAGTTTTATCTTTGGCTTTGGTACTTTATTGCGGAGTGATAAATTTTGAGGCGGACGACGATCCCAACGGAACGGTGAATGAGGTAATACGGGACGGCTTTTACAGGTTTTCCGAGTCAATCGATATAAGCGCGTTTTCGATAAAGCCCGAGGAGCTTTCGGATATAATTTCGAAAATAATAAAGGACGATCCCTATCTGTTTTTCGTCAACGGACAGATGTCGTATTCTTACAAGCCGAGCGGATACGTTATTTCGCTGAAGCCGAGCTACAGTTTTGTCGGAGAGGCGGCGTTCAGCGCATGGGAGCTTTGCAGAATAAACGTGCGTGAATTAGCTGAGAAAGCGAAAAAGTATTCTTCCCATTCGGCAAAGGCGCTGTTTATTCACGATGAGATCTGTAGGCGGTATGAGTACGACGTGTCTTTGGTGAATGACTCGATGTACGGGTTTTTTCTGACGGGCAAGGGAACCTGCCAAGCATATACTCAGTTTTATATGGCGGTGTTACGTGAGTGCGGGATAGAAGCGCACTACGTTGCCAGTGATACTATCGAGCACATCTGGAATTATGTTAACATAAACGGAGAATGGTATCACGCCGATCTTACTTGGGACGATTCTGCATCTTCTGACGGCAATATCAGCAGAAGACATTTCTTGTGTTCTGATACGGTGGCGATCGAGCGAGGACACAGAGATTGGTATTCTTCCGTAGACGTGGAGTGTAGTTCTGACGCTTTCAAAAATGCGGATTTTGATTTAATGCTTCACAATGTGTTTGAATCGGGAGACGCAGATCATAACGGCAAGGCGGATCTGCCCGATCTTTTGATGATAAGACGTTATATTGATTTCGGAGAAGGAGTTAGCTGTCTTTCTTGTGCCGATATCGATCTTGACGGCAGTGTATCAGAGGCGGATGCAGGTCTTTTAAGAAAAAAACTTCTGGGCATGGATTGACTTTTGGGGAGAAATCATATATACTTAATCTGTAAAGTTTTTTAAGGACGTGTAAATATGGATAACAAAAAAAGAGCCGCAAAAGCGGTCGATATATTAAAAAGCGTTTACCACGATGCCGCTTGCGCCCTTGAATGGGGCGGAGAAGAGGGGTGGAAATTGCTGGTCATGGGCAGACTTTCGGCACAGTGCACGGATGCGAGAGTAAACGTGGTTTGCCGAGAACTTTTTGGGAAATATCCGACTCTCGAAAGCCTTGCCTGCGCCCCTATAGAGGAGATAGAGAGAATAGTCCGCCCTTGCGGCTTGTACAGAATGAAAGCAAAAGAGATAAAGGCGGCTTGCCGTATGCTTATTGACGATTTTGATGGAGTGATACCCGACAATATGGATGATCTTTTAAAACTTCCGGGCGTTGGCAGAAAGATAGCCAATCTTTTGTTAGGCGATATTTACAAAAAGCCGGCCGTGGTAGCGGATACCCACTGTATCCGCATATGCGGCAGACTGGGCTTTTATCCCGAATCGCTTAAAGACCCCGTAAAGGTTGAAAGAATTATGGCGGAGTGCCTTGAACCTCGGGAACAGAGTGATTTTTGTCACCGTATCGTTCAGTTTGGCAGAGACACCTGCATTGCGCGCTCACCGCAGTGTGAAAAGTGTCCTCTTGCCGAAATTTGTAAAGGAAAAAGATGATCTATTCAAGGGAGACGGATTCACCGTCTTCCTTTTTTATTATATATAGCTTGCCGGAGTCGTTGCAAGTCATACAAAGAACGTCGCTTGGAGCAAGACCTTGGGTCTTGAGGAGCTCGGTGAGCCATTTTTCTTCCTTATTTAATAAAGTCATTCCGTGTGTGTTGATCACGCCGTCCGATATCAAAATATGCATAGTGCCGCTGTCGTCGTCGGGAATACCCAAGTCGCGGCGGTCGGGCTGGCGGTAGATGCTTTTCGGTATAATGCTCATCTTGCCGTTTTCCTCGAGGATGGCGTAATCCACCTCTTCAAGATCAAATATGCCGTTTTGCCGTATCTGCGTGATAAGATCTTCGATCGAAATGCGCGCCTTGTGCATTTCTTTTCGGTCCATCTTGCCGTGTGAGATCAAAACGGCGGGCTTGGACGAAAGAAATTTTTTTATCTTTGGGTATTTTAAGATAAGAGAGGAGGTTATTATTTCAAGAGATGCAAGGGTGGCGACGGGAATTATGCCCGTCCATATAGATTTTTCGGGGTTCGTTATCGGAAGAGAGGCGATCTCGGATAACAAAATAGTATTTACAAGTTCTCCGACGTCCAATTCGCCAAGCTGACGCTTGCCCATGATCCGCATAGTTATTGTAAGCGTTGTATAAATGATGATAGTTCTGATAAAAATAGTGAGCATAGTGCCCCCTTGCTTTTTTTAATATTTTCACCATTTACGGGCAGATTTATGCTCTTTGTAATGACGTTTTGCATTCAGCGGGTGAGAGTTAAGCAATCTAAACGGCAAAATAGACAAAAAGAGTGGATAAAAATTGTAGAAATTAAAAGAATGCACAAAGTGAAAGAAAAACGAAAAAAGCTATTGACAAAGGCGGGAGAAAGTGGTAGAATAGTGAAGCTGTCGCAAAGAGCGGCGGCGAAAAAAGAAAGTCGCGGTTAAAAGCTGTCGAAAAGGTTGAAAAATTTTTCAAGAAATTTTAAAAAACCTATTGACAAAGCGAAACGACTGTGATAT